>JAGDWE010000063.1:0-2067 GCA_023255965.1 Desulfurococcales archaeon | reverse complement strand
TGTCATGAGCCCGGCAGAACACGATGAGCTGATGCGTCTATCTATAGGCGTACCTCATATAGTGGGCATACTTTTAGCTAAATTCCTAAGTAGGTATGATTTAAGTATGTTTAAAGTCGTTAGGACACCGACGTTTAACTTCATGTTGAACTACGTATCAGCTATCCTATCAGGTAACTTAGAGTTATCAGTGGGTATTCATAGATACCTTAATACTACTGATGATCTAAGAAAGCTTATAGAAATAGCAAGTGATCTACCCGGGGAAATATCTCAGAGACCTAACGACTTAGTTAAAGAACTCCATAAAATATCTATCAAGTTCTTTAAGGAGGGGGTAATCACTGGTAACCCGTATGAAGTCATGTATTCGTTGTTTAATTCGTTATAATACATAGAGAAAATAGTACACAATGTTTTTAACTCTATTAAACTAATAAACTATCGGTGTGAACTTACGGAGTTCAAGACGAAGGAATCAGCTCTCTATCAGGAGCCATCTAAGGATATAAAGAGATGGATATTCATAGCCGGAGAGAAAGTAATGATGATGGTTGTTGAAATAGCGCCGGGAGCTGGGGTTCCATGGCACTCGCATCCCCAAGAGCAGATAAGTTATGTACTTAGTGGTAGGGCTGAGGTACGGACCAATGATGGCGTATTCACATTTAGTGAGGGTACAGCATATTATTTTAAGTCAAATGAACCTCATGAAACCCGTAATCCAGGCCCAAATAAGTTGGTTGTCATTGAGGTCTTTTCACCGCCTCGTGAAGATTTGCTGAAGTAAACTAAAAATCAAATGTGTTATTTTCATTTATTTTCAAAGTTTCAGGTCTTTAATATCACGCTGATTCAGGTTCTAATGGATATGAGTCTACTTCAGCATCATATTTCCTAATGATCTTAACTCCCTTTAACTCAAATATTACCACGTCTGATGTTACTAGGATTGGGTTACCTCCCTTAACTAGATGGCCTCCGTGGACGTGCCCCCATTGATCGCATACAGCTCCATGTATGTGTGTTAGTCTATTCCCTTTCTCATCCCTACCAACTACGCCGGAGCCTCCTAAGAATGACAGAGGACCGTGTACCTCCTTAGGTGGGCTATAGCTAGACCCTATCTTAGTAGACGGGTTAGGTACGAAGTACATTATGGTTGCCTTGGATAACGTCCCAGTACCTACGTTAACATATGCATACTCAACGCCTAAGTCATCACATATCTTCTCAACGCCTTCAATAATGTCCGTACCTGGCTGGAGCCTCGCTACCACCACCCTACCTACAGACCCTACAGCGTGCTTATATCTTACGACCAAAGAACCCACCAAGATAGACTTAAAGTTAGTAATATAAGTCTTAATTAGATGACCATGTTGGATGTCAAGGGATTCATTAACTGCAAGGCGTACATGAGGTTTAAGCCCCTAATAACTGCTAGTGGGTTCTTAGTGATCAATGGTAAGCTCATATACGTTGGTGATGAGGATAGGGTCATTAAGTTAGCTAACGATCTTGGAGGGGAATTGGTAGACCTTAGGGGGAAGGTCGTCTTACCTGGATTTATAGACGCTCACCTACATCTAACGGCACTAGGTGAGTCGCTGAGGTCCATCGATTTAAGGGGGGTTAAATCGATAGACGATGTTAAGAGAATTTTAAGGGATTACTCACACTAAAGAGTGATGATTACTGGCTAGTTGATTATGGATGGGATCAGGAGCTATTTCCTAACGGGAGGTTGATCAGCAGATCAGACCTAGATGAAGCAGTTAGTAATAGACCCGTAATACTCGTTAGGTCGTGCATGCATGTAGCTGTACTTAATAGTAAGGCATTAAGTGATTTGAGGTTGTTGGAGAGATTTAAGAGTAGCCCTGACTTCCTACCAAGTGAAGGGGTAGTTAGGGAGGAGATCCTATATACGATAATGGAGGGAATGAGAAGGGATTTAAGGAAGGTAGTTAATGATTTGAAAGTAAGTATTGACCATCTATTAGCTAATGGTGTCACTACTGTAGGTTTCGTTGAATGCGATCTACAGTCTTTCTACGCATTACA
>JAGDWE010000006.1 GCA_023255965.1 Desulfurococcales archaeon | reverse complement strand
TCCCAAGGAGTCCTTGGGAATGTGCGTGTTGGTGGTGTAGGCTGAAGGCCTCGCCCTAAAGGGCGAGGAGGAAGTCAGTTGCTCATAAAGGCGCTTAAATTCTTAGGGGAGATATTTATCATTGTTACGCCTTTTCTGGCTGGTAGTGATACATTGTATATCCTCACGCCATCTAGCACTGCCTCTAAAATCCTAGCATTATGCGCATGCGCGTGTATGGCAACATCCGGCTTGGTCCTTCTTAGAACTCCTTCGATATCCCTAGAGCCCATATATGGCAATATTCTTTCGGGTTCCCCCCTCACTGTAATAAATGTGGGAGCATAATGGGATAAATAAATAGTTATATCGGCTTCTTTTTTTACTTCCCTGATCAGGTTCTCTATAATGCGGGGTCTCTCTCTATATACCTTCTCAAGCACGGGTTTATTCTTTCTTTGCCAGTGGGTGAGCTTTTCAAGGGCTCCTCTACTGCCTACTATACCTACTTTAACTTCGTCGACATATATGATAGTTATTGAGTCATTAAGCCATGTTATATGAGGGTATTCCCTAATTAATTCGGATTCAACTTCGTGGTATTCCTCATTGCCAAAGACAGATATCACTGGAACATTACTAAACTTGCTTTCTATGCCCTCCATGATGGTCCTCAATTCCCTTATATTACCCCCATCAATCATATCGCCGGCAAATATTATTAGATCGGGCTTCATATTAATTAGAGTTTTAAGCGATGCTAAAAGTATGTTAAGATGTCTAAATCCATGTACATCACCCACAGCGAGTATCTTAACTAACCTCATCACGATATCCACTAAATTATTAACGATAAAAATTATTAGTTCTTTATAATAACAATGAGAGCTATCTGCTACAAGGCATTTCGTTATATGAGAAGGGTGACTCCCCCACCGACGACCTCCGGAGCAGATAACTCATGTCCGGCTAGAGCCACCCCAACCCAACTCCGATATCAAGCATGCAGCAAGAGCTTCATGGGATCTCTTCCTGCCTTTAAAGGTAGTGATCCATTGTGTGGGGATGAATATTTATAAACTTATCTGCAACACATGTTTGGAGCACGGATGAGCTAAGTAGGGAGATCATGAGAAATAAGCAAGTCGATAGATGGAGTAGAGTAGTAGGATGTGAGGCCTATGGTTAAACTTCTCGGTAATAACGCGTGTGGACACTTAGGATGGGTGACTAGGTATTGTAGTATATGTAGCAGGAAGTTAGTAATAGGAAGTAATGCCATTTATACGTGTCCTAAGTGCGGACATACGCTAAATGCGTATTTCTGCCTAGCTGATTATAATAGGTTGCATGGCAGGTGTCCGTACTGTAAAAGCGAGTTGGTCCCGATCTAAAGCGATTATACGCATATGGAGATTTGAATAAATATGGAGATATATTGAAGGAGTTAAAGGGGTTTAAGGAGATAATCATTGATAATCATATTAAAATTACCATTATAGAGCTAGGCGATGAAATATTAGTTAGTGCTGACGTACCTGCGCTGGAATGGTGCTATAAAGCAAGTGATGAGTTAAGTGTAGATGACCGTAGGTTATTATATAGCGTATTAGAAGTACCTGAAGTAGGTCGCGTAGAATTAGCTGGGTATAAGGTTGTGGACGCCTACAAACTGATAAATGTCAAATTTAGGGTTGTAGATCCTAACGTCGTTGTGGACGCCTATAATAAATTAATTGCCTACTTGAAGGATTTATGCGGGAGCAAGTAATTAATTCCTAATTGGAGGTGTTTAATTGCTTTCTAATATGCATAGCGATAAAAGTATTGAAATATTCAACAATGGTATCATCTCATTAAAGTCCTTTCCCTTCGACTTAAGGTCTTTATCTATCTTAAGTAACTCGTTAATGGCCGTGCGTCCTTTAGCCAGGTCAACCTTTATTCGCGTATCAAAAACTTTTTCTAATCCGTCAATGTACGCAGCTACCGATGCTATATTATAATCTAATGTTTCGTAGTACGTTTTAAGGAATTTATTACTCATTCCTATAATTATATCTAATTTATTGACTAGGACGTCAATAGGCAAAAGCCTCCTGCCTAGGGTTATATAAAGGTTGTAGAGATTCATAGAGTTGACCCTAAGGTACCCCTCGGTAATACCTAGCTCACTAATTACGGGGGTGAGTACGGGGAGATCCTTAATTATGTTATAAACTTCTAAGGAATCCTTAACACTTGATGAACTTAGTATGTTTAAAATAGCCTTTCTAAACGTACTTAGCGGAGCTGCTTTGTCGACAGCGAACGCGTATGAGATTGCAGTAACTGATGGTAGCAAGGTTAAGTGTAGTTCCACAGTATAGATCCTATCTAGCCATCTTAATGAGGAGGAGATGCTTTGTGTTATCAATCTGCCTATATCTAGCGAAGGGAAGCTAAGACTTCCCCGGGCTACCAGCTCGCCCAACTCAGCTGCACTTAAGTATGAGTGGATGGATGAGGTTAAGACCCTAACGTACCTATGGAGGTCATCATCTTGAAGCGAGAACCTATGAATAGCGCCGGGCTTTACGTATGAGTATACACTTAAATCCAACGCATCGATGATGTGTCGTAGAAGCCTCACTTTAGCTCCCAACAACTAGTTATAGTGGATCTTATATATCTAGCGATAATAATCCCGCCAGGTATTTTGCATATACTGGGTGCATTAAACGATGTTTAAGCGACTATCAAAGCTATTTAGGTTTAGGGGATAGGTTAAGCAGTAGCTTATTTAAGGTGTCCACCTTATAAGGAGTATTATCAGGGCGTACCCAATGGGTATTAGCGTATCATTAATGGCGTTCACGGTTAACGCGTTAGTACTGGTCGCACATTTCAAGCTTTTCCTGTTAATAGGGTTAAATGCTCCTGATTCTATGTTATTGGCAGCGCTCATTAACATAGCGATCTACATCTTAGGTAGGTTTAATGTTCAAGTAATGAGCACTGTAATGCTTAGTAATTTACGTAAGGTAAGTATGATTAAGCTGGGAAGCAAATATATAATGCAGCCATTGAGCTTTAAGGTTAGTAGACACGTATCTATCGAGGTAAATTTAGGTGGTACATTAGCGCCGATGACTATAGCTACATTAATTTCGATGTATTTGATGCTTAATTACGGAGTATGCGGGCTTATCTTGCTTGCACCCATTGTGACTTTATTAATCTTGATAATTAACAAGCTATCGATAGGTATTAGAGGCCTTGGGTTAGCTGTACCCATATTTGTTACCTCCCTCATTACGACCTTCATATCCGTGTTATCTACATTAGTTGCAGGCATGAATATCGATCTAGCTGTGTTATGTTCATATGTTGCTGCTTATATATCTATCTTAGTGGGAGTTGATTTAATGAATATAAGGAGGGCTATTTTCCATGACGTTAAGAGGATAGTGATAGGCGGGCTTAGATTATATGACGCTCTGGTCCTAATACCAGCCACGTCGACTATTTTGACGTATGTAATTACTTCGTTGTACTTTATCTATCTGCTTATTTTCAACGCTTTTTCTTACCTTTCCTAGGTTCTTCAGATGCTTCAACAGTCATTACCTTAATACCAACGCCTAGTAATTTTCTCAACGTATTATCTAAGAACCTTATATACATTCCTTTCTGTCCTACAAAGGCGCCAAAGACATCGCCCTCTATCTTAACGACTAAGTAGGCTCCTACAAAGTCAACATCATTAATTCTCTTCCATATCCACGAGACGGGGTGTAACGCCCTTACAAGTTGCGTGAAATCTAATGATAATTCTATACCCCGTACTCTTTTATTTAATTCCTTCTCAACGGCATTAATTCTCTCACCGCCCTTCCCTACTAACCTCCCTAGGTGCCCCTGCTTAGTTACAACTAATATGTTCGGCACGTGTTCTACGGGTAAGTTATATTTCTTTATCTCTTCATCTAAGTCAAGTAATGTTATGATATCTGCATCTGGTGCATGGGTTTTTATTACTTCTAGAGCCTTAGCCTCCTGCTCACTTAGCTGCCTACTCCGCATTATGTACTCTATAACTAGCTTAATACCCCTCTTAGCACCGGCTCTAACTATGTCCTTAATACCTAGGTCAACGACCTTGGTTTTTGCTTCACTAGCTAAGACGTCCCTCAATATTAGGGAGGCATCTGAGGACCCCTTGCCTCTAAGTGCCTGGAAGATCGGGTCGGCGGCAACTATCAGCCTACTGTTCCTACCAACCCTTAATATAACTTCTATGAGCGATTCGATTTTAATAGCCTGGGCATCATCTATGAATACTACCGAATCATCGAACGTCCTCCCCTTAAGGTAATGGCTATCAACAAACACCAATTTACCATCATTAATCAACTTCAGTATGTTATCCCACGTCGTGAATGAGCCCAATACGTCGCTTACATACGATTTAATTAATTCTATATATTGAGGACCGGCCCTAGCTATAGTTAATTCCTCCCCGGTCGTTACGTCGATCATGGGCTTAACTACGACCAACTTCTTAAACTTACCATCATTTAAGGCATCTATACCATACGCTAAGCTAAATAGCGACTTACCAGTTCCTGTAGGACCGAAAATACCAACAACTTCGTACTCACTATTATTAAGGGCGTTTACCAGCTCCTCTTGGCCGGATGTTAAGGGCTTTATAGCTTCTAGTAGTTTCACCATCCCACCCGAAGTAACTATGTCATTTAATGCATTAAAAATATTTTAATGCCTGCTTAAAAAACTTAAAACTTCGTCACGTCTTTAAGAGCTATGAGGAAACAAGGTTGTTGCCTAGGTAACGTCTGACCTCTTTAGGTACTCGCGGTGAGGTATGGGATTTTGCTGTGGACGATCCTACCTTGATGATTTATCACGTGTTGAGGGCATCGGATTAAGGTATTCATCTCCATATATGTCCTATGGAGCGTGGATTAAGCTTGTAGACCCGCATTGGGGGCTAGTTCCACCAATGTGTTTACAACTGAAAGCCCAGCCTTTGGGATGGGGATGGCTTGTAAGCTCGTACCCTGCGGCGTATTTGATGGTGGTTTGCCTCAGTGAA
>JAGDWE010000021.1 GCA_023255965.1 Desulfurococcales archaeon | reverse complement strand
GCCCCGGGCGGGGCCCAACGATATTGGCCCGATGAAGGGGGCTCTGAGGGCGATGGAGCCAAGGGTAGAGAATTAATATCAAGCTATGTCAAGCCGGATGAAGCCCGAACCCCGTATTTACCTACTAATGGTACGAAGATGCATGGTATGCTAGTCTCATATCTCACTCTACCATCCACTTCCTTAGACACTATGGTTAGGTACTGGATGTGGAAATCGCCGACTGGTATGACTAATCTACCACCCGGTTTTAGTTGATCAATAAGTGGTTGAGGTATCCTAGGGGCCGCAGCAGTTACTATTATTTTATCGTATGGGGCTGCCTCCTCATAACCTAAGCTTCCATCACCGTGTATTATGGTAACTCTATCTAAGTACCCAGCCCTCATCAAATTCGTCCTAGCGAACTCCACCAACTCCTTTATTATCTCGACAGTATATACATGACCTTCTGGACCAACTATCTCTGCAAGTATAGCTGCTTGATACCCGGATCCAGTACCTACCTCGAGGATCCTATCACCTCTATCAGGGTCTAGCGCCTCCGTCATTAGCGCGACCATATGTGGTGCGCTAATTGTCTGACCATAACCTATTGGCAGAGGGGTATCTAAGTACGCATATTTTCTAAGTTCCTCCGGCACGAAGAGTTCCCTAGGTACCTTAAGCATCGCATCTATTACTTTCTTAGATCTAAGTATCCCACTTCTGATTAACTCTTTTATAAGTTCCTCTTTATTGTCCATCAATTCACTAGTGCTTACAGATCTAAAATACTTTAACAATGGAGTAATTTATCGGTGGTATTGTGGACGTTGATTATAGTAAATGCGTAGCTATAGAGGCATTTGTAGTTAGAGGTCATAGGAATATTAGAGCTAAACACCCCACAACGCTGGAATTTACCAGAGACGAATACCTTACAGTTAGGGGTGACTGCATAGTAGGCATATCTGCAAGCAAGGCGTTGAGGGATTTTAGCGATGAATTTAAGGATCTAGCTCGTAGAAGTACGGCTTTAGTAGCCACTATAATTATAGGTATGAATGGCGTGTATGATGTGATCTTTGGTTGGGGTAATGAGAAGTTAACATATGATGATAGCAGTAAGATAATTATACGTAGATCTAATTACATCGCAGACAACACTGCCGCAATATACTCTGATAAGGCAGCTAAAGACCTAAAAAGGGAGTTAATTAATTACCTAAGGAATGACGAATCTAAGGCAGCCGTGATAATGATAGCCATAGATTTAAAGTGCTTCGGGGGCTCTCCACTCACCCCATACCTCCCTTAATATGGCGCTTACCTCACCTAAGGTTGCCTTAGATCTTATAGCGTCTAATATGTATGGAAAGATGTTCACATCATTATTCTCAGCCGCCTTCCTCACCTCATCCAGAGACCTCCTAACCTTAGCACCATCCCTCCCCTCCCTCAACTTATTGAGTCTATCAATAACCCTCCTCCTAACATCAGGATCTACCTTCAAGATCTTAATCTTAGGTGGGGTAGGCTCAACTAATACATTAACGCCTATGACCGGTATCTCACCCCTTTCAACCTTAAGCTGGTACTCATATGCTGCCCTAGCTATCTCCCTTTGTGGATAACCCATCTCTATTGCTTTCAGCATTCCACCTAACTTATCTATGTAGTCAATGATTTTCCAAGCCCTCTCCTCGATTTCATCAGTAAGCCATTCAACGTAGTAAGAACCGCCCAAGGGGTCTATGGAATCAATAACCCCCGACTCATATAGCAGTACCTGCTGCACCCTTATAGACAACTTTACTGCTTCCTCACTCGGTAATGATAATGCCTCATCATAGGAATTTACATGTAGCGACTGGGTGCCCCCAAGCACCGCTGCCAACGCTTGAAGCGTTGTTCTAATTATATTTACCTCTGGTTGCTGGGCTGTTAAAGTTACCCCAGCGGTCTGGGTATGGAACCTAAGCATCATGGACCTCGGGTCTTTAGCTCCAAACCTTTCCTTCATTATCTTAGCCCACATTCGTCTAGCTGCCCTAAACTTAGCCACCTGCTCAAATAAATTGGTCCTAGCAGCAAAGAAGAATGAGAGCCTAGGAGCAAACGAATCGACCGGGATTTTGCCCCTCCATTGAACCCATTTAACATACTCTATGGCATCAGCTAAAGTGAATGCTATCTCCATGGCTGGAGTCGCACCAGCTTCCTCGAAGTGGTAACCGCTGATGCTTATCGGATTCCACTTAGGCATCTCCCTAACGCAGAATATAATAGCATCCGTGGAGTACCTCATAGATGGTTCTGGAGGGTAGATGTAATTCTTCCTTGCGATGTACTCCTTAAGGATATCATTCTGTATAGTTCCATCTAATGTGCTTCTAGGTACCCCTCTAGATTCAGCGACCACTATATACATGGAGAGCACCTCAATAGCTGTAGCATTTATAGTCATTGAGGTTGATATCTTATCCATGGGTATGTCCCTGAAAACCAAATCCATCTCAACAACTGAAGGCATTGATACCCCAACCTTACCAACCTCATACCAAGCTAATTTATGGTCGGGGTCTAAGCCTAGCTGTGTTGGCAAGTCAAAAGCCATACTAAGTCCTGTCTGGCCGACGCTTAATAAGTACTTAAACCTCTGATTAGTGTCCTCAGCCGAACCAAACCCAGCATACTGCCTTATGGTCCAAGGCCTCCCTCTATACATCGTTGGATATACTCCCCTAGTGAATGGATAATCACCTGGGAATCCAAGCCTGTCAAGGTAGTTCCATTTCTTATCCTCCAGGTCTAAGGGCGTATACACGCGTTTGATGGGTATTCCTTCCTCTGTGAGGAACTCCCTCTTCCTTTCAGGGAATTTCTTAATAAAGGGTTCTAAGACCTCCTTCTCCCACTCAATTAGTTTCTGCACTATTTTTTCATTCATGATGAACCGCCTCGGAGAGCACCTCCAGTAAAACACCGCTAGTTGACTTAGGATGTATGAAGTTTATCCTCCTTGAGCCTCCAGAAACTAACTTAGGTTGCGGATAAGTTAATTGAACCCCCTTCTTACTTAGATCCTCACAGAACTTATCTACGTCATCTACTTGGAGGGCTATGTGGTGGATGCCCTCACCTCTTTTCTCGACGAATTTAGATATTGATGACTCAGGGCTAATGCCCTGAAGGAGCTCTATCCTGGCCCCGCCGACATCGAACATGGCTATCTTAACACCTTCCTCCTTAACCTCCTCAACTCCTAGGAGCTTTAGTCCAAGGACTTCGGAGTAAAACTTCATAGCGGCATTTAAGTCCTTTACAGCTACGCCTATATGGTGGAGTTTCATTCTAAGACACCTCCTCTGTAGAACTCAATGCCTTCCTAAACAACTCAACTACGTCCTTGAGTAATGTGCCAGGTCCGCATACGGCAAATACGCCTAACTTCCGTAATTCCTCTACATCTTCAGGTGGTATTATACCTCCAACAATCACAGGTATATTTAACCCCTTCTCCCTTAGGAGCTTAATTAAATCCTGGACTAACTCTATATGAGATCCTGATAGGATGCTAACCCCAATGGCCCTGACATCCTCCTCTACCGCTGCCTTCACGACATCCTCTGGCGATTGATGTACACCTAGGTAGATGACCTCGAAGCCTGCGTCCCTTAAGGCTCGTGCAACTACTTTAGCTCCCCTATCATGACCATCAAGACCTAACTTGGCGATTAGAACTCTAGCGCTCTTCGATTTATACTGAAGTACGGTAGCCGCGTTCGAGATAGATATATGTATTCACCCAGTTAAAGTAGCGCGTTAAAGATAAAAACCTTAATTTAGCTTCTAAATTGCATTTAAATCTTATACGACCTGAAGCGTGGAGATGAAGAACCCCTCGCTTTCATGTATATGGGGCATTAATCTCATTAAATTATGGTTAAAGCTAACTATTGAGTATCCATTACTCACCCAATTAAGAGGTCTAACTAACTTGACCCGATCCAGCACCCTAGATATTACTAATTCTCCTTCCTCAGGAAGTATAGAGCATGTGGAGAACGTTATATAGTTGGCTAGACTTAACGCCTTACTTAATAGCTTAAATTGAAGCGTCGAATTATATTGCACCTTCCCTTCAGTAAGTATAACCTTAATTGATGGGTCCTTACCTATGGCCCCTGAATTACTGCATGGAGCATCTAGTAATACCTTGTCGTAGGTAATTCTGTAGTTCATCATTATGGAATTTGTATGAATGATATTTACCCTGCTCAGGTCAATCCCTAACTTCTTAAGTAGGTTCCTCATAATTAATACCCTCCTTAAACTCAGATCGCAAGCTACCACCTTAGCCTTATTATCTGTTAACATCATTATGAGGGAGGTCTTCATCCCCGGAGCCGCCGTGAGGTCCAGTATATAATCTCCTGGTTCAGGCTTTAGTGCCTCGACGACGGCAGCGCTTGAGAGATCTTGAGGTATTGCCTTAAATTCCTTGACGACGCTAAGTAATCTCAATGGTTTTCTGGTTTTTAGTACCTTAACCATATACGGTACCTCCTTGCAGGTCACGCATTCAACTCCTTCGTTATCCAACCCCCTAAGCACCCCTTCAATTGAAGACTTTAATGTATTTACCCTTAGCCATAGTACCTTCTTATTCATAGACTCAAGTAATCTCTCAACCTCAGGCTTAGGCATTAATTCAAGCAATCTATCTACGAACCACTTAGGATACGAGTAAATACAGTGTAATTCGTTTAATAACTCATTATTACATACACCACTTAACCAAAGCCTAGCGATCCCCCTATAGCTTAACCTCCTATCATTACTGCAACACATGATCCTAATGTAGTCTGATATAAATCTCCTGCTAATCTCATATAGGCGTTCACGCTCCTCTAAACTCTTAACACACCTCCCCTTACAAACCCTCTTAAATGCTACGTCAACAGATACCTTATTCTCCTTAACCTCATATAATATCCTAGCGAGGATACTAACTAATTCGCTATTATCCATGGTATCTGCCATCAAACATCAGTGAGGGTCCCATAAATCATCACTCATTACACTGACGGTCACATCATCCAAGTATACATATTTATGAACGGTATTTAAAGCTACATAAGCGTTCCACGTCTACCACGAGCTTCATCTTACCCTCAATCACAGCGGCGATCCACTAGGCTGTTGCAGATTTAGCAATAAATTTGAATACTTTTGTTCACATACGAATAC
>JAGDWE010000031.1 GCA_023255965.1 Desulfurococcales archaeon | reverse complement strand
CCCTCGAGGAAGTCGGCTAATTCACCTGGAGGAGGTCGGCTCCCGCAGGGCGAGTAAGCCAAGGCATTAGGGGGCGATGAGGCACAGAGGAACATCAACCACCATGAACTGCGATGAAAGTCGAACTCCCGCGGATATCTCTAGGTAACTCTCATTGCTATTAAGATGGCCCGGGCGCAAAGCACTTATAATTAAGCGTTTCAACGATATCGTGTTCCGAGATCCGCAGCGTAGTGAACTACCCGGCAATAGGCGGACATGTGGTGAGCTACTGATACGAGGGCTTCGGGGATCATGATGAACCATCCATCATATTCACAAGCATTTAGAGAGGACAGCGGGTGGTGAATGCTTGGATATTTATACGTGAAGTAGAAGTATACCTTCAGATAGCTTAATTAGATTATCGAATTTACATGAACTGACCTCCTCCCCGCCCTGAAGGGCGAGGGCTTCCTTAGAGTGGGGAGGTTTGGGGTAAGTATTAATATAGTATTACCAGTAAGTGATTATTGAGCAATGTGAAAGTATGAATAACGTCCGTGACATAATTGAAAGTGAATTGAACAAGGTATCGCTATTTAAGAGTAAGGAGAAGCTCTACCCCGAGTACCTGCCAAGTTATCTCCCTCATAGGGAGAAGGAGCTGAAGTCCTTAGCGAGCATCTTCAAATCGCTACTCTTAAACCCTGGAGCACTAAGTCATCGCGTATTTATAGTGGGTGGTATTGGTACCGGTAAGACTGTAACTGCTAGAATATTTGGGAAAGAGTTCACTCAGCTAGCTAAAAAGCGGGGTTTAAACGTAGGTTACGTTCATATAAACTGCCATAGAGATCGCACATTATTTGAAGTCATCAGCGAGCTAGTTAGACAGCTAGGTCTTCCAGTGCCTCAGAGAGGGCTTTCATCTAGGGAGCTACTTAACTATACCTTAGAGATGCTAGAGGATAATGACTTATATGCCATAGTTACCTTAGACGAATTCGATTACTTCATCAACATTGCTGGTAATGATGCAGTTTATTTCCTAGCTAGAATATATGATGAATTCCCTGAAAAAGTGAAAAGATTAAACTTCATCTTTGTAAGCAAATCGCTTACAGCATTATCAACATTGGATCCAACTACCGAGTCGTACCTAATGAAGAACTTGATTATGTTTAGCCCATATAAATCATACGAGCTCTTCGACATTCTGAAAAGTAGAGCTGAGGAAGCCGTATTCGAGGAGGCAGTATCTGATGATGTGTTAAAGTATATTGCTGATACTGTGGGAATAGATAAAGGCGGTCCTGGTAATGCTAGGGCCGCCCTTGAGATACTTTTAATATCATGTGAGATTGCCGAGAAAGAGGGATGCATGAGAGTATTGTTGGATCATGTTAGACAAGCTTGCTCTATAGTAGAACCGAACTCGGTGATACTACATGATATTTTACCCTATCTAAGTCTACACGAATTGCTCGTTCTAAGATCCATAGTACTAACGTTGAAGAGAAGTGACGAGCCCTATGTAAATACTAGTGTGGTCGAGGATATGTACCGTAAGTTATGTGAAGATTATAATATCGAACCCAGGAAACATACTAAATTCTATGAATATATAGTTAACCTTAAGAAGTTAGGCATTATAATGACCTCGACGTCTCTGAAGGGTAGAAGAGGGAGGAGCACATACATATCTATAAGCATTGCACCACTTAATGTCATAGACGCTAAAATAGATGAATTGCTGGGAATCAAACTAAGATATGAAGGTAGTAGTTAATGACTCTTGAAGAGATATTCTCAAGTAAGGGTAGAGTTAAAGTCCTGAAGACCATAATAAAGCATGGCGAAATAAACTTAACTTCAATAATAAGGGAGACCGGATTGAATTACCTATCAGTAACGAATCACATTAAGTACTTGAGAAGCCATGGACTAATAGATGAGATACGTCTGGGTAGAGTTAAAATCTACAGACCGAATTGGAGTAACCCTAGAGTAAGGTATTTGGAAGAGCTCATAAGGACCTTAGAAGAAGCTTATGATTAGATAAGCCTTCATCCCCGCCCTAAAGGGCAAGGTTTTCAGCTGTAATGATTTGGTACCAGGGGGCTGCCACCAGTGCACAGAATTATCTTCAAAAACTATAGCATCTAGGGATCTTGGAGTAGCTATTAATTCTCTTTAATAAAATTATTTAATGAGCTAATCTTTTTCTCTTTTACCTTGATCCCCCTACCTAATGCGGACTCTTTGCCGGATTTTTGACCTACTTCGGATCTAAGCTTATTTACTAACTCTATAATCTTACTTGAGTTTTGAGGTGATAGGTACTTAATCATGTTGTCCGACAGATTGAGAGCTAAGGCTATTTTGGCTGCCATTAGTTGATTGTGGTTAAATATTACCTTAAGGTAGGGTATGGTATCCGACTTGGCTGACGATTTAGAGGTATGTGTATGTCTAGCAACTATTTCCGCTAGATCCTCCCTTAATTGTCTAACATCCCTAGTCTTCGCCATCAGTAAAATCCTCTGCGGAAACGAGTACTTAACCCACCTGTATTTACTCTTAGTATCGTTGATTATTGAGAATGAAACTCCCGCAGTCATTAATTCTACTGCGTATGAGAGTAGATCCCAGTTGCCGGTTTTAATTATCCTCCCCATATATACATCGGCTTTAGATAGTGCCTCATAAGCTCTCCATAAATCCTCTACATCGCTCACCTGTCTTGGTAGATTCTCATTAATCCATTGAATTAACTCATCAGGTGTTAAATCTGTCTGCTGGGCTGCTTGTTTAGCCTGCCATGCGTACTTAGATATGAATATCCTTCTAACTACTTCAAATGGCTCATATTCCCTATCCCTAGGTCTGAGTAAATTTTTAGCTAAGCCTATTGAAACCTCATTATATCCCTCTGCAACAACCTCTAAATCATTAATTGCTGACCTCAGGTCTCCTTCAGACCTCTCGGCGATGAAGTCTAAGGCCTCCTCATCACACTTCACGCCCTCATTACTACATATCCTGCTTAGGACTTTCTTGATATCTGTCTTAGATAGCCTCTTAAATTCCACCATGATGACGGCGTCACGCAAGGGCCTTAGCTTAGGATCCCACGGATCGTTAGCAGTCATCACTATAGGATTTATAGCCGTCTTAATGATATCTAATATCGTTTCCAAAGCACCTACGTCAGCCGTATCTGATATACCATCGACTTCATCTAATAATACGACTTTATGTTTACTGCTCAACCCCCTTTGAAGTGCTGCAACACGAGCCACTCTTTCTAGGTCGCTTTTCCTCCTGTAATCGCTTGCATTCATCTCAATAAGCTCTAGTTTATACTCGTTAGCTATAGCTTCAACTAGGCTTGTTTTACCGCAACCGGGCGGTCCGTATAGAAGGGCTGCTTTTACCTTAGGCTTGCCCTTAAGCCATTCGTTGATCCATTGAATTAATGTTTTCTTAGCCTCTTCCTGGTTAACTACGTCGTCAACCTTTTTAGGCCTATACTTTATGATCCAAGGTAGTTTCCTCACTACGTTAACACCATAGATCACTTAACTGACTGCTTCATCGACCTAGCTGCCTTACCAAGCACAACTAACTTGGCTAGTAGCGTACCTAGCTGTATCTCCTCATCTGCGCCTTCAATCAATCTGAATTGTATTTCACCTAAATAATCAGCTATTTCAACCCTAAGCGCTTCAGGCAATTTAAGCTCTGAGCTGAAGATCTCCCTGTGTATTTGTTTCACAATATCGTTACCTGAAAGACCGTATGTGATCATCAACTCGCGTAACCTATCCCTAGCCTCCATAAACTTACCATCAAGTGCCAATTGAAGTAATTCCTTAACCTCCCTTGGATGCGCTAATCCGACAACCTTATATACATTAGAAACTGTGACTACCCCTAAACTCGCTGATGCTTGGAGTATGTTTATGGCCTTCCTCATATCGCCCTCAGATATATCATAAATAACCTCTAAGGCCTCCTCATCACACTTCACGCCCTCATTACTACATATCCATCTCAACCTGCCGACTATATCCTCTTTCTTTAAAGACGTAAATCTAAATACTGCGCACCTAGATTGTATTGGTTCTATGATCTTGCTTGGGTAGTTAGCTATTAATATGAAGCGTGTGACATCTACGTACATCTCCATAAGTCTTCTAAGCGCTTGCTGGGCATCAGCAGTCATATTATCAGCTTCATCTAATAGTACTATCTTAAATGAGATATTAGATGGCAACTTACTCCTAGAGAATTCCTTAACCTTACCTCTAATCACATCAATACCACGCTCATCAGACGCATTAAGTTCTAACATGTACATCCTGTAGTCAGGGCCATATAAATCATGGGCTAACGCATGCGCTGCTGTTGTCTTCCCAGTCCCCGGAGGACCTGCAAACAGCAGGTGCGGCATGTTCCTCTCCTTAATAAACTGTTGTAGCCTCTTAACTACGTCTTCCTGGTTAACCATCTCAGAAAGCGTTTTAGGTCTATACTTTTCAACCCACAACAGCTCAGCAAGCGTTTGAGATGACATCATATTAACCATTTTAAACTATGACTTAACTTATTTTTAAATCTTGGATCCTCTTAATCATTTAATATCATTACTGTATCGGTGGACTATCACACCCAGCAAGGCGTTGTCAAGCACCTTAACTATTTTAACTCTGACCCTCTCGTCCATGAAGCCCTTAGGCACCAGTATCTTATAATCCTTATAGAACCCTACGCCCCTACCATCATCATCTATGTACTTGATCGTGACATCCACCTCATCACCTACGCTTAAAATGTTTTTACCCACATCTTGATTTAAGGTACTATATATGCTAAGTCGTTTTAAATCGACATTATAAGGCTCCTTATAATTCCTGTACTTAGTCATCATGCTTCACCGTGATCAAAGCCCCTAATTATAGCGTATTGTATAATGCGTTTAGAAACCCTGTTGAACGCCATACGCAAACCTACACACCTACACTATACACCACAACTTAAATGAAAGCAAGCTTATATATGTTACGTTAATTCCAGTAACTTAGGTACTTACAACTAAAAGGCCCCCACCTTCAGTGCGGGGAGGAGGTCGGAAATGTACACATGCATCATATACTTAAGGGGCAATTTAATGGAAATTAATATGTATGATGATAAGGGAAAGCTAAGTAGGTATGAAAGGATAGATTTGAAGAATAAGTTAATTGAAATTTCAAGTAAATATGTGAGGTTGATGAGGTCCGAATTGAGCAATTCAACTATCGCTGTATGTCAGGTGAATAATGGATTGATTAAAGTCAATAAAGACATCGTATTTATAGCGTGAGCTAGGGCGGTTCGGTGCCGGCTGTAACCCGTCTTCTGTACTCACGGTAGTATTGGGCTTAGCGGCCCACCCGCGCCTCACACGGCGATTCATCGGCACTGCTTGGCCTTACTCCTCGGGGGACGGCCGTTTCAACGCATCCAACCCCATACTCAGCGGGTTACTGATGAGGTGTTGCCACCTCACCCTCACCGCATCATCGACATATGGAGTTGGCCGTGTCGTTTCTGTGCCGTTGCCGCGGGTCTCCCCGCACCCCTTACGGGGTCCCGATGCCGTGTGGAGGACGGAGTTTCCTCAGGACGTTAGCCCCGTAACTACCAGCCGGCTCCGAACCGCCTTAACATACTTAATTACGTATCTCATAAATTTTAATTATTTAATATTTTTTTAATCATCTCATCCTGAATTTTAAGCACCTCATCAAGTGACGAGCACTTTGAGTAATTATCTAGCAACTCCTTATTTAACTCGTAAAACGTTCTACCCCATTTAAATATCGTCAGCAGCCTTAATGCTAGATCTTTATATCCAGTAATATATAATGCCGCTGAAACTGCCTCTAAGCTACTTAACTTAGCGGCCTTACCGTAATTTATTGGATTACCTGCAAATAGTAGAGGTAGCGCCCGGTGATTGTACCTGTACCTATTACTCATCAATCCTCTAAGCACATGCAGGCCTGAATTCCATGACACGTCTATCACTGCTATGCCGTACTTCTCAATAACCTCCTTATCAGTTGACATGAGAATGGCGTTTGAGAGGGGGTTAAGGACTAAACACCGCCTAGGCAGCTCCCGTATATTGCTAACCTTTATTGCGTAACCTAGTCTAGCCATCTTTAACGCTGTACACTTTGATGGGTCATCATGATGGTAGGTAATAACGTAGATGTTAACCATCTTTCCAAGGGTATTAGTTATCAAAAACTTATAAACATGCTTTACCATAATGATATAGGGAATTAATTGCCTGAAGCTATAGTTCTTATTAACACAGATATAGGTTCTGAGGAAGAAGTCTTAAACCTACTCTCGAGCATAGACGGTGTTGTAGAGGCATATATAGTCTACGGCGTTTACGACCTAGTAGTTAAGGTACGTGCTTCTACGACCGAGGAGTTAAAGGATGTGATATCGAGTAGGATTAGGAAGATACCTAAGGTTCGGTCAACTTTAACTATGATAGTGATAGAGGGGAAGAGCTTTACTAAATGATTGATTGGCGAAATGGTAGAGTCTACGGAGGAGCATGTAGTAGTACATATAGGTCTAGATGACATTGATTCGCCGTTTAATGGATGTACAACTCATTTTACCTACATGTTCATTAAGAAGTACCTATTAATGAATGAGAATATCGAATTCATCGACTACCCTAACTTAGTTCGCTTAAATCCATCCATACCCTTCAAAACTAGGGGTAATGGGGCTGTAGCTCTGAGAATTAAGGTTAGGAAACCATATAAGGACGTATTAATAAAAGCATTAACTAATTCTTTAACGGATTATATTAATGCCTATGATGTTAAGAGCAAGTACAGCCCTGGTGTAGCGATAGTTGAGGGGAATATACCGGTAGAACTAAGTAGGATTTATATGAAGGCGTTAACTGATTACGTACATATTGATTACTTAAGGAATTTACTTAATAAAGTGAATAATATAGAGTTGCCTCTAGGCATATCTAGGGGGGTTATAGGGGCATTAGCGGCTATTGGATGGCCTCAAGACACGGATTGTACTTATGAGCTATTGGCTTATAGATTAATTGGCAATATAGGGCGAGAAAGATGCATTGATTGGAACTCACTAAGAGAGGTTGACGTAAAATATAAGGATTACGTCTTTAATAACTATGATCATGTCGAAGACGTGCCGCTAGTTGCGCCGCATGGAAGCGATCCAGTACTGTTGGGCATTAGAGGGAACGATCCAGAGATCCTGGTTAAATACTTCAACGAATTAAATTTATGCGAAGCCGTAGATGGGTGGATGATTTACAGGACTAATCAGGGCACAGATGCGCATTTAGTGCTTAGATCAATCGATGATGTAAGGCCTTATAGGACATTATGCGTAGAAACCTCAGTGAAATCCAGACCTAAGGTCCTGAGGGGGGCTCATGTAGTCATTGAAATACATAGTTCCCCTAAAACGTATGCGGCCTTCTACGCCGATACGTCGCTGACTAATGTAGCTAGAGATCTAAACGTAGATGATGAGGTAATTATATGTGGTTCTGTAAAACAATGGAGTAATAATACTAACGTATTAAATGTAGAGAAATTATATATTAAGAGAAAAATAATTAAAGAGATACATAACCCTAAATGCCCTAAATGCGGTAAGCGGATGAAGTCCTTAGGACGTGATAAGGGATTCAAATGCGTGAGATGCGGATTTAAATCAAAGGAAATTACGAAGGATATAAATATAAGTATAATATCGCTAAACTCTCTCCACGTAGTTAAGACATCTAAAATGAAACATCTATCTAAACCGTTAAGCAGGTATGGAAGGGAGCGGAAATGTAGCTATTTGATACCGACATCTAAATGGATTGAAGTATATGTATAACGAGGTTGGCCCTTGATTAATAATTTGATGTTTAAGTTTTAAACCCTCTTAACCAGCATTTATAGGTGTTTAGATGTCTAGCAGGAAGAAGAGGCCCTCAGGACCTCAAACGGCTGCTGGGTTAGTTAGGTTCTTCGAGGATGTCCAATCTAAGATCACGATATCGCCTATGCTTATACTCATAGCTGCCTCAGTATTTACCATAACCATAATTGCCGTAAATTTGATAGTTAAGTAAGCTTAAGAAGTACGTTCCAGTTGTCATCTATTAATTTCTTAATTACATCGATCTCCCTACCATCTAATCCCTTAAACCTACCTTGAATATCCAAATATTCCCTAACGTCCCTCCTCTTACTCTTATCTACGTATATAGTGCTTGGCGGGTTAATTCGTACCCTACCTTCCTCGGCCTCAAACAGTATCCAGGCACCTACCTCAATAGCTAGCCTAGCTACTTCAACAGTTTTTGATGGGTCAAACCTCCAGCCCACAGGGCATGGAGCATGGAGGTGTATGTATTTAAATCCCTTAATGGAGGCTGCCTTCCTTAACTTAGATATGAAGTCGATCGGGTATGCTATGCTTGCTGTAGCTATGTAGGGTACCTTATGTATTAACATAATTAACGGAAGCTCCTTCTTACCCTCCTTCTTACCAGTAACTGAAGTTGTCGTCCAAGCACCATAGGGGGTAAGTGAAGACCTCTGAATACCCGTATTCATGTAGGCCTCATTATCAACACATACGTATATTAAGTCATCATTCCTCTCAGCCGCCCCAGAAAGAGATGCAAAACCTATATCAGCCGTAGCTCCATCACCGGCCCATACAACGGGTATTACCTTGATGTCCAACAATCCCCTAATGTTTGATATGCCTGCAGCAACAGCGGCCGCCGATGCGAAGGGTACGTTGAGCACCCTCATGGACAGGCTACTACTAGGCATTACCCCCTGAATTATTGATGAACAACCAGCTGGGATCACTAAAATCACGTCCTTACCTAACGCCATACCGACGAATCTTAAACCCAAGGACTCGGGACAGCCTGGACATGCTGAATGGCCTGGTAAGACATATTTCTCTTTAGGGAGATCTTTAATGCTTAGCACCGGCAGCACCTCATAATAACCACTCCGAAGAATCTTTAACGTAGCCTAATTCCTCAATCTCATTAATGAATTTTATGGTGGATTCCTTAATTTCCTTGACACCTACATCAACACCTGCTAAACCAGCTATTAATCCCTTAATTATTGTATGTTTACCGATACTACTTGCCCTTGCCAATATCTCTAAATGTAGGTGGCCTAAAGAACCTAACGATATTGACCTATCAAATACTAATGCACCTCTAATACCGCTTAGGTGCCCTACCACCTCCTCATACGGGAACGGCCTAAAGAACCTGACTTTAAGCACTCCTACACTATACCCCTCATCCCTTAATTCATCACATACATCCTTCATATTGCCTACCCAAGCACCCATGCCAACTAGTAGGTACTTACTGTTTTCACATCTATAACACTCCACCAGTCCTCCGTAGGATCTACCAACTAATTTAGAGTACTCTAAATCAACCTCCTTGATGACCCTTTTAGCTCTCTCCATCGATAGATGTATATCATACCTCATAAACATAGCATCCCTTGCTCTAGGTAAATTACCCATAGTTATTAATTCATCACCACATAGCGTATATGGCTGTGACCTAGGTTTTAGAAATGATTTTATTATGTGCTCGTCAGGTATGTCAACTGGTTCTGAGGTATGACTTAGTAGAAACCCATCTAACCCCAGGATGCCGGGTAGATAGACCCTTGGATCCTCTGTAATCCTATACAGCTGTATTATAGTATCCAATACCTCTTGGTTATCCTCTGCGAAAGATATTAACCAACCTGTATCCCTCTGATCTAGTAGGTCTGTATGTTCATCCCATATATTCCATGGTGGCCCTATCGCTCTCGTAACGACTGCCATAACTAGAGGCACTCTACTCCCAGCAACCCACCAGAGCATTTCATGCATATAGAGGAGCCCGTGAGATGATGTGGCTGTGAATGATCTAGCACCACATATTGAAGCACCGTAGGCGACTGCTAAGGCGCTGAATTCTGACTCGACCCGAACAAAGCTAGCTTTAATTAACCCTAGATCAACGTACTCACTTAATTTCTCAACGATCGGTGTTTGAGGGGTTATTGGGTATGCAGTTATTAAGTTGACGCCTGAGAGCTTAACGGCCTCGGCTACAGCATAATTACCTGTTAATACCTTAATCGTCATCATTCATCAACCATTACTATAGCCTTAACCGGGCATACATTCGAACATATACCACAGCCTTTACAGTATTTATAATCGATCACCACATCGCCCCGTTCATTAATATCTACCGTTGAATCAGGGCAGTATAGCCAGCAAAGGTAGCACTTAATGCATTTATCGTAGCTCACACTAGGTCTCCTGAGCCTCCAATAACCTGTTAACCCGCTAGCACCTATTGATGGCTTAGATAGTGGTAAGCTGTAGGCCATACTAACAGACCTCACAGGTGGAGTTGTATGCTTCTTCAACCGCCTTGATATTATGTTCAAGTATGTTACCACGTATGTACTCCTTCACACTCTCGAGTAGGTATTTGATATCAAATAAGCCCGTAGCTTTAAGTACTGCACCTAACATAGACGTATTAACTAACGGCCATCCGGCAAGTACTAGGCCTAATTCCTTAGCAATCCTATTAGCATCAACACAGTATGTTTTATATATACATTTAACCTCATTACAGCTACTATTAAGGATGACTACGCCATTATCCTTAAGTCCTTGAAATACATCAACAATTAAAGGTAGTTTCGGATCGAATACCACAACAACATCAGGCTCAATTATTATTGACCTACATCTAATCCTATTTTGAGATATCCTAGCATATGCCACCACCGGTGCCCCCCTCCTCTCAGCGCCAAAGAATGGGAATGCTTGACCCCATAAACCTGATTTTATTGCAGCATTAACTAGTATCTCAGCGGCTGTAACTACCCCCTGACCGCCCCTACCATGAAATCTTAGCTCAATAACCTTCCTACTATTATTTACTACAAATACGTAGCACCCGATATAACCCGATGAATTATTTAAATTAAAAATATCTATATTTAAACATTATTAATATACTTAAATCTTATTAAAATAACTTAAAATGAGTATGGGTTGGTGTTAATTGGATGTCAGTAATACCATCGCCTGAGGATATTAGGAGGTTGAGGATAGCTGCCGGACTCACGCAGAAGGAGTTAGCTAGATTAGCTGGTGTAAGCCAATCATTGATTGCGAGGATCGAGAAAGGTACGGTAAATCCGAGAGTCTCGACAATAAAGAAAATAATGGATGTGATAAATAAGGCTTTAAGAAGTAATGACGTCGCCGAGAAGATAATGACGTCGCCTGTTATAACCGTAGATGTTGATACGCCATTGCCGGTAGTAATAGATTTGATGGATTCTAGAGGAATATCACAAATACCTGTACTAGATAAAAGTGGGAGAATCGTTGGAACGATATATGAATCGACATTAATGCGTGTTTCAAGGCTAAAGAAGGATTTGAAGAAGCTGCTTGCAATAGATGTTATGGAACCACCGCTTCCACAAGTACCTAGGGACACACCACTATCAATGATTGAATCGTTGTTGCTTATGTATCCAGCAGTTTTAGTAGTAGATAAGGGTGGGATTAAGGGGATCATAACGAAAATAGACCTACTGCGATACTATATAAAACTACCTGGATAGGTGGGATTATAATCCTACTCCAAATGAAATAGAGGGGTGTGTTATTGATTAAGTGCTTAAGGTTGCTTAAAAGCTAACGCCACATCATACCTCAATTATTTGATAACCTGAGATCCACCCCTTTGCTTCATTTGGAAATAGAGATGAAAATGTTAATGTCTTGGTTCTTCGATCCTAGTCTTAATATTTAATTAATTATCTCTTTAGGAGAGAAAATATTTTATACAAACCACGATCAACAACATCAATATCGAATTATTCCATTAGAAAGTGAGGGGTCTCCCTTTGTGGAGCATTATTTGTTAGGTGATTCCAACATCCATCACGAGGTCATACATACCATCACACTATTCTTGAATCATTAGATTTAGGTGGGATATATATGGGATTCAAATGAAACAAAGGGGTTAGATCCATCAACATCCCCAGGGATGAAATCGATCAAGTAGGCGTATTTTTAATATTTGATCCTAGGTTATTATATGATGTGGTGGTTAAGGGTATGGGGATTTCACTTAGAGATGTTCAGAGATTAATGAGGGAGTATTATTTTAAGAGGGATATGGAGAGAGGCCTGTACGCGACGTTTACATGGTTTGTAGAGGAGGTAGGCGAGTTAGCAGACGCACTACTCTCTAACGATAAAAACAAAATTGAGGAGGAGTTCGCGGATGTACTTGCATGGCTCACCTCTTTAGCTAATATAGCTGGTGTGGATGTTGAAGAGTGTTTTAAGAGGAAGTACTTAAGACCTGAGGGACCACCAATATGATTAGAATATGATCCCTAAGTAGCCCAATATTTTAAGAATTTAGAGTATTCAGTATATGGTATGGTAAATACGACTCTACGGGATCTATCAAGTAGGTATATGTCGTAGTTGCTTACGTAATTGGCTATGAATTTTAACAGTTCGTTGAGTAATATTTGATCACAAACTAGTAAGGCATACATCGAATTCTGTGATAAATATATGGCAGCTACATGTATTAATTCGGTAAGTGCTTTAGCAAGCGCGTTAAGCATTGTGGAATCAGCCTTAATCCCAATGGCTACATATAATGAAGCTTCTGGAGGTAAAGGTATAGCTCTTAATCTAAATCCCCTAATAATTTTACTAACATGTTGATTATAATGCCTAAGGACTTTAGCATAATTAACATTCAATTCATTGGATATCCCTATTAGTGACCTAAACGGATCCTTCTCCAACTCTTTAATTATGAGTAAGTCCAATGAATCATATTTTACCTTAAAACATCTCCTAACATCCCTAATACCTACTTCATCAACCCTCTTTAAACATTCACTAATTATATTATGAAGCCTATTCCAATTTACCTTAAACTTCTTATTAATGAAGTCAAAATGCTCTGTTAACTTAGCCTTACTGTACATAGTTTCGATAATGACATCATATGAAACTATGTTTTTAAATTTGGATGTAAAGCTCCCTATATCTAATCCATATGGTACGTAGTACATTAGTAAAGTGCCGTTAAAGGGTAGAACTATTGGTGAATAGAAGTTGAGGAAATGCCCACTCTTATTTGATGCTAATTCCTCAACATCTATGGAGTCCTTAGATATGATTATAAGCCTTGATAAGTTGATAGCACATAGATCAACGTTAACACCGAACATGAAGTTTAATTTCCTAAATACGCTTAACCTACGTGATAACTCATAGGGAGGTATGCCAAGGTCCTTAGCCATTTCCGTCTTAGATGGTAGGTAGTTATAAGATAGTATATGCTCTACAAGCTTTGCTAGGGAGTAATTAATATGTCTTAGGAAGTTATAGGCATATCTCCTCAATTCCTCCACATTCTTTGCTTCGCTCATTCTACCAAATATCTTATAAGGTAGTGATCTCTATTAAAATTTTCGCTTACTAAGGTAGGGTGATTGCAAAAAAATCCAACACTTATAAGCTCTATTATTAACATGGTGATTAGCTATGAAGAAGTTAATGTATTGGTTAGCCACTCCGATGGGTATGGTGATATTGAAGGCTGTGATCATAGCCTTAGCTGCAGCTAAGGTACTACCCCTAAGGGGAGATCCAATAAACGCTGACGCTGCTTAGATACTAAATCTAACCTCCTCTCTGTTTTTATTGTTAAGGTATATCCTTACAACATAATTCCCTTCACCCAACTTATCATACAATCTCACCTTAATTATCATTAGGCCGTCGAGGACGGTGCTATCTATGCTACTCACCATCACGTTATTTAGTACATCACCACTCACCCTATAGATAAATATATTAATAGGAGGCACCGTAGTTCCAACCCCCACTCTAACGTTTAGTATCACCTCGTTTAATTCATCATTTAAACTTACCGATTCCACCTTCGGCATCTGAGCTATTATGTCACCACCTACACCATAGTAAGCATTATACCATGTAGCAGATGCTACTAGTATATTCCATGAAATGACTGTGGATATGATTACGGCTACTACTATCGCTAATGATGCAGTTATCAGCGTAAGCCCTCTTCTTAATAATTTCATCGACATCCATGATATTCATCTCCACGTTAATACTTAAGGTTCTTTTTAATTTCCCTTGAGAGTTATTACAGAAAGATTTATAAATGATAGTACGTGAAGGGCTCCAACCAAAACTACATTGATCTCTAAAGCCGGAAACAACTCATGGGGACTTTCATCTATGCTTTATGGCTTTTATCAATTCGATGGCTGATGTGGGGTTTTCCTCGATCAAGTTACCAGTCACTATCATGTTAGCCCCTGCATTAGCTATGCTTATCGCATCATCACTCCTCCTTATACCGCCACCAACTATTAGGTAAGACCTGCTTATGGCTGATGATATGGATCGAACGTATTTAGGTGGTATTGGTTGGGGGCTCCCTGACCCTGCCTCCAGGTAAATATACTTCATGCCTAAATATTCGGCTGCCAACGCGTATGCGACGCCTAGCTCATCTTTATCTACCGGTAGCGGCCTTGCCCTACCTATAAAGCCTGCAGCACCTCCATAACCCACCACTATATACGCTGTTGGCAGAGGTTCTAATCCATATCTCTTAATTATAGGTGCGCCCAGCACCTGAGCGCCTATAATATAGTAGGGGTCGTCGGAGTTTAATAAGCTCATGAAGAGCACAGCATCTGCTAGCTTAGATAATCCATTTACATTACCTGGGAAGAGTATTATCGGCTTACCTGATTCACGTAGTGCGTTAACTACTAGGTCTATGTCTGATTCCGATACCCCTATGCTGCCGCCTATTAAGAAGGCGTCGGTGCCTGCCTCAGCTAACTTCCTAGCCACATTCGCTAAGCCACTTAAATCGCTTACCTTAGCTGGATCTATTAGAGATAAGTGGGCTACCCCATAATCTCTAACGACCTTATCTAGGTATTCACCTACCTTACCCCTCCATCTCATCCTCATTACCACCCTTAACATAGCTCACCTCTATCGAACCATCAGCGAATCTATCCAGGAATTTAGCGTATACGTCAACCTCCTGATAAATCCTAGGTACATTGTTTATTGTAGCCCTTAAACCACATCCGCTATTACTACATGAAATAATCGCCACTCCCTCCTCTCTCTTCATCTCTATCCCTAAAGTCATCAAGCCGCATGCTGGGCATTGAAACCTTGTCGGCAACCTCCTAACCCGAGGCTGTATTCTCTTATACCTCTTCTTACTCCTCCTACCCATAAATACACCACAACAACTACGGTTACAATTTATTTAATTTTTTTCTATCATATAAAACCTAATGCCCACTTATGATCCTCCTCAGCGTTGGGCTCCTACTCAAGTATATGAGTTCGATCAACACATCAATTAACGTGCTCATGTCGACCTTTAAATCCTTAAATGCATTCCTTAATTCACTAATACGTTGTGCTATTAGATGGTAACAGAAGGGCTTAGAGCCCCTAATAACAACGTTTAATTCAAAGTCCATACAACTACAGTACATTCTAGGGACTATTAGGTAATCCCTCTCCCTCCCGTTAAACACCCATAAGGAAACGTCATTACACGTTAGCTTAACTACTCTCCTTTCATGGATTGCCTCTAAAACCCTCTCATCTAGATCTGATGGACTTGTAGATTCCAGGTATTTCCCCAAGTCCCTATAATTCATGGCTACTCAAGAACCTTAACACTTATTTCAACTCCATATTCATTTTCAAGCTTCTTAAACCTCTTAGCTACCTTCCTTAAGTTCTTTAGGTCTTCCTTAGGTATGTAGATATTCACCGATTTACCGTCGACCTCTACATTGGCTGAGGGCATCATCCTAAGCAACATGTTCCTCAGTCTCGACTCAAGATCTGTTCTAACTAAGTTCTTAACATTAACTACAGCAGTCTGCTCACCAAACGTGTATATCTCGTATTCTAGCTCACCAGTCATGAAGTCCCTCACCTCAACTACAGGCCTTGCTAAGTCTGCCTCCTTAAGTCCTGTAGGTAGTTTAACGGTCATGCCTACTACATATACCTTATCCACATTACCCTTATCTATGAATACGACGGTATCAATTACGCTGGGTATCATACCAACATCAACTCTGCCAATGAACCTTTGAAGGGCATCTATAGGCGATGAAGCATGTACGACGCCGATCATACCTATACCTGCCAACCTCAGGTCAACATATAACTTGAAGTCTTCATCATTCCTCATCTCATCAAATACCGTGTAATCAGGCCTACTAAGCAGTAGGATGTCGTGGAGCTCCTCGGGTGATGCATATACCTTAGAGTACTGGGTGGCATACGGCGGCAACTTCATATCCCTAGGCGATTCCACAGTCTTTACTATCTTCCCCTTCCTTATGTAGTATTCGGCTAGCGCCTGAGCAAACGTGGTTTTACCCATGCCAGGGGCTCCGGCGATCAATATACCTTCAGCTCTTTCATTAAATCTTTGAAGCAACTTATCACTCAATCTATATTCCTCTAACTTAGGTCTTACTAGGGGCCTAACGGCGGTTATCTCCCACCCATTACTCATTGGAGGCCTAGTAATAATTATCCTGTAATCACTTAATTGGATAATTGTTGATCCAGGCCTATCTATCTCAATAACGCCATTTAAGCTGTTCTTTGCTAGTTCCATGATTTCATTAGCTATTAACTCAATATCGTCTCTGGTTAATATGTTGGAACCCGCTTCAGTTAAATACCATTTACCCGGTCTGCCCTTCTTGGCCAATGGTTTAGCCCCCTCCTTAAGGTGTATGCTCATGGTCTCATTGTCGAAGAATTTATCAAGTATGAATTCGTTAGTAGGTGTTGATGGTACGTATAACACCTTAACACCAAGCACCTCAGCGGCTAGTGCTTGGACCCTACTCGATGTAATTAAGGTGCTTCCTAGCTCTGAGGCAAGCTCCCTTATCGCGGCATCTATATTATCGAATTTTCTGTTAATTGGTAGAGTATCAATAGATATTCCATGCTTGGTACATAAAGTCCTAATCATACGCAGCTCTTCAAGTCCTATGAAGCCTAGCGCCCTACCCTCATTAGCTAGGTTCTCAAAGTATTGTATTAACTCCCTACATATAACTATCCTACCACCTATCTTAGCGTCAGCGATCAACCTCCTTAAAACGCCGTTAGTAACTACTGTGGAGTCGGGTACGTAGACCTCCTCACCAACCACTTTAATGCCGCTCATTACTTACTCCACCGGTCACCACATTCTTGTATTTAATTCTCTACTTAATTTTAAAGCTCTTAGGAAAAGTTTTAAGTTCCGAAGCAAATCAATAGTACTGAGGTTGTGGCCGCGGTAGCTCAGCCTGGAAGAGCGCGGGACTGTGGGCTCCTAAGGGATGGAGATCCCGAGGTCCCGGGTTCAAATCCCGGCCGCGGCCCTTCAATGTTTTTAACCTCAAGCCTCTACTATAACTTAGGTCTGACGCTGGTATGAAGTTAAGGAAATACCTCTCTGAGGCCAGTAAACTAGGGTTTAAGGTGTTAGATGTCTATAGGTATAAAGATAAAGAGGTATTAAGAGTGTTATATAAAGATAAGGTGATGGTTATCGAAATTTCTAAGTTGAGGGAGAATATGAGTTTGGAGGACTTCAGGAGGGAGCTTCAATCTAAGCTACCTACTTAGATTTATATTCGCATTTATGTGGCATTTAATGACTTGGTAGGATATTTGATGGGCTTGGAAGACCTATAGATGGAGGGCATACTAAGATAGAGCTCATTAGGCTTAGACTGCTGGCTTAGTTAAAAGTTTATGAGCTTTTTAGCCACTATAGATGCTCGACCGCCTCGATGACGGCGAAGCGGCCGCCAGGGGCGGGAGGTCATGCCTAGTCTCCCGTGAGGCGGGTCGAGTGGTGCCCGCCTACGTAGCCTCCGATGAACCCGCGATAAGTGGGCGGGCGCTGAGGGGGGAGCACGTGCCCATAATATTCAAGGTAGCCAAGATAACAAAAGCGACCTAGCTAATGGGCGCAGGCAACCACGTAGGTTGATTACAGCCTGACACCTCTCCACCCTGAAAATGGCGGAGGCCCCCCATGCGTTCGTGCATACATTCATGAACCCATGATGATTCCAAAAGCACTGCTGGTGAGGCTGGGCTCCCTAGGCGTGACAATGAAAAACTATGAAGTGCTTGGAGTGGGAATCTAGGGAAACAGCTGAGCCTACCTGAAACCTTCCTCTCACATGGGATTTACAAGTCTCCTAATATATCATCTCAGTAACTGCGCTCTAATATATTATATGGTTTTTCAGCTGAATTTATTTCTTTACAATGTAGTAAATTATATTAGCTATTATTATTGAAGTACCTACCAAATTCAACATGTAATTAGGTATTAAGCTTAGTACGCCGCATAACCCGTATACTAGTCTCATAGGTAATGATACGGGTCTAAGTAAGTAACCTACAATAGCTGAAATAATAGCGAGAATGCCTACCAACGTATATATAAATGTAATTATAACTTCATAACTATCGCCACTCAAGAGCAGGAGTGATGGTCTAAATATAAATACGTAAGGAACTATAAATGCTGGAATAGACAACTTAATAGCCTCAATACCTGACTTCATGATATCTGAGTTGAATACCGCGCATGCCGTATATAGTGCTAAAGCTACTGGCGGGGTTATAGTCGAGAATGTAGAGAAGTAGAATATGAACATATGCGCGGCCATTTGATGCACTCCTAGATGAACTAAAGCTGGGCCTATAGTCAGAGCTACTATTAAGTAAGCCACAGTTGCTGGTAAACCCATACCTAAAACTATACATGAAATCATTATCAATATCAACGTTAGTAGTAAATTACCGGCTGAGAGGTATTCAATAACTAAAGATAACTTAACACCTAATCCACTCATCATCACGACAGAGTATATTAGTGATGCTGATGCTATAGCTATACCTAAGTATACAATCCTATCCATAGCTTCATAGATAGCGTCAACTAGGGTTCTAACGTTAATTCTAGTTGACTTCCTAATAAACGATATAACTATAGATGCAATAATGCCATACATAGCAGCCCTAAAGGGTGAAAAACCAGCTAATATATAGTAAGTAACCACAAATAATGGTACCAATATATGACCGTAATCCAATAATAATCTGCCGACATTAACAACTTCTAATTCATAACCTTTGATTAACCCTTTAGTTAATCCTAAGGATGAATAAAGATATATATGAATCGTTAATGATGCATAGAATAATACAGCTGGTAGGAACGCAGAGATAACTATATCCCTATATGGAACGCCTAAAAGATCAGCCATTAAGAATGCAGCGGCACCCATTACAGGGGGCATTATTAAGGCGCCAGCAGCTGCCGAAGCTATAATGCCTGCAGACCTCTCCGGTGTAAATCCATAACCCCTTAACATCGATGAGAAGGCAGTTCCAGTCAAAGCAGCGTTTTCAGGCGCACTTCCAGAAACCATACCTAACAACATATTACTTATAACAGCAACTACTGCCGGACCTCCCCTAACTCTCCTAGTAAGTGGTAAGAGACCATCCATTATCAACTTAGTTGTTTTTATCTTAGCTAGAATTGCCCCTAATATATTGAATGCTATGACGTATGTGGAAGCTATATTCAATGGTAAACTCCATAAACCCTCTCTGGTCATATAGAAATAACCTATGAGCATATCTAATGGGTATCCTCCATGGCCGAAGAAACCTGGTATGAACTTACCTAGATAGGCATAAGCTATGAATACCAATGTAGTTATAGCTAATATCTTGCCGATAAAAATCCATGTAAGTCCTATAACGGAGGTAATAGTGATTAACCCAAATATAAACTCTACCTGAGTAGGTATTCCAGCTTTATATGCTACCTCAGTGTAATTTAATGATATATAGGCAACCGGCACTACGCTAATAATCATCGTCATTAAGAGGGTAAGTTTAAGATATGCTTTTAAAGTCTTCCTCCAGAGTTTAATGAAAGCTAATATTATTACTACTTGAAGTAATAAGCTATTCTGTAAGAATGGGTCGAAAGGATATGTAATGAAACTATACATAAATATGAGACCGTAAATTAATGCTATGTATTTACTGATACTGACCAGAGCACCTGAAGCACGGCTTAACATCAAGTACACCTGTAATATTAATAATAAAGTAATAAAAAAGTATTAAAAATATATTTTAGGACTAGCTACTTAGGTTTTAACGCGTCAGGTACTTTAATCCCTATCTCATTATAGTACTTAATAACACCTGGATGTAATGGTAGCGGAGAGTTAAGTATTAACTCAGGTGTTAATTCCCTTGCTGCTGGGTATATGTTGATTAATTTATCTAGGTTCTCATATGCTATCTTAACTAACTTATACACTAAGTCCTCCGGCAAATCACTTCTAGCAACTATTAAAGTCCAAATAACTGGCACCAAAGCCTTATTACAACCCTCATACTGTAACCCGAAATCGTACTCGGTAATACTTAAGTATGGTAAAGCGCTCTTGAGCTTCTCTGCTTCAGTACTGGTTAATGAGACAACTTTCAACTTCTTGGTTAGTGCTAATTCTTTGTACTGAGATGCGAATGTTGTTGTTGCTGCAGCATCTACTTCACCTTTAGAAAGAGCTATAGCGGCGTCGGTATGTGTTAAGTATGTAGGTACTACGTTGATACCTAAAGCGTTAAATATCCGTGTAGCTAAAAGTTCAGTTAATGACCCTCTAGTTAAGATATTAACCCTCTTACCATTAAGGTCTGAGAATGAGTTAATCCGTGAGTCCGCAGGCACTATTATGTGGAAGTACGTCAATGGTAGTAATGGTAGTACTCCATATACTTTATAACCTGACGTGTTATAAGGAGGCTCATTATTTAATATTCTTAACGCCTCATCAGCTGAGACAACACCTAATTCACCAACACCGCTAAACATTTTCTTAGCATTATCTATAAATCCTTGAGTAGCCTCTAAGGTGAATGATACTCCAGAAATCTTCTCTTGCCATATCTTAATTAACGCTGTACCAAGCTGATAACCACCACCACCTGAAAGACCACCTAAGAATCTTACATGAGTTATTTGAGGGGTAGTAGGTTGCTGAATAGTCATATATATTGCTAGTGCTGCTATAACAAATACAGCAATAATTCCCACAGCCACATACCTACTTAAACCAGCACTCAAAGCATCACCATCATAAATCTTGGGTAGGTCTTTTATAAACTATTATTAACCATTTTAATGGTTTAACCTAGCCAATAATATTTTTGAGGCGTTGAGTTGGACCCTAGAGACGTTGTGTAATGTTACGAGGATTTTTACAACTGAAAGCCTCGCCCTTCAGTGCGTGGAGGAGGTCAGCAGTCACCATAGATGCATATCTACATAAATTCTCTTCTACGGGATCTATATAACAACTACGCTAACATCTTTATGGGCTTCTCCCTTCATAATTAAACATTATTGAACGTCTCAAAAGTCTTCTTATCCTATAAGTAGCGAACATCTCTAATCTCGATCTTTATATATAGAGCTTAACGCCTAGTCCGGGCTCCTCAAACACATTCAAAACTCCATCGTCCATCTTTATCCCCACTACCGGATTATTCTCAAGTAGTAATACCGACCTTCCTATTTCACTAACGGATATGTTAGGTATTGAGAAATATAGATGAAGTCCTACTGAGTCTAAGATACCTGTTTGAGCGATGTAAGTACCTATACTGCATTCCAAACCTCCCTCGCTAGCTATGTACGCATATTTCATGGTAGTTATTATGCCATGGTTTAATGGTTTTAATGCTATCATATCTGCAGCTTTCTTATAAACTATCCTCAATATGTATTCGGACTTTACACTCTCATCTGCAACGATAACTATATCAGTATTCTTGCTAACTTCCTTCAATCCATCTATATCATGAGCTAGTACTGGTTGCTCTATGAAGTCAACGCCATATCTCTCCAAAATCTTAATGATCTTTAAAGCTCTTTTAGCACTACCCAAACTCTCACCAAAGTCCAAGATAAGTGTTATCTTATCACCTACTAACTCTCTAATATGCTTAACCCTCTCAACATCTAATACGGGGTCGTCACCCGCTTTCATCTTAAGAACCGTTACGCCGTTCTTCATATAATTTTCAGCAACTAAGGCAGCCTCGTGGGGTGGGAGCAACGGTATTAGTGATGATGGTTTAGCAACCTTACCGTTAATCCTACCACCAAGTAATTTATAGAGCGGTACGCCGAGGTATTTACCTATGAGATCGTGTAGGGCTATATCGATGCTGGCAATTACTGCGTCTGGGACTTTAAACTTCCTATATATGCTATTGAGTATACTCACTACATTAAATACGTCCTCACCAACTACTAAGTCCTTAATTCTAGTACCAATCAAATTCGCTAAAGTCTCAATGGTCTCAAACATCTTAGGTGTTGATGCCATCTCACCGTAACCTACTAATCCATTATCGGTACGAAGCCTAACAACTAAAGTTTCTAAGTACTGCTGGCCTACAATATCACCTTTCTTAGCGCTTTTATATGGGAGCTTTAACTTAATCCTAAGCGGTATTAACTCAACATCAGTAATCTTCATTTAACCACCAATGTTAGGGCTTTACAATAACTTTAATAGGATCACCTATTCGCTCCTCAAACACCCTAAACGCATGTATAACATCATTTAGTGGAAATGTATGTGTGATTATCCTTTTTAGATCTACTTTACCACTTGATGCTAAGCTAATTACACGTTCTAACGCGTTACGAGCCTCACCTCTAGTACCTTTAATAGTTATACCTTTAATGACTATCTCTCCAAGTACTAAAGGTGTTGGTTCCCAAGTTATACCGAGCATTAATAATCTACCACCTCTCCGTAACATCTTAACACTCTGATCTACGGACTCCGGTGATGGGGTGGTATTTATCACTAAATCAGCGCCTAACCCCTCAGTTAACTCTAAAACCACTCTAATAGGATCTTGGCCTTCTCTAATATTAACTAATACATCAGCACCTAGTTCCTTAGCTATGTTAAGTCTAGACCACCTAGTACCGACCATCACGGTAGTACCTGCGCCTAAAGCCTTAGCTAGAGCTAATGCTGTTAGACCTATAGGGCCTGGCCCTACAACCACGACAAACTCGCCGGCTTCAATACCTATCTCCATTAAACCGAACATTGAGGTACCTGCCGATACAGCCATAGCACCCTCCTCAAAACTTAAATTGCCCGGCAATTTGTGCAAGTTTCTAGCAGGCGCGGCTACATACTCAGCAAACCCACCATTCACTGTAAAGCCCAAAGCTCTATGTCCTGGTTTTCCATAATTTACACAATATGAGTAATAGCCGATTTTACAGTTCCTGCACTGACCGCAACCTGCATGAGGCTCTATAGCTACTCTATCGCCTATCTTAAATCCAAGCACATTCTTGCCTATCTCAATAATAGTGCCTGCAGTTTCATGACCTGGTATGATAGGATACGCTATGTAATCAGGATACGTACCATTCTTAATTTCTATATCAGATCCGCATATACCTACAGCTTCAACCTTAACAAGTACTTCATCATCTCTAATCTTTGGTATATCTACCTCTTCAACTCTTAAGTCGTTAGGTTTGTAAATAACTAAAGCTTTCATCTTACCATTCATTAGAGATACCCGGATTCTTAAATGTGTTAGAATTTATATACTTATGTACTTAGCACTACATTGAAACTTCGAGGTAATTACTAGGTTTAAGTTTTGTAGAACAGAATTAAAAATTAGAATATCTTAGAGACATCCCTAAAGGACTTCATAACTTCATTAAAAACTTCAACACTATTTATATCGGATTCAACAACTATTATATCTACTAAGTTACTTAAAGATCTTCTTACATAATTAATAAACATCATATCATCTTCAGGTTGGAAAAGAGGACCCCCAGGAATATCAAGTGCCGAGAAACCACCCAACGGGAGTACTAATTTAACCTTCGTTTTATCAGACATATTAATAAACTTATTGCATAAGTGTTCAGCAACACTTAATAACTCCTCTCTTGAAAGTCTAACATTTGTATTATATGGATTATGATAATGTATCTTCCTATTTGAGTATTTAGGTTGTATAGTATCCGGAGGTCCAAAAACTAGATAGTTAATACTACCAGGAGCTATTATCGTTGGTATACCTAATTTTAAAGAATTAACTAATCTAGGCTTCATAGGCCTATATATGTCGTCAGGTATTACTTCACCGACCAACTCGTGTAGGTTTAAGTCGAGAATTGCTATGAAGAAACCAGCTTCTATTAGTTCCTCCATAGCTGAACCACCGGCACCTGATGCGTGGAAGACTATAGGTTCTAAATTTAGTTTCTTGAGGGCTAAGACGCACTGCCTAGTAAGCCTACCTGTAGATCCTAAAGTAGTTATAGCAACCCTCTTAACCATCTCATCAATATCTACACGTCTCGGGTTAGTTACCATGCCTATCATAGCGTTAACAGCATTAGTTAATACTAATTTAGATATGGTATTAGGTCCGAACTCAAGATCAGCTACTGAGAACATCATCATTATATCCTTGTACTCCACGTAAGGTCTTATATTACCTGAAGCTACTGTAGATACTATAATTTTAGGAATACCTATAGGTAACATTTTCATAGCTATAGATGAAGCTGCGGTTCCTTGATTACCCCCTATACCAATAACGCCACCAAGCTCACTAATCATCTTAGTAAGCATTTTACCAGCTCCTAAACCCATAAGTCTTATAGCTTCGTCACGTCTTAACCTCCCCTCACGTACTCTACTTAAGAATTCTTTAGGATCTATAGAGAGTTCCATTAAGATCTCCTCCCTCGATATATCAGGCTTAGTTAACGGCTCATCATATATACCTAAGTCTAAGATAATAGCATCTAAACCTGCTGAGGTAAGTAATTCTTTTATGAATAGGGCTTCAGAACCTTTAGTATCTAAAGTAGCTAGTATAGCTACTAACTTACCCATGAGAAAAACCTTATCAGAAAGCCCTCTCTTTAAAGTCTCTATAATGGACCTGTACGTTAACTTTCTTAAGCTCCTTAACAAACTCGGCTAAATGCGTTGAAATCCTCTCAACTATAGCCCTCCCAGTCTCAGGACTTGATATGAATGGATTACCAATTGTAGCATTATCGCTGTACTCATGATGTTCTAATGGTATCCAAATATTCTCGCTACCCATGAATTCAATAGTTGGTGCGCCATCAGTTTTAACGAATTTCTCACCTAACCATTTCGGTGCATGTATGCTTCTTGGCTGCGCACGCTCCATCTTAACAAGATCAGGCCTGTAATACATAAGTACTGAAGTTTCCTCTTCGCCTGAATGCCAACCAGGAGCCTCCTCAGGTGGGGATTTGAGGAGGTCTTTGATTAACTTTATATCACGTTCTGTAGGTGTCTTATACCATACAGGTAACGCGCCAGTCCTATACCGGATATCTCTTAATGCATCATCCATTACTTTGGTGTTAGAACCGTGGTGTGAGACAAATACCAACTTATTAAATCCGTGATATATAAGACTTAAAGCTATATCGTAAATTAGGTATCTAAACGTTCTGCCTCTGAGCGTTACGCTCCCAACACCCTTGCCAGGTTCACCCATATGATGTGGTGAGTACCCATATGGAAGTAACGGCGTATGTGGTACGTTGGCCTTCTCTGCGGCCTTCTCAACAACTGCTAGGGTTATGAAGCTATCGGTGCCTAACGGCAGATGGGGTCCATGCTTTTCACAACTTCCTATAGGTATTAATATAACGTCTGTCTCCTTAAGCCATTCTTGAACTTCTATATAACTGCATTCTAATATATTATATGGTCTTTTCACAGGTGTACACACCTTTAATATACTTCGTGTCGGGTATTTAAAAATAAATGCTGAATCCATTCCCTTATAATGTAATTGTATTATATTAGTATTAGTGCTGATCGAAGGAGGGACCCTCGACCTCATATGAATTGATATGGATGCTATTGTCAATTGGCCCTCTTTATCCCTTTTGATGCTCTGGTTTCCATGGACGCGGATTCGTTTCATTCATCTACCGCCTCGTCTGCGGCTCACCAGCCCGCAGGCTACGAAATGCTGGTCAAGCTTTTATATGACATCAGCATTGGGATGCCTGGGAGCAGGGCCTAAAGCGCTGTTGAGCATAAAAGAAGCTAAATACATCAATCATTCAATAGCCATGGATCTCATCAGAGAGCCGTATCGCTGAATTCCACGCGCTTTAGCAACCCTAATTATCAGTTCCCTAGCTATTAAGTCCAACGCCATGGGAAGCTACATCCATGAAGCGTTTCCCCTCTCACGGTGCTTCTAATTGTTTTTCATTACTTCTAATTCCATGAGTGAGGTTGGCCCTTGGTGTGGGATCCTAGCCTCGCCCACACCTCATGGGGCTCATAGAGCCAAACGCCATGGTGCTCTCAACTGAGGATCCATCCATCACCGCATGGCGGATCACAGAGATGCGCTTGCATAGCTTCTCTTCCCATCGTCAAGCATTCGTATGTGAGCGAAAGCATTCAAGTTTATCGCTAAATCGGCAACAGCCTGAAGCATTTACTATATATGATGGGTAAGGAGAGCTTATTTTAAAGTTCAGGTCCCTTGTTGGATGTTGGAGGAAGTACTGGTTTGAGCAATTAAAGGAGGTATGATAACGCTATCTTGCTGAGTATCAATTTATGTATCAAGTCATGGTTGAGCTCATTACTTATAGCTAAGTCGTAGATTCTTAGCAGATCGTTTAAGTTTGTGGACATCTTGTACCTACGTATTAATTCGTGGGAGCTTATAGGTGTTAATTTAAGTTCTTCTCCTATAGTTGGTGCTACAATCTCTCCTACGCATGACGTTATTAATAGGTACTTAGGTGCACTAACTTCCTGGAGCTTCTTTATTAGCTTACCTACATGCCTGTTGGAGAATAGCCTTACTAGGAATTCCATATATGTTTTCCTGCAGACTGCTTTATTGTCCTTTAACGACTTAAACGTTAGGAGTGATGCTAGAAGCAATTGTTCGTAGGATGCTACGACCGTTGATGGGAGTACCTGAACTATGCATTTATCCACCTGCAACCTCTCAATGTCATTAATTAGCCTTAAAGCTAGGTCCTTATCTAGCTCATAGATTATTAGTTTTATCGACTTTAATTCCTCATATAACTTCTCTAGGACTTCCTCAAAAACCGTTTCATCAATTATCATCGGCCACCATGGGCTATTGGTATGAATGTTAACTTATCTAAATCACGTAATTTATAATTATAGCCGCCTAATACCATGTAGTCTATTCCATTTATGAAGAGCATGTAAGATGTCGTCAGAAGGCCGTCCCTCCCTATAGCTATATCTAGCTTTGGATATATGCTGACCAAGTACTTAAGAAAATCCCTAAGTGATGGGCTTTCACCTAGTTCGTTACCTAAATCCACCTCTATGCTCTCCTTACCTAATTCCCTCCTAAGAACACCTAAAAATTCTATCTTTATCTTCAAGACTCTCCCTGTACTTGTGTAGTGCTTTCCCTAAGCTTTAATCTAGCTAATCGCGTTAGGTACCCAGCAATCCGATTTCTTAGCTTTTTGGACTTAACGTATACATACTTCTTCACTAGCTCCTTATTTATGTTAAAATCTGTACTAACCTCGTTGGGGAATTGCTCTAGTAGAGTTCTTGCAGTCCTCTTAACTAAAGTAGTTCTTACCTTACCCATACTACACCCCATCCTGATGACTATAAAATCTATAGCTTTATAAAGTTAAAATAGCTTAATTAAAAAGCCTAAGGGTTAATTTTCATTAAAATTTATATAGAAGTAGTTTAAATAGAACTCAAGGGATTGAAGTATGAGTCAAACAGGTCAAGCTGTGGGAGCTATTGGACCTACAGGTATACCCGTATTGATATTAAAGGAGGGAACCACAAGAACCACAGGGGCTGATGCATTAAGAGCTAATATGATGGCAGCGATAACTATAGCTGAGATGCTAAGGACCACATATGGTCCTAGAGGTATGGATAAGATGTTAGTTGACACCTTAGGTGATGTTACAATAACTAATGATGGTGCCACAATATTGGATAAGATGGATGTACAACATCCAGCGGCTAAGATGCTGGTCCAAATAGCTAAAGGTCAAGACGATGAGGTGGGTGATGGTACTAAGACCGCGGTTATATTTGCTGGTGAGCTGCTTAAGAGCGCTCAGGAGCTGTTAATTAAGGACGTACATCCATCGATAATTATTAATGGATATAAGAGGGCGCTTGATGAGGCAGCCAAGTATGCTAGTACTATCGCGAAGCCTGTAGATATCAACGATGAAGAATTACTTGCACGTATCGCGTCTACTGCGTTGACTAGCAAGTCAGTGCATGGTGTTAGGGAACACTTCGCTAGGATTGCTGTTAAGGCGGTTAAACAGGTCGCTGAATTAAGGGGTGATAGATGGTACGTAGATCTAGATAATATACAGATAATTAAGAAGCATGGCGGTTCATTAGCTGACTCCCAGTTGGTCTACGGTATCGTATTAGATAAGGAGGTCGTCC
>JAGDWE010000042.1:3920-5777 GCA_023255965.1 Desulfurococcales archaeon | reverse complement strand
AGGCAGGCACGGCGGGTCAGCAGGCGAGATAGGGGCGATGAGGCGGGCGACGATGTCAGTTAATATGAGCCGCTATGAGACCAGAACCCCCTTCCTAGGGTTCCTAGCGTCAATGCCTACGTGCTGGCCCTAGGACATAAATTTAGAGCTCACTGGCTGATAGGCCTTAGGCGAAGGGACTCCTAGGATAGGATTTAAGGTTTTAATATTTTATATGATTGGCTGCTCCAAAGCATTAAAGGGGCCTTAGGCGAACTCGAAGAACCTCAGCAATCGAATTGTAGGCACCTAAAACATCGAATCTTATGACTTCCTGGAGAACTCTACTGCTAACCACTTCTAAATAATTCTGCATTTTTACTCATGACACCAATACACACCCTGTAATCGATTGGGACTATATGTAACGAGAGGTTGGTATCACTACATTCAATAAAACGTCTAATGCGGTCGTTGATTTCATTGACATACCTTTTTATATGACCCCTTTCGTAGATCGTAACGTTACATAATTTTATTGATGACGATTTAAGGAATTCGTCTACGCATCTAACTAACTCATCTAAGGTCTCAGGGCAGCATCTATCTATTTTTATAATTCTCGATATATAGGGCTGATGCGTAGTCTTAAGTATTTTCATTATCTCATTAAAATCTAGCTTAGAATAAAGTAGAAGAACACCACCGTATATGCTACTGCTTACTTTTACTGAGTGATCGTAGGGATAGATGGCATCTCCCAGGTCCAATGACGCTTGATGCTCCTTACCATACTTAACTGTTATTACCGCTTTTAAAGTGCTCATAAAATTAACTACTACCTTCTAATTCCCTACATAAGGAGTTTTTCTGATATTCGTAGAAAGACGGTGGCATCCATGCTAACCAAGCCGGCAACTTCTTAACGAATTCGTATGCCTCATCCCAACTCTCTAGCGCTAAGTCCTTAGCCAACTTTTCCAGCGTATACTCAAACCTTATATACTTATTAATTACCTCCAACAACTCCCTGCTCACGGTGATTTCCTTGCCACTACTTAACTTAATGACCAATTCACACATACCTCGCACCTAAAATATAAGGAGGACATGTAGATTTATAAATACTTCACCTCACCGACCTCCTCTTAGCCCTGAAGGGCAGGGCTCCTGCAAGGGGTCTAGAACTAATTCCATCGCTGAGCGTTTAGTCCTATGCCGGCCTCAGGTGCATGCCCCCATCCCGCTTAGTGCAAGGCTATGGCTCTGTGCTTGGATGGTGTGTTGTACGTTCCCACAGGCCTACATCGAATGCCTTGCAGCGCTTATATACAAGCCCGGACATATGTTGGGAACCTCTCCGCCCTGAGGGACCCCTGTCCTTCATGGGGAGGAGATCAGATGCTAAGACTCATTCGATGAAGCTTATACACCCGCTTCTGACCTCGTAGATTTCTCCTATCCTCCTTAAATTTGTTATATACCTTTCAACGAATTCCTCTTCTATCCCTCTTTTCACAGCCTCTTTGACTATCTCCTTAACTTTCGCACAACCTTCACTACTACTTAGCTCCTTAATTATATCCTTAATTATTAACTCCTTGTCCCTTACACTCTTAGGCTTACCGGTCATTATCACGTCGATGTCTATGTTGCCCGTCTCTATATCAAGTCCGACATTCTCCAACATAACGCTCATCAATCTAATAGCTTCTGCAGCGTCCTCAGCCTCTACATAGCTCTTTAAAGCCATTCGAGCATGTGCCTCAGCTAGCCTTATGAGCGCCTCTAACTGCCTAGTAGTTATAGCAATGGGTGATTCAGGAGTTTCAATACTCTTTTTCCTCATCTCCAAGTAGAACTGCTCTATAAGTAATT
>JAGDWE010000042.1:0-3820 GCA_023255965.1 Desulfurococcales archaeon | reverse complement strand
GGAGTTTCAATACTCTTTTTCCTCATCTCCAAGTAGAACTGCTCTATAAGTAATTCGGCCTCCTTAGTAAGTCTTGGCCTCACATACTTCCTTGCATATGCTATATACTTCCTTAAAACATCTGGAGGTATTTCAGGCTTTACTTCCTCTATACGTTCGTGCGATCTAAGAACGTATCTAACTAAGGATTTGTCTCGCTCCATGTCCGCAACGTCCCGTAGCGTGAATATCAAATCAAACCTAGATAATATAGTGATAGGTAGGTTAATGTTTTCAGAGATAGCCCTTGAGGGAATATACCTACCATATTTAGGATTGCCAGCCGCGAGCACGGACGCTCTAGCATTTAATCTAGCAACAATACCTGCTTTAGCTATACTTACAGTACCCTGCTCCATCGCCTCATGAATTGCTACCCTATCTTCATCCCTCATTTTATCGATCTCATCTATACATACCGTACCACCATCCGCTAACACCATAGCACCAGCCTCTAGGAAGTACTCCCCAGTCTGCTTATCCTTAACTACGGCTGCAGTATTATGAACTATAAATCCATTAGCTACAAATGAATGAGATCCGTCAACGGTTAAGTCATAAACGCTATCCCCTCGGATCTTAAACACCTCAAGTACCTTGACAGCTAATAGATCATCACCTACTTCAATATAACGATCTTCTGAGGAATTCATCAACCCGGCCTGAACCAACTTACCTAATACGCTCTCAAAGTTTTTAATCGACTTTCTATCATAGACCTTGACCTCATAGTGCTTAGATCCCTCGTGAAGCTCTGCTACAACGCCAAACAACCTCAACAACATGATCAACTGCAGTGCATAGTGTTTACTAGGCAGTGAAATATACATGTGGTCTTCGCGAAGACCGCCGCTCACTATATAAATCTCTTTAATTAATGTCGCCAGCAGCTTCATGGGCAGTTTAAGTAATATGCCGTTTAACCCCATAGAATCCACTCCCATTAATCGGATTCCTAAGGTACGGAACATTGATGCAAGCAATTTATTATTGATGATTACTAAGTAACCATAGCTCCTCGGAATGACCTTGTACTTAATACTCCACCTAAATAAGTTATTAAGGACTTCAATGAAGGTCATCAAATCACTTACGGACCTAGTGAAATATACTATGCGACTTGGCTTACCGTCCCTCCCTAAACGTATATGGCCGTTAATATATAAACGTGCTAATAGCCTAATAAAATCCTCATTCACATCAATACTTAACCACCTAATGATCCCCCTAGACCCTCTAAATCCCACGCATTCAATGTAATCATCTAATCCTATGGTTGATAATCCGATAATCCCTAACAGTCTATTAAGTACCTCTAACTTGACTACAGAGTCACGCCTTAATATGTAGAGATCCCAGTAACTAATATTGAAGGATCTTACAAAATCGCTTAATGAGTTGAACTTACGTATTATGTTCTCCATTATTAGCCTAGCTAACCTCCTACTAATCCTTAAATAAGCACCACTATGCAATATATCCACTATACTAAATTTATCGTTAATTTTAGGAATGCGCCTAATAGTTACTAAGTAACTACCTTCATTTAGGTCCTTAGCATACCTCCACTTAATGGCACCATCCTCGAACACTAATACCCTGGTTTCGGGAGTAACTACTAGATCTATGCCTAGCTCTGACCTTATCTCTATAAGCTCATCGCTCCACAACATGTAATACTGGCTTGATCTAGAAATACCTACGCCATCATTATATGCCACAACGTCTATGGCCTTCGGCATAACGGAGATAAGAGCGCCCTCGAATATCTTAAAACCATTTAAATTCCTATTAACTAACTCCTTAATGTTCATTAATCCATCACCTGTGTAGACTAAGGTGTCTCCACCAACGCAGAGACCCGCCGCCGAAGAGCCCTTACCTGTCGTGTAGAGGCCCCTGGGTGCGATGCGTGAGACGTATTGAAGTAATTGACTTTTAGCTGTCCCGGGATCTCCTACTATTAATATGTGTATATCCCCTCTAATTTTAGTCCCGTCAGGAGCTATCTTAGGTATACCACCGAAGAGCTGAAGAGCTATAGCCTCCTTGATATCCCATAAGCCATGGATCGTAGGCGCAATGCTAGCTATTATCTTTCTCCTTATCAAAGGGTCCTTACTTAACCTCTTAATTACTTCTTCATCCTCCCTACTTAATCTCACCTCCTCAAGGAACCTTTGAGCTACTATTATGTTATTGACGTCGATGTAGGCGTTAAAGAGCGTTGATTGGGCTCTTCTGTATTCCCTATAAAGCTTAACTACGCCTATGACCGCCACCCTATCACCGGGCCTTGCAGCATCAACGATATCATCGGTAAGTACCGCTTCTATGGATCGGGGGATGTGACCTGCTGGTATCTCCTCGGGTCTTTCCTGAATAACTATCTTCTGCCAACTTCTATACTTCGATTTCTCAACCACCAACTTGTAGGTACCCTTACCTGAAGCTCTGCCCTTTTCACTGATCAGTTCCTCTTTAATGCATATAGGGCAGTAACTAGGTCTCTCAAGCTCATCTCCTAACTCCTCCCCAGTCAGCGGAGGCCACTCAAACTCATGGCTTTCTCCGGTCGGCAGTACGTGAAGGTATACAGCCTTAAATAATCTCTGCTTAGGTGGGGTTGCCTTAACTAATATGCCCTCAATCATTACCAACTTGTTTATATGATCGCTTGAGATCTCCCTTAATGTATATGATAAAGGAAGACCGTTTAACCTGGGAGTAAATCTATCTACGGATCTAGCATAGTCCTCGTCGAGTTCGTATACCACCGTCTTAATGGCTTCCGAGAAAGCATAGAGTGCCTCATCAGGCCTATTAATAATTTCCTCAAGCAGTTTCGGATCGTATCTAGCTAGGTCCTCGTAATCCACCACTATGCTCTTCTTATTGTTAACTATCATCTCCTTAATTCTATATTCGTACTTAAAGTTCCCTTCATCATCCTTAAAAGTCTTTAAAAAGTCGGTAAATCTGTGTTGCAATGATTCTACTTCCTCAGAATCCCTAGAGATCGCATCGCTCACTAATGATCACCTTTAATTAAGCTATTTACCCAGGAGTTGATTAGTTCATTAAGTAATCTAAATAGCAGCAACTCCTCATAAGTCAGGCTATCCTCGAATTTATCAATCTTAGCACCAAGTAATGCCGTGCTTACGATCTTATTTACCCTCAGTCTAATTAAGTCCCGTACATTCGACTCTAATCGAATAACACCTATAGCCGAATCAACGCTCACCAAGCTACTTCTAGACCTACTTAATAACTCCCTAACTTGGTAGTAGAAATCCTCCCTCAGCTTAGTAAGGGAAGACTTACTAAGCCCCTTCTCACTCATTAGATACTTACTGACATCATCGATGCCTAAAGCATGCTGCCTCAACTCCACATAATTGAGCCTTAGAAGAGCCCCACTGAGCCATCTAGGTAAATCTGCCTCCTGCCCTCTAGATAAATTAATGAAGTCTCCATCCACAGGAGCCCTACCTAGATCCCTAAGTACAGCCACCTTAACAGGTCTTAACTTACTAGCGACTTCGATGCATCTAAGCAGTAGCTCGAACATGCCTTCTAACTAACACTTGAGTTATTTAGGAAATTAATAAAATTATTTTAGCTGAAACATTCCCGTTACTCCCTAGGTGCGACCATGAAAAATGAAATGATCGAAAGGGGCATCTAGGGAGTTTTGCCTCACCCGTGCATCGCAGCTGGTCATCATGGACTCGTGGACGGCTATCGAGGGCGACGGCATGAAGCACCTATATGATCT
>JAGDWE010000016.1 GCA_023255965.1 Desulfurococcales archaeon | reverse complement strand
AGGCACTTCACTACGGCTATTAACCGAGTCGTCATTCCCGCTTGAATATAGGGGAATTAGCCATTGGATTAATTAGCAGGGGCTTAAGGGAAGGGTTCCTATAGCAGTTGTGGATCCGGGAAAACGGCTTCATTATGCTCAATATGCGGAGTGAAATTAGCCGAGAGCGGGTATAGGAAATTAAAGGCGCCCTAGGTGCGGATTAGAAGCTGATAGAGACCCAAAAGGGGCCTAAACATTAGAGGGAAAGCTATTGCTAAGGTGGAGGATCCCTGGCCCGACAACCCGGCAGATGGGGGATGCAGCCCCGAATAGATGATGGGAATTCCATGCCCTTTAGAGCGGGGAGGAGGTCAGCTCTAATAATAGGTTGAGGAGATTTCAGCTCATTATTCTTTAATAACTTATTTACCCTTTAATTAACTAGTTAAGGGAAACTCATTACGGGTGATTAATGATGAAGTACTTGATTAGGGCCAGGATTGAGGTGGATGGTAATGTAGATAAGCCCGACATAATCGGCGCTATATTCGGTCAAACCGAAGGATTATTCGGTAGCGAGTATGATTTAAGGGACTTACAGGATAAGGGAAGGATTGGAAGGATCATAGTTGATGTTAGGCAGCAAGGGGGTAAGACTGTGGGTGAGGTATTAATACCTTCTAACTTAGATCAAGCTGAGACGGCCTTAGTTGCAGCAATGATTGAGCTAGTTGATAAGGTAGGTCCATATAATGCGAAGTTGCAGGTGATTAATATAGTTGACGTTAGATATGAGAAGTTAAAGAAGGTTACGGAGAGGGCTAAGGAAATCCTCCAACAATGGCTTAAGGAGAGGCCCGTGGATATTAAGGAAGTACTTAATGATATAATTTCATCCGTAAAGACTTCTGAAGTAGTTTACTACGGTCCTGAGAAACTGCCAGCAGGCCCGGATATAGATAGGTCTGATACGATAATAGTTGTTGAGGGTAGAGCCGATGTAGTTAACCTGCTTCGCTACGGTTATAGGAACGTTATAGCTCTAGAGGGGGCTAAGGGTAAAATACCCGAGACGATAATTAACTTATCCAAGCAGAAGACGGTGATAGCGTTCGTTGATGGCGATCATGCAGGGGACTTAATACTTAAGGAACTGATCAGAGTCGCTGATATCGACTACGTTGCTAGGGCACCTCCTGGTAAGGAGGTTGAGGAACTAACTGGTAAGGAGATAGCTAAGGCCTTAAAGAACATGGTACCGGTTCAAACATATCTACAGCAACTTGAGAGGAAGGCTGAGGTTGTTGAGAAGGTTGAAGCGCCTCAACCCCCTACACCGGCTACTCAAGCAGCATCTGCAAGTGAGACAGTAATGCCTGAGGTAGAGGCCGTAGCAACATATCAGTTGCCGCAGGCAGTTATTGAGGAGTTTAAGAAGTTAAGCGGCACCTTAGAATCAGTAATATATGACGCTAACTGGAACCAATTAGATAGGGTGCCTGTTAGGGACTTAGTTGACTATTTGGTTAAGACTGATAAGAACGTATATGCTGTGGTCATGGACGGAATAATAACTCAGAGGCTAGTTGATGCAGCCTCAGTTAAGGGAGTTAAGTTATTGATAGGTTCGAGGGTCGGCGTCATATCTAAGAAGCCGACCGACGTAGTTATATTAAGTTCTGAGGAGATGCTTCATTAACCCCTCTTACCGAAGTCAAATAGCGTTTTAGTGGTCTTACTACTAGTCCTTAACTGCTTCTCAGTGACCCCGAAGTACTCTAAGATCCTTAATGCAGCCGGTATTATCTGGTGATCTATGTAGTAATCGACGTCAACGTCCTCTATCCTAACTACAATGTAGGGGTAAGCCCTAGATGATATAGGCCCGCTACCCTTAACTACTACGTAGCCTATCTTATCGCCTACATCCACTTTACCGCCCAATTCAATTAACCTCTTAGCAGCACTGACGTGCGGTGCACTAACCTCATACTCATCAAGTGGCTTAGTTATAGTCTTCCATATCACTAGCTTGTCCAGCGATATCCTACCTTCCTTGAGGTCCTTCACGACGTTATTAACTAACTCAATAGCCCTAGTTACTTTACCTTCAGTAAGGACGGTATATGCTACCGACTCCTGGACCTCCTTAGCTATCTCAGCCCAGTCACCTCTTACTGCCTCAAAGCCCACTATATCCACAGTGTTATTTAGCGTTAAGCCTATATACCTCTTCTTAGCTTCTGTGAAGAAGACCCTTCTATATATCTTATCGACCTTGATCTCAAGGCCTAATTCATCCATAACTAGCTTAATGAATTCATCTACTTTAGGGCAGTACTCAACGAATAATGAGTCAGTATCCCCGTAGATGACCCTAATACCTAACTTCCTAGCCAGTCCTATAGCCTTGCTTATCGTTTCCCTACCTAAGGCGGTGACTGCCTCTGCACCATATCTAAAGTACCATCTTGCACCTACCCAACCCATATACCCATACGATGCGTTAGCAAGTATCTTAAGCGCCTTTTGTCTCTCATCAAGTATCTTATACTCTACGGAGTCAGGGTTCAGGGACCTCATGGCATCTCTAATGGACTTCCTCATCGAGATTAACGTTTCGAGCACCGACTTATAGAAGCCGGGCGGCTCTTTCCTGAATTTATATCCTAATTCAGGTATTACGTGGCATGATTGGTCATCGCACTCATCATCGACGTACGTGTCAGGGCCTATGTTGTACTTGATCATTATGCTTGGATACATTGAAGTGAAGTCGAGTACAGCTATATTTTCATGTACCCCCTTAACGGGCTCTAGGACTATTGCTCCCTTATATGGTTCGTAGGGTCTCTCAACCCTATTAGGTATTAACTCGTTATATTTGAATGCAGCCCTCATTAAATACCATTCAAGCCTGAATCCAACAGACGCTGCACCAACTTGATCTAGGGGCAGGCCCGTAAGGCTCGATAACTGCATGGCGAATGGTAGTATCTTATCTGCTATACCCTTAGTTGATTTAACGTCATCTAATGAATACTTAATAAGTAGTTCCCTCCTACTAGGGTCGTCCCAGTACCTATATATCTCGTACCAAGGTATTAATACCCTCTCAATTCTTTTCATAACCCCTAAGTACTCAGCTACGACGTCTAATGACTTGATCTTAACTTCGCTTATCTCCTCAGCTAGGTCATATAGATCAACGTTTAATCTGCCAGGTATTGATATGTGTCCGTAGACTGATGTCCGTGGAACGCCCCCGACGACTCTACCTACATCTAGTTGTATGCCGTGTATTTTAGATCTTTCAAGTAGGTATGGCCAGTCAAAGCCATTCGAGTTGTACCCAACTATTACATCGGGGTCGTAGGTATGTATGTAGTTTATGAAATCGCTAATTAACTTAGCATCGCTTCTGAACTCGTTTCCAGACGCCTTAATTACATTTAAATCCCCTTCACTATTCATTAACGATATTATAATCACCGGATCCCTCTCAGGCTTTGGAGTACCTCTAGGGTTGTAAACTTCTATATCGAATGCGAGCACTCTTATGTCTGGGGGCTTATGTATTTGAAGAGGCTTTACATTGCCCACCAACTCGTACTCCTTAGAGACCCTTAGTGATGGGCGTTTGCGCATCTCAGCGACCTCAGCTTCAAACCAACTACATGGCGTTAGATCTCTATCAATTATGTACCTCATGGAGAATCTTATGTCCGCCTCAACAACGTCAGCAACTCCCTTCAACTTCTTAATGGCCTCTCTATACTCCCTAACAGCCTCTGGTATGACGGTAGTCACCTTAATTACTTTAATGGGTCTTCCAAAGAACCTCTTATTAACTACTTCAGCATTAATTATAGGTGATCTAACGTTGCTCAACCTCCTAACCTCACTTAGTAACCTACTTAACTCGCCTTCATTGCTGGGTATTACGTAGAAGTAGGGCCTGAAGTTCTTATCCCTAATAACTATTCTTTCGCCATCCTCGCTTATAGCCCATATAAGTATATGAGGCTCCCTACCAACTACCTCATAGCTTACGTCAAGCACGTAAAACCTTAAAATCACTAAGCCCCTAATAATTCTGTGTGTTACTAAAAATTAAAACGCTAATCGTTAGGTATCAGTCATGGAGCACGTGGGCAGGCCTAAGGCAGCAATCACGTTAGATGCTAGTAAATGCAACCTATGCAGGTTATGCATTAACCTATGCCCAACATATGTATATGAAGAAGTGAATAACAAGATGGTGATCCATAATGAGAACTGCATATGCTGCAAAGCATGTGAAGTATTATGCCCCCAAAAAGCAATAAAGGTAATCATAAGCGATGAGGGACTATACATAAAGAGGTACTCAGGGCTGTCATCAAGTTGCGAAGATCCGAAACGATGAAACCTACATCAAACACTGATCAGTTAGAATTTTTAAACCTATAAAGTCAGATAATTAGGGAGAGCCGGGGTCGCCTAGCTCGGTAGGGCGCCGGCCTGCTAAGCCGGTGGGGGTGTACCCCGCGCGGGTTCAAATCCCGCCCCCGGCGCTAACGCTTCATGCAGTTTGCAACTCTATATGAACTCCATGAACTTTTAGGCGAGTTTATGCCGAGCTAGCTAGTTGCATCCCTTAGTACCTCCACATTGGGGTTCTGGACTCATAGCGGCTTGTGTTGATTGATATTGCTGCCCGCCTCATCACCCCCTATCTTGCCTGCTGACCCGCCCTTCGAGTGCCTGCCTCCCTCAGGCGGGTCAGCGGCCTCATAGGCTCCCTCCTCTTACAACCCTTACCAAGCCCGCTGTGGAAGTTTCAACGAATTCATTAGTTTACATGCTTCAGCTTTGCATTAAAAAGAGCTAAAGACGTCGATATCAAGCAGTATAGGACATTATGAAAAATGGAGGTGTTTCTGGAAGGCATTAAGAACTTGGGCAATGACTCTAGGGGCTTCATGTATAACTACGTTCACAGCCTTCATCGGGTCTCTGACGAAGTCATTCATAAGGCCTGAGGGCTCAGTGAATCGCCCAATTCTGATTAGATGCTATAGGAGGATCTCCGACCCGTTGACTACCCCTCAGATGGAGGATGCATGTGTGGATGGATGGGAGGTGTCCTCCGCAATTCTCAGAGCGGGGAGGAGGTTATTTCGATGATTATCTTTTCCCTTCTCTGGGGTACATCCTTTAGTGAGTTAAGCAATCCGTTAATTAATGATGATAGTAGCCTCTTAGTGAAGGGATTTAATGGTATGGCTACATCATTAACTAATAACTTAACTTGAGATATTACTGGGCACTCATTAGCTTCCCTCTTTAGATACGCATATGCGAAGGTGGCACATGATGTATAGCCACACGCTCCACAATCGCTTCTAGGTAATAAATTAATTATTGATTCTAGAGCTCTACTCTCTACCCACCCACATAATCTCTCCACCTCATTAGCTTTAAATACCATTATTCCCTTACTAGACGCTACACTGGCTACCTCTATATCATCAGATAATACAGCACTCACTTCTGCCATGCTCGTCACGCTATTGAATTCATCTATATTATGAACTATAGCTATGGCATCTCCTATAGGCTGAGATTTAAATCCTTCGATAATGACTATGGGCTTATCTACGTATCGCAGCACATACCTAACATCGTCAACGGCGAGTTGATTATAGATTATTAACAGTTTTTTAGAGCTAGCTACTACTAGCTTGGCACCTGCCTCTAAATACCTTAAAGTATCCTTAACCTCTAGCTCCACGTCATGGGCGCAGTGCTTGATAACACCTACATCGTAACCTTTACCTACTAAGTAGCTTACTAATTTGGCGCCCAGCGATGTTTTACCGGCGTTTGAGGAAGCAGATATCAATCTAATCACGTATTTAAGCATGATTCGTGCCCAACATAAGTTACGTTAGGTGATTTAAGAATTAAACATTAGTAAGCAGTTAATATGTAGGCATCATTTATAACTCAACTCCATCCAGACGATGATGTTTAAATACTTATATTAATTTACGGGGATAATAATACTCGGTGGCGACGATGGAGTTCACACACTACCTACCTACTAAGGTCATATTTGGGAAGGGTACTGTAGGTAGGGTTGGTGAGGAGGTTAAGAGGTTGGGTGGATCTAAAGTCCTCTTAGTAACCACAGGTAACTTACTTGAGGTCACCGGCTACTTAGACATAATATCTAAGTCCCTAAGCTCATTCGGTATTAGTTATATATTATTCAATGAAGTTGAGGAAAACCCAAGCATCGAAACGTGCGAGAAAGGCGCTAGGATAGCTAAGGAGGCTGGGGTAAATGCCATTGTAGCATTTGGAGGCGGTAGTGCTATGGATGCTGGTAAGGCGATCTCTGTTCTGCTGTCGTTAGGGGGGAGGATTAGCGATTACTTCTTCCCCAAGGTAGTTGAAGGAACAACTATACCAGTTATAGCTATATCAACTACCTGCGGTACAGGGGCTGAGGTAACTAGGTATGCAATAATCACCGACTTAAGTACTAAGAGGAAGAACACCATGGCAGGGCCTGCAGTACTACCTAAGGTAGCAATAGTTGATCCTGAGGTGCTCAGGAGTATTCCAAAGAAGTTACTTGCTTGGACGGCCTTAGACGCATTATCCCACGCTATTGAGGCATACACATCAAGGGCTTCGACCCCCATATCAGATGGCGTTGCAATAATCGCTATCGACTACATAATGAGGTACTTAATCAGCGCCTATGAAGGTGATGAAGAAGCTAAGGCCAAGTTACATATAGCATCGACGTTGGGTGGTATGGCAATTAATGATGCAGGAACCACGATCATACATGCAGCTGGTTACTATCTAACCACGCACCATAACGTACATCATGGGCTAGCTAACGCTATATTGATGCCCTTCATGCTGGAGTACAACCTGAAATATTTAGATGGAGGAAAATTAAACGTATTACTGAGGGTAGTTGCTGCATCATCCATTGAGGAATTCATTAAGAGCTTATGTAAGTTGATGGATGCCGTAGGAATACCAGATAGCGTAGCTGAGGTAGGATTTAAGGAAGAAGAACTAGACGCGATGGCAGTCGATGTCGTGGGCTATAAGAGAAATATAAGCAATAATCCATCACCTGTGAGTGAAGAGATCGTCAAGAACTTGATGCGTAAGGCATTATTAGGTAGATCTAAGGTATATGGCAAGTGAATGCTGGTAAACTAATCGGTAATATTAAGGCCTCAATAAAATCCAAAAATAAAGTTTAATTTCCATTTAATTTTACTTAAGAACGTTTTCATATGATTTACCAGTTGATGCCTTAATTTAGCACAGCAGAACTCGGTTGACTTCCTCCCCGCTTTAAAGGGCGAGACCTTCAGCTGTAAGTTGAAAGGGCTGTTTCGTTGTTGATAATGGAGCGTGAGGTCTACAAGCTCCGGTTCATAGAGCCGCGGGGCGATGGGAGCAGCGCCGTCTGGCTCGACGGGTACCAGAGCCCCCTGGACGAGGCAGGAGCCCCTACGCCTGATCATGGACGGACGTAAAATGATCGAAATGAAGGCGTAGGGACGAACGGGTAAATCGATTATACCGTACTATAAACTATAATTATTGCTGTTATTTTAATTCTAATGATGGTGACGTTGTTACTGAGACGTAACTATTGGAGGTACTAAACAGTGCTAGATGAAATTTTTATGTCGTAAGCAATATGCGATCAACTAGCTCCACCTACTTAGAGTATTAAAATAAATGGTGATTCTTAATTTAGAAATTAATTAATTGGTTTTAATTATAGCTATATAGAAAATAATTTATATTTCAGCGCTTGAGTTATATGTGGGTGTTATATTGCCCATCTGGATATTTAGGGAGTACGATAGATGTAGTGGTTGTAGGTATTGTGAAGTTGCATGTGCCTTAAGGCATGAGGGCATCATATGGCCTGAGGCATCTAGGATTAGAGTATTTGAGTATGTTCCAGGGATAACCATACCGATACTATGTGCTCAATGTACGGATTATCCATGCGTTAATGCTTGCCCAACTAAGGCGTTATACGTTGATGAATCTACTGGAGCAGTTAAGGTGGATGAAGGTAAGTGCATTAAGTGCGGTAAGTGCGTTGAGGCATGTCCGGGGAGGATACCTAAGGTCTTACCTCAGAAGGACTCAGTGCTTATATGTGATCTATGTGGGGGGGATCCGGAATGCGTTAAGGTATGTAAGGCATTAGGGTTTAATGCATTAATATTAGTTGATAAATGGCCTGGAAGCCATTACAAGCTATATGCTAGGGGGGCTGAAGAAATTACTAAGGACTACGTTAAGAAGTTATATAAGGTGGATCCAGAGGAGGTGATGTAATATTCCATACGGATTTACAGGTAAAGTGCTTGAAGTAGACTTAAGTAGTGGTGCCACTAAGGTCGTCGACTTACGGAGGGACTTATATAGGAAGTTCTTAGGGGGTAGGGGGTTAGGTTCATGGATACTATGGGAGAGAATAGGAGAGAGATGGAGTAGTATAGATGCATTATCTCCTGAAAACCCGCTAGTAATTCTTACTGGACCACTAACCGGCTACATAGCTGGAGTTAGATTAGCAGTAACCGGCAAATCGCCGCAGTCAGGAGGTACTGTGGGATCTACGATAGCTAGTGAAGTAGGTTTAGAGCTTAAGACTTCGGGATATGATGGCGTAGTAATTACTGGGAGGTCGAAGGACCCAGTCTACCTCTTTATACATGATGATAAGGTCGAAATTAGAGATGCTTCTAAGATGTGGGGTAAGGGGATAAGGGAGACCCATAAGTTGATCTTAAGGGATGTGCTACCGGAGTTGAGGAAGACCTCTAGATATGGAGAACCTAAGGAACCTGCAATGATCTACATAGGTCCTGCAGGCGAGAATCTAACTAGGATAGCAGCTATTGAAGGTAAATACGCTCATGCAGCTGCCTACGGAAGCTACGGCACGGTCATGGGTTCTAAGAACTTAAAAGCCGTCGTTGTTAAGGGTAGCGGTCCATTACCTCCAGTATACGATCTACCTAAGCTTAAGGAATTAATATATAAGGCCATAGAGTTGGTTCCTAAGAAGGCACCTAGGCTTAGGATCTGGGGTACTGGTCAAGGACCTTGGAGGTATGGTCGCGACCTAAGCTCAATACCGGTTAGGAATTGGCAGGAGGAGTATTGGGAGAAGGATACATACAGTCAGTACGACTTAGAGGTCTATGATTGGGTTAAGAGGTACTGGGCTGATTACGGATGCCCATTATGCTGTATGAAGGTAACCGTACTACATAGAGGCAGTGAAACGGTAATAACCGATGCACCTGACTATGAGTTACTTGCGTATGAGGGCAGTAATCTAGGTATATATGATGTTAGGGATATCGCATATTTAATATGGTGTGGCGAAGAATTAGGCTTTGATATGATTAACGCTGGTAATGTATTGGGCTTTACAGCTGAATTATTTGAGAAGGGCATACTAACTAAGGACGACATAGGCTTCGAGGTTAGGTGGGGTGATGTGGAGTCATTCGTTAGGCTACTTAAATTAATAGCTAATAAAGAGGGCATCGGCAAGATACTTGCTGAAGGAACTTATAGAGCTGCTTTAAAGATAGCTGAGATGAAGGGATTGAGGGCTGAGGAAGTACTTAAGTACGCAGTTCAGGCTAAGGGAATAGCTATAGGCGCTCATGGAGTTAGAAGCGGCTTAGACTATCCGCCAATATCCTACGTCAGCTCTGTACAGGGAGGAGACCATCAATCAGTAGCTATGTTACCGTTAGATGCACCGCCTATAGTTAATGAGGTGTGGGCATCGCTAGCTGATAGTGCCGTGATATGTCAGTTTAATGTATTAGGCGGTCTGGACTTCATATTCGACGCCCTTAGAGCAGTGACGGGATGGAATATAACTAAGGATGAGTGGGTTAATGAGACAGCAAGGAGGATATTGACGCTTCAGAGGATATTACTACTGCTTGGAGGCCCAGACGTATATTGGGATCCAAGGATACATGATGACAATCCGCCGAGGTTCTACGAACCATTGCCGAGCGGCCCGAAGAAGGGTCAGGCACCTAAGAAGGAGGATATCGAAAAACTAAAGAGGGACTACTACGCGGCCCTAGGTTGGGATGAGTACGGCATACCAACTGTTGAGACTGTAAGGAAGTTAGGATTAACAGGTGTTGAGAGGGCGGTCGCAGAAATAAGGAGGAGATTGGGTATACAATGATCTTCACTAATCACCTGGTAAATGAGCGATAAGTTTTTTGGTTTTCTATGCATTAAATATTTTGATCCCACGATGATATTCGAGTTAATTCCGCTAAACATGGCGGACGCAGACGTAATTATCAATAATGTAAAGGAGCTACTTACTAAGGCATTTAATGCAACGGTAAAGATCTTAAAATTAGCTAAGGTTCCTAGCGACTTTAAAAACGTATATAGAGATCAGTACAATGCCGCCTTACTACTTAGGTGGATACGTAATCTACGAACTGAAGATGGAACTATAGTATTAGGTATAGCAGATGTAGATGCCTATGTAGACGGACTAAATTTCGTATTCGGCATAGCTAGCGATGTTGATAATGCAGCATTAGTGTTTCTACCAAGATTGAGGTTCCTTGCAGATGCAGATAAATTCATGGATAGAATTAAGAAGGAGGTAGTACATGAGGTAGGGCATGTGTTTGGGTTAAAGCACTGTAATAATGTACTATGTGTGATGTATTTTAGTAATTCAATCTATGATACGGATCGTAAGAACTTTAAGTTCTGTAGCAGGTGTTATAGTAACTTAATTAAGCAAGGGTATTACGTAAATAGCTCTTACGTAATTAATGATAATATTTAATGCCTCAGCGGATTACTACTATAGGGGGCTTAGTGACGCCTGGCTTATGGAACATAATTACTGGAGTAATCGCACTCTCACTCATTTATTCCTCAATCTCTATATATAGCATATTAGGCAAGATAGGAAGCCGCGTATGGGTGAACGTCAATCATGTAGATGATCGCAAGCTACCTAAGGTCACGGTGATTCTGCCGTTCTATAGGGAGACGCCGGAGGATATCGAGATGACGTTTAGAAGCCTAGCACTTCAGTCGTATCCTAAGGACTTGATTGACGTATATATAATTTTAGAAAGGGATGACATAGAGACCATTAACCATGTAAGTAGCTTAAGGCATATACTCGAGGATAGGGGTCTTAAGACATATGTAGTCATCAATCAAAATAGTAGGAGGAGTAAGGCATCAGCCATCAACTTAATGCTTAATAGAATTGATGGAGATGTGGTGGTAATATACGATGCTGGGGATGTAGTTAACGATGAGCATCACATAGCTAAGGCCGTTAAATTGATTGGAATGGGTTATGATGTAGTAGGATGTAAAGTTCTTAGGGTAGGTGATAACTTGCTTGGGAAGTTATCGCTAATAGATACCGTATTATGGTATAACGTAGCATTACCGGGCTTGGTCGCTATTACTGGTTTCCCCCTAGTTAGCGGTGAGGGGATGGCTATATCAAGGGATTTCATGACCAAGATTAACGGGTTGCCTGATAAGCTAACTGAGGACTCATACCTCACTATATTAGCAGCTAGGTACGGCCGTAAGATAGCATTACTTGATTCAGTAATATATGAGGGAGCTCCTAGAAACATTAAAGGACTTATTAAGCAGAGGTTGAGATGGTATAGAGGCTATATCGAGTGCTTAAAGGACTTAACACTTCATCATGGCAGGGAATTAAGTGTGAGTAACGTAGTTAAATTGGTAATCATATACATACAGCCGCTCGCATTGCTCTCAATGCCAACGGCTGTCACAGTATTAGCGTTATCCCATTTAGTCTACGTTGATACATGTGCTTTCTACGCTTCACTAATTGCTGTGATTTCTATGATCTTAGCACCGCTATATGTGTTGATCGAACTAGATATTAGGGACGTATCGGCACTAGTAGCGCCAATGTATTGGATATTCCAGGGGTTGATAGTCTTAATTACATTGATGCCCATAAGGATTAGATGGTTAAGGACCGAAAGATATGCCTTAAAATTTAAATCCATTACATGGAGCACATCAAGTACGCATCTATAGACGGACATATATTAGGCGGTTAACTCTAAATTTAATCCAACGACCTCATATTTTACCGTTATCTCTTCACCCTCAGCTAATACTTCAACGATCTTACATAATACGCCGTAATTTATTAATATGTAGATTAAGTCCTCGAAATAGTCGTAGAAGCCGCATGTGAAGCATATGGATCCCTCGAATTTAATTGTTAAGTAACGGCCATTGATGTCGATTAGATACGCTATTGCCTCTGGCGATCTATATTTATTGTAGTCGTTAATAGCTTTATCAACTAATTCGTAGTTGACCCTCATGGCCATAATTAATAATTAACTATTAACTTATTAACATTATCTAACACCTCATCCGCTACGTTTAAATCAACGCTTAGTGGTGATATAGTTATACATGACTCCTTATCAAATACGTAGACGTCGGTATTAACCTCGGATGTTTCCGGCTCTCCCTGCAGCCAATAACATATATTACCCCTAACATCTTTATCGATCTTATAGCGCGCCCTCCACCTTATCCGTGCAGCCTTGACCACTCTATAACAATTCTTGAAGTTACTCATCCTAGGGACGTTTATTGTTAGAACATCAACTCCTTTAGGGAATTTGTATCTACTTATGTTCTTTAATAATAGACGTACGAGTTTAATTATCTCGGCTCGAAGCAAGGGATCCTCGAAGTCGGAAAACTCATACACGTCAGCTGAAATAGCTATGGCAGGTATATTCATTAATGCTGCCTCGATCGCCACACCAACTGTTCCGCTGTAGTATATATGCTGCAACGATAAGTTCTCCCCAACATTAACACCGGAGATCACTATGTCAGGATTAAATCCAATTACATCTATAGCTAGATGTAATGCATCTATGGGCGTCCCATCGGTAACATAGACTTCGTGATCTAGGTACCTTACCTTATATAGCCTTAATGGTTTATTGAAGCTTATCTCACGGCCGGTTGCTGATTTAGGGTATTGGGTTGAGATGACTAAGGCCTCATGCTCATCTTTAACTGCATCATGGAGTATATAAAGCCCTGGACTTAAGTAACTATCATCATTAGATATAAGTACCTTCATACGAATAATACTAACCTACCGCTAATTTAAGCATTTCAATCGAAGGTCTAGCCTTTCAGGGCGGATGAAGATTGCAAGCCCGTATTTAATACACTTATTAATACTATTAATGAGTGGCACATACAATGATAAGTTGCCCCAGAGATGGAAGGAGCTAACCTCCTCCCCGCCCTAGGAGGGTGAGGCTCGTCGTTCGTTGGGTCACGGTATGTGGTAAACGCTATTGCACTTAGATATGGGGTTCAGTATCTGTACCGAGATCTCTTCCCCTACATCGAAGCCCTCAACCTCCTCTGGAATCACTATAATTCCATTCCCCCTAATTAACGTTGAGAGTATTCCTGAGCCGGTAAGCCTTAATGGCTCAGCATAGATCTTCCCATCATCCCCGTAACACACGCTAACTCTGTAGAAGGATTTAAAGCCGACTTCATTTACTAGCCTCCTAGTTAAGATAGCCTTAACCGTAGCTAAAGGCAATTCATCCTCGCCTGTTAGGAAGTGAATTAAAGGCTTTAGGAATACTTCCAAACTAACCAAGCATGCAACGGGGAGTCCTGAAATTATCAGCACGGGCTTTCCACCGATAATATACGCTCCTGCAGTCCGTCCAGGCCTAATGGCCACTCCATGGAATAACCTAATAGCTCCACTAATACTCTCTAAGGCCTCAGGAACTAGATCCGTATCACCTATTGAGGTTCCGCCAGTAATTACGACTATGTCCGACATGCTTAAGGACTTAACCACAGCCCCCCTAATGCTCTCTACGTCATCAGGGATTATACCAAGGGGTATTGGCTCAGCATTTAATAGCTTAACATATGATTCAATAAGTAAGCCGGTCGAGTTAATGATCTTGCCTGGCCTTAGACCACCACCTAAGTTAATCAATTCATTGCCTGTATTCATAATAGCTACTCTAACCCTCCTATAAACCTTAACTCTACTTACGTTAGCTGATGCTAGGGCTGCTATATGCCATGGCATTAACTTCACACCCCTTCTAACGATTACATCACCCTTCCTGAAGTCCTCACCTGCCCTGGAAACATTACCATAAGGAGGCACTGGTCTTAGAACCCCAACCCTGCTTCCCTCATTAATGCAGTACTCGAAAGGTACTACGGCATCAGCGCCAGGTGGCATAGGGGCCCCAGTGTAAACCGCGTATGCCTCACCATCATTTAAAGGCCTAACACCTGATAAGTCGCTACCAGCCTCTAAACTCCCTACAATGGTAAGGTATACTGGATTATGTTGAGATGCGCTACTGACATCAAATGATCTAACAGCGAATCCGTCTACAGCGCTCCTATCAAATAATGGTATATCGAAGGGGGCCCTTACCTCCTCCGCACATATCATTCCTAGTGAGTCACGTATATCGACTTCAATTATATCTAGATCTATCTTAACGCTATTCAGCAACTTCTTAACGGCATCATCAACCCTTTCAAAATGCTTAAACCCGGTTAGTCGTATTCTAATACCTTACACCATATGAACTACATTAGCCATCCATTTAAAGTTTAATATAATTAGTGACGTAGGGGATTCCCGGGGCTAAGAATGTATGTTGGCGTCTAGTAAATATGGTTACATACGCACAATTAAGTTTGCTTTACCCCACATATTGATCGCATTAATAGTGTTACTTCACCTCTACTATTCATTTACCTTTGTATCTGAGATCGATGACTACATATCCGACGAATGCTGGTATGTTAGCAGTGCTAGGAACCTCTTGATCAAGGCTTTTAATATTATGCCTAGATACGTAACCGCTGACGGGTTATTAGGGCTCAACATAGAATTAAGCGATTTAAGTGCTAGAAGCAACGTGATTAGAACGATCCTAGGCTATGGTGGTAGGGTTGTTAAATCGGACTACAGTTTAACTCAGCTAATATATGTTGAGGTACCCGGCCATTTAGATACTCGTGAATTGCTGGAGATACCTGGAGTTAAATCGGTGATTCCAGGATTTAGATACCCAGATTACTCATCAATAACTAGCTATCTAAACACTGAGCACCCGCCATTTACCAAATACTTCATAGCATTATCTATAGCATTATGTGGCGACAGACCTATATGCTGGAGATTACCATCACTTATAGCTTCATCGATCACGCTGGTACTTACTTACCTAATAATTAGATCGATAATTAACGGCTTAACAGGTAGCTATTTAGGTGTTGTAGCATCCCTCTTACTTGCGTTAGATAACCTCTTTAGATCTATGAGTATGGTAGCTATGATAGATATGACCCTAGCATTATTTACTACATTAACGCTCTGCTTAATCATTAAGGGAAGGCTACTAGCAGGCCTCATCTCATTAAATCTAGCATTCATATCTAAGTACAGCGGGTTATTTGTTGCCCCAATATACTTGATGATCTCGATATCCAGAGGTATGAGACCTATTAACGTAATATCGTACGTCGCATTATCACCATTGCTTGCTCTAGTTATATCATCGATTCCGCTAATTATCCTGCAGGGATTCGGTCAATGGTGGTATGAGGCCGTTGAGAATGCCATAAGGTGGCATTTAAGCGTAAAGACGTTGTCTGGTCCTCCAACGGCGGCTCCTTGGGAGTGGTTGCTGGGCGTTAATCCCTTCATACTCCACTATAGGTATATTGATGGCGCGTGGGTCGCTGATATGGTTGCTAAGGGCAATAATATAATTTACCTGATAGTTGCTACAACGTCATTGATAACGCTGCCGGCGATTAATAAGTTAGTTGATGGAGGGATCATTAGCAAATTTACTTGGACGACGTTCCTAATGTATGTATTTATATGGTTCTTAGGTAGTAGGACTCAATATAGCTTCTACATGGTTCAGTTGGTGCCATCGATATATGCGTTATTGATGATCTACGTATATTGGCTAACATCTAAGGAAAATATTAATTACTTAATTAAGAGGTGGCTTGAGCTCCTAAATATGATTGCTAGATGGCTTAGTGGTGAGGTCAGGGTTTGTCTTCATGTAGAATTAAAGGAACGTAGTGAGAAATGATCTTGGTTTGTAATTATTTAATGGTTTCAATTACCTTTATTACTGTTTATACCCTTAAGTAAGGGGTTCACTGGTGGTTACTAAAAAGTACATCTACACATTTGAGGAGGGTGATTGGAAGGATAAGAAACTATTAGGTGGTAAGGGCGCCAGCTTAGCTCAAATGACTCAGTTAGGGCTCCCAGTTCCTCCAGGATTTACGATAACCACCGAAGCATGTAGAGACTTCTATAGCGGCAGAAGGGAGGTCATAGATAAGTTGGTTAAGGAGCTAGAGAGGGGACCTCCTCCAGAAGTTAGGGATAAAATAATTAGTGAGATTTGGAGGATCATAGACAGCCTTCAACTACCTCAAGGACTTATGGATCAAGTTAAGGAGTACGTAAAGTGGCTTGAATCCAAGACAGGTAAGAGGTTTGGAGATCCTGAAAATCCATTACTGGTTTCAGTTAGGTCTGGTGCCGCCTTATCAATGCCCGGTATGATGGATACGGTACTCAATTTAGGGTTAAACGATGAAGTTGTAAAGGGACTAGCGAAGCTAACTAATAATGAGTGGTTCGCTTACGATGCTTACAGGAGGTTCATTCAAATGTTTGGAAGGATAGTCTTAGGGATTAAGGAGGAATTATTTGATGAAGCTCTTGAGAAGGTTAAAGCTAAGTACAAGGTTAAGCAGGATGTTGAAATACCAGTAGAAGGACTTAAGGAATTAGCTAATGAGTTCAAGGAAATCGTTAGGAAGGAGCACGGGGAGTTCCCTCAAGATCCTTGGAAGCAACTTGAATTGGCTATAAAAGCAGTGTTCAGATCTTGGATGAATCCTAGAGCGATATTCTATAGGATGGCTAATAAGATAACGCCGGATCAGGCTGACTGCACAGCTGTGAACATAGTCACCATGGTCTTCGGCAACATGGGTTGGGACTCAGGTACTGGGGTTCTATTTACAAGAGACGTAGCTACCGGTGAGAATAGACCGTACGGAGAGTTCCTGCCTAATGCTCAAGGTGAAGATGTAGTGGCTGGGATTAGGACGCCTATGCCTTTAGACAGGCTTAAGGAGTTAATGCCTCAGGTCTATGACGAATTGATTAAGGCCAGCAAGACTTTAGAGAGATTGAATAGGGATGTTCAGGATGTCGAATTCACCATTGAGAGAGGTAGGTTATACTTCCTGCAGAATAGAGATGCTAAGATGACCCCCCTAGCTAGGGTTAAGACGGCAGTTGATATGGCATTAGAGGGGATTATAACCAAGGAGGAGGCGATCATTAAAGTTAAGCCCGAGCACGTACTCTCGTTGCTGTACCCTAGGATAGATCCTAAGTTTAAGGGGAAGCCGGTGGCTAGGGGGCTTGGTGCATCTCCTGGCGCAGTTAGCGGGCAGGTGGTATTCCACCCAGATACTGCTGTAGAGTGGGCGAGGTCTGGTAAGAAGGTAATATTGGTTAGGGTTGAGACGAAACCTGATGATGTTCACGGGTTCTATGCGGCAGTAGGCATACTAACAAGTAGGGGAGGTATGACAAGTCATGCGGCGGTAGTTGCTAGGGCTATAGGTAAGCCAGCTGTGGTCGGGGCTGAATCCATAGTTATAGACTATGGAAGGAGGGAATTCAAAGTAGGCGATATACTTGTCAAGGAAGGTGATTGGATATCAATAGATGGTACGACAGGTGAAGTATATGTTGGCAAGGTGCCTACTATAGAGCCTGAGTTAATCCCAGAATTAGATACCCTACTCAAGTGGGCTGATGAGATTAGGAAATTAGGTGTTAGGGCGAATGCGGATGTTCCTGAAGACGCTAGAATTGCTAGGAAGTTTGGTGCTGAAGGAATAGGCTTATTACGTATAGAGAGAATGTTTAGGAAGCCTGAAAGACTTGAGGTACTTAGGAACGTAATTTTATCTGAGACCGTTGAGGAGAGGGTTAAGTATCTAGAGAAATTATCTGAGATGATTAAAGGCGATTTTAAGGAGATCCTAGAGATAATGGATGGATTACCGGTAATAATTAGACTTATTGATCCACCGCTACACGAATTCCTGCCAGCACCTGAGGAGGTGCTTAAGGAGCTATATGAAGCTAGGATGAAGGGTAATTTAGAGGAAGTTAAGAACTTAGAGTGGCTATATAGTAGGATTTCCAAACTTAAAGAGCATAATCCAATGATGGGTCATAGAGGGGTTAGGGTAGGTGTTACTTACCCTGAATTCTATTACTACCTAACTAAGTCGATGGTTGAGGCAGCAGCCGAATTAATTAGAGAAGGCAAGAACCCAGTGCTTGAGATCATGATTCCCCAAGTAGCTATAGCGTCCGAGATTAAGTACGTTAAGGAGAAGTCAATAATACCGGCAATTAAGGACGTTGAGGCAAAGTACGGTATTAACTTAATGGGTAGGATTAAAATAGGTACCATGATAGAAACCGTTAGGGCGTGCTTGACAGCTGATGAAATAGCTAGGGAGGTGGACTTCTTTAGCTATGGTACAAATGACTTAACCCAGGCAACCTTCAGCTTCAGTAGAGACGATGCCGAAGCCAAGTTCCTACCACAATACTTAGAGAGTGGTGTACTCACGTTCAATCCGTTTGAAACGCTGGATGAGCAGGGGGTAGGTAAGTTGATTGAGATAGGGACGAAGCTAGGGAAATCAGCTAATCCAGCCCTAGAAGTAGGCATATGCGGTGAGCACGGCGGAGATCCTAAATCAATAGAACTACTACATAGGATAGGACTAGATTATGTTAGCGCATCTCCTTATAGAGTGGTTGTAGCTAGATTAGCTGCTGCCCAAGCTGCAGTAAAGTATAAGTAATTAATTTTTATCATAGAACACTTTAGTTGCAAATTTTATAACTGAAGGCCTCACCCTTTTAGGTCTGGTAGGAGGTCAAGAGCTTATATTTAGTTTGCTTAAACGTCAGTTTAGGGATAATGGAATGCCTAGGTATGAAGTGCCCAGTTACCTAAATTACAACGTAGCTAGGACTTCCGAGGAATTAATGAAGTATATACGTTCTCAGGTAGATAAGGCTGGAGCGGATGGGGTTGTTGTTGGTCTAAGCGGTGGTGTTGATTCATCGGTGGTTACGGCGTTAGCTACTAAGGCATTAGGGGTTAATAAAGTTCACGTATTAATTATGCCAGATAAGGAGAGTAATCCTGAAGACATAAGTGATGCGTGGTATTTAGTTAGGGAGTTGGGCTTAATTAATGTAAGGTACATTGATATTACTGAGATAGTTGAAGACCTCCTTAGGGCTTTCGGTACCGATTACTTAAGCGCACCTAAACTGCCTAAGGGCAATGTTAAAGTAAGGACTAGGATGATACTTCTCTACTACCTAGCAAACACGTATAATCTATTGGTGCTTGGTACTAGTGATCGTAGCGAGTATTTACTGGGGTTCTTCACTAAGTGGGGGGATGGAGCGGCTGACATCTACCCCATAGTAAAGCTCTATAAAACCCAGGTAAGGGTTTTAGCTGAATACTTAGGCATACCGGAGAGGATTGCATGGAAGCCAAGTAGCCCTGGATTGTGGCTAGGTCATAAAGCAAGTGATGAATTAGGTGCAGAATACGATATAATAGATAAAGTCCTTTATCATTTAATTGACCTTAAATTAGATCCAGTTGAGGTCTCAAGGAGAACTGAGGTCACCCTAGAATTCGTCAATAAAATAATTAGGCGTATTGAGTTAAATAAACATAAGAGAATTCCACCAGAGGAACCTCCCTCCCCAATAGCTTAACATATTTTTGTCCCTGGTCTAACCGGCTCTAAGGTAGTTAGTATTACGGGCTTTTCATCAGGTCCACAACCAGCTGCAAGTATCATGCCCTTAGATTCGAGCCCCATCATCTTTTTTGGTTTCAAGTTAGCTACAACAATTACGTGCTTCCCTATTAATTCCTTGGGGTCGTAGAACTCAGCTATACCAGCTAATATTTGTCTTTCCTCCGACCCAAGGTCAACTATTAACTTAATTAATTTCTTAGATCTAGGAACTCTTTCAGCATGCTTTATTAATCCCACACGTAGATCTATTTTTGAGAATTCATTGATGTCTATCAATTCGCTCATCGTAACACCTAAATAAAGATTATTTTAAGGAGCTTTAATAACGTTTTCGAGCATTTTAAAGATAGTTAACTTTTTAACTTTAAATATAATGAAGCTTATTGATGTAGAAGTGTGGATGGTGTGATGGGTAAACTCTCCCAACACCTTAAATTCATAGATTTCGGAGATATATGTAAGAACTGCAACGTAAATTGCTGTAAGCGCTTCTATGCAGTACTCCTACCTGAGGAGGAAGAAGAATTTAAGGATGTAGCATTTACGTTGGAGACGGGATTAGGGCCCGTTAAATGCCTAGGTTATTATAACGGCAGGGCATGCCCGTTTCTAAGTAAGGATGGATTATGCTTAAACTACCAGAATAGGCCATTCGATTGCAGGATATGGCCAGTTATTATGTACTATGACTTCAAAACCGAAGAAAAGGTCATATACCTAGATATGGAGTGTCCTGCTGTTGTTGAAGGGAGGATAGACCAGGGAATAATTAATAGAATTATTAAAGCATTGAGGGAATTAACCATAGATGAAGAATGGATTAAAAAATATACTATCGCTCCCTGGCCTAACAACCTTAAGGAGATAATGAGATGGAAGTGAGCTATACAGCATTCTACATATTTAGGTTGCTTTTAAGAATCAATCAAATACTGGCATAAGTATTTTTTAGTTTATTCATAGATATCAGCATTCTCATAGAAGAGAGCTAACTCCACTCACGGAGTTGAGAGCGTCATGAGTGGGGGAAACGCTATATAGACGCACGGCATCATCGTTCATAGTAGATCGAGAGCCGTGGCAAATATGAAAGCTTATAATGGCAATCAAAAGGAGCTAACCCATACCTAGGTGCGTAATAAGTCGCTCCCCCGAAGATTTCAATCTTAAATGGCGATGCTTTACATGCAGCTTAAACCCTGCGCCCGGGGGCTGTGGTAATGGCCATAACTCCGGGCCCTCAGAGTGGAGGAGATGGGCCGAAAACCCGGCCCGGGATTAAATCGAGGAAGCTCTTGGATGTAGCCCAAACCTCCCCGCCCTTCAGGGCGGAGAGGAGGTCAGACTAGGTACTTCCGGAGGTAACTACAGGCTGTTGCCGATTTAGCGATAAACTTGAATGCTTTCGTTCGCATACGAATGCTTGATGATGAGAGGAGAAACTATGCAAGCGCATCTCTGTGACCCGCCATGCGGTGATGGATGGATCCTCAGTTGAAAGCACCATGGCGTTGGGCTCTATGAGCCCCATGAGGTGCGGGCGAAGCTGGTGATCCCACACCAAGGGCTAACCCCGCTCACGGGGTTAAAAGTAATTAAAAATTAGAAGTGCCGTGAGAGGGGAAACGCCTCAGATACATGCTGAGTTAATAACTAACTTAATAGACTACGGATTAGATCCTCAATCATCTATTGTGCTACCTAGGTTTATATGGGACTTAAGTAATGATGAGGTGCTCGTTGAGGACGGATTTAATGTTGATGGATTAAATGAAATTAAATTTAGAAGGGTTAGGTACCCTAGCAGGCTAGGTGTTTCAGCTATATTAAGCGTTAATGAAGGTATTAAAATTAGGGCTACAGATATTAGAGGTGACGGCCTTGGCATCGGTATTGGCTTCCCTTAGGGAACTATATTCAAGGAGTACTAGCTTAAAACCTAGTGAATACGTTATCGCATTAATTCAAGGCGATGGAATAGGTCCTGAAATAACTTCAGCAGCTTTGGAAATCCTTAGGAGGGTTTCAGAGGTCTATGGGATTAAGCTTAATTTGAGGTATGTTGAGGCGGGTGATTCAGCATTAAGCAAGTATGGCGAGGCATTACCTAAGTCGAGTATTGAGCTCATTAAGTCCTCTCACGCATGCCTTAAGGCGCCAGTGGGCGAGACCTCAGCCGATGTCATAGTTAGATTGAGGATCATGTTTGACCTCTTCGCTAACATAAGGCCTGTTAAGTCCTACCCGAACACCCAAGCATTAAGCAAGGACATAGACCTGATAGTTGTTAGAGAGAATACTGAGGATCTATATAGAGGATTAGAATTCATGCTTAATCCGAATACGGCTTTAGCTATCAGGGTAATAACCTACGAAGCGTCTAGGAGGATAGCTGAGGTTGGATTTAGGTTAGCCCTCGGTAGGAAGAGGAAGGTGACAGCGGTCCATAAATCAAACGTACTTAGAACTACATGTGGACTATTTGCTAAGGCATGTAGGGATGTAGCTAAGGAGTTCCCCGAGATAACCTACGAGGAACAATATGTGGATGCATGTGCAGCTAATTTAGTGAGGAAGCCCCACGCGTTTGATGTAATCGTAACAACCAACATGTTCGGCGACATACTATCTGATGAGGCGGCTCAGGTCGCCGGTAGCCTCGGCTTAGCCCCTTCATGTAACTTAGGCTATAACTACGCAATATTCGAGCCAATACATGGAGCTGCCTTCGACATAGCTGGTAAGGGCATTGCGAACCCGGTAGCAATGATACTTTCATCCGCATTAATGCTTGAGTGGCTTGGGGCTAAATACGGTGATGTCGCGTGCATTAGGGCCGCTCATAGAATTGAGGAGGCAGTATATAACGTGTTATTGGATGGTAGGGAAATAACTCCGGACCTAGGCGGTACTGCTAGAACATTAGATATGGCTAAAGCCATAGCGGCTAAGATGACTTAAGCAAATCCCTTATATATAATTGCCATCATAGATTTAACTTGGTAATATAGTTTGAGTTCCTCGAGTTCCCTGGGGGCGGACGTGGTAGCAATTATGGGCCTTGTAGTACAGTTATATGCTATTATGGATCCCATAGCTGCACTACCTCAATTATTAAGGGTTGCTGAGTCATTAAACCCAAGCGATGTTAAGGCACTAATTAATAAAGTGTCCTTAACCGTACTCGTATTACTTACTGTATTTACGTTAGGCGGTAACTACATATTAATGGTATTCGGCATAAGCATCACCTCACTTAAAGTGGCTGGAGGAGTAATACTGATGGCAGTGGCACTTGATACGTTAATCACAGGCCATAAGCCATCTAAGATAGAAATAGGTGAGTACGCCGTAGTTCCCTTAGCTACGCCATTGATTGTTGGTCCTGGAACCATGACCCTACTAATAATGTCCACAGGCATATACGGACTATTGAATACCTTGGTAGCCGCGTATATAGCGTTTATAGGGATTTACATTACATTGAGGTTTTCATCACAAATAGTTAGATTGCTTGGACCTACTTTCGTTAATGGTTTAGGTAGGTTTATGTCCTTGATCATTGCTTCCTTCGCTGCTGAGATGCTCCTGAAGGGTGTGAAGGAATTCGTAGAAGCAATATAATGGCTAATATCGTTAGGTGGTTATTGAGGTTAATGCATGAGCTGATACCGTATTTAATTAAATTAGTTAAATTTCATGAATTATCTTTATATATACCTAAATCCGTATTTAATCCACTGATAGCCTTATCAACAGATATGATAATTAAGTACTTAAATCACCTTGAGTTAGAAGGCACCATAGTGGATTTTGGATGCGGTTCTGGAGTAATAGCTATATACATAGCCAAGCAGTTCAATAAGGAAGTTTACTGCATCGACATCAGCTTAAAGTCGCTCGCAGCGGCTAAGGTTAACTCGATAATTAATGACGTACTTAATAAGGTTAAGGTAATGCACTTCACTAAAGTTAGTGTGTTAAGGGGGGTCGAATTAATAGTGACTAACCCACCCTACCTACCTCTAGACCCTATCGATGACTTAGATATTAATTGGTGCGCTGGTAAGGACTTAAGGTACCTAAAGGCAATCATAAATTCGTGCAATAGGTTATTACGTAATGGCGGATTCCTAATAATCACCATTTCAACTCTAACCAACGTTAAGTACGTCTTAAGATACCTCCTAAGCAATTTTAGGCTAATTAATATCGATTATGTTAGAACCCCCTTCGATACTATCCTACTATTACATCTAATTAAGAGTGATTGACGAACTTCTAGATAAAAGCTTTCTTAGCGACTCACCTGAAATTATTATGGCGCTGTTTTTCGGCACACCAATGTACCTAGATATTACATCGCATTTAGCCCTAAAGAGATGTAATGAGTTCACCATCCCAAATTCTAAGTATGCCTCAGCGTTTGCTATCCCTTTAGCTATTATGAACCCGCTATCTATGAACATGACCGGCGACCTATTACCTGGCGTCCTAATAACCGGTATACTTACTTCATTGCCTAAGTCCTGAGCAGTTACGTCTATCTCGTAGCTACTCTCCCTAACGACTATAGCTACGTTATGCCCATTTCTTACTAAGGCCTCAGCAAGTAGCTTATCTAACTCAACTTCCCCAGCATTATCAGGTATTAAGTAGATGACCTCATCCTTAGGTAGATTGATTAATTCCTCTACAATCGGTTTATCCCACATAACCCTACTTAGATCACCATTAAATTGATAACCCAGCACAGAGGTATCTATGATGTTAGCTGCGGCAGATATCCGTAATGCCTCCTTAACACTCCAGTTAGCGCTCTCTAGGTACCTCCTAGCGGAGCCAGCCAGCTCTACCCCGACCTTCCTTAACTCATTCTTCCTAGCCACGTAAGGATCTTCGGATTCAACTAATTCCTTTAAGTAGTTAAATGACTCGGTAAACGCTAGGGATCTGCTATTCATGGCGAGTGCTTCCGCTAGGTACCGCAGTAGGCTAGGTAATTTACTGCTACATCCAAGTTCTACTAAGTCCTTAGTCCTTGAGTAGATCAAGCATAACTTGCAGTAATCATCAATCCACATATCTATTTACGACCTCAGCAACTATGCTTAAGTCATCTAAGCTGACGTCCCCCATAACTCCAATCCTAATAACGTTATCCCTTAGCTTACCCATACCAGCTGTTATTATGTAGCCATAACTCCTCAACGTAGCTACCACCTCCCTAGCCCTAGATGTGTAGAATGCCGTAATCGTATAACTCCTAAACTCTCTTCGGGCTACTGCCTTCAATTTAATTCTATCATATAGGAAGTTGGCTCTATCCCTATGGATTCTGCAGTAAGTTTCAAGGCCTAATTCGAGAATGTAGTCTAAAGCTGAGTTAAGTCCATATATGACGTTTATAGGCGGCGTATACGGAGTCTCAAACTTCTCCATGAACTTAACGAATTTCCTTAAATCCATTGAAGGAGGTACTGGCGTCTTCGCCCTAGGTTCCTTAGAGATGTAAAGTATTGAGGCCCCAGGCGGCGATATAAATGCCTTATGGGAGGCAGTCGCTATTACGTCTACACTACGCTTAGGGACCTCGACCGGAAATAATGAAACGCTATCAATTAATAGTACCGCTCCATAGCCTTCAGCTACTTCTTGGTACTCCTCAATATATCTATTAGTTGTACCGGTACTTGATTCATTATGAACCACGGCTATGGCCTTAACATCACCCTCCCTCCTCATTACGTCTTCAATAACATCCGGAGGTGGGATGTCTCCATATTCCCATTCAATCCTACGTACTATGCAGCCCCTACTAGCTAAGGACTCAGCGAATCTCTCACCGAACTCGCCGTTAACTACGGCTATGACCTTATCATTGGGATCTAAGTAATTATATACAGCTACATCCACCGATAGCGTGCCTGTGCCAGGGAGTATTATAGGCCTTGAATCATAGACCCTCATCAACTTATCTATGAGCTCTTTAAATACCTTCCTAAATTCATCACTTCTATGGAATTGTGGTTGCCTACCTATAGATCCAATAACTGGCTTAGGTATCTGGACAGGTCCTGGAGTTAAGTACTTTAAAGCCACCTAATCACCTCTAATATATTATGAATCAATTCATCAGCCAACCTATCCATCGCCTCGACGGTTTCGCTACCTATGTGCGGGGTGACGATCACCTTAGGATGCTCCACTAGCTTGGCCATTAATTCACTTCTAGGCGGCTCCTCCTCAAGCACATCTAATGCAACCCCTCCTAATCTATCTAAGTGCTTAATCAATGCTGCAGTATCTATGACCTCACCCCTATTTACGTTCGTTAAAAATGAACCCTCTCTTATAAATGATAAAGTCTTATCATTTAGCATGCGGTAAGTTGATGGCGTTAATGGAACATGAAGCGTTATTACATCGCATTCACTAAGTAGTTCGGTTAGATCTACCTGAACTCCTTCAACATCCCTTAATTCCCTAGATACATTCCTCACATCATAAGCTAATATCTTCATCCCAAACGCCCTACCGTAATAAGCTACCCTACCACCAATCCTACCAAAGCCTATAATGCCTAACTTCTTGCCGTTGAGCTCCCTGCCTACGAACTCTCCTTTAGGCCATAACCCCGTCTTAACGCTATGTATTACGTAATATAAATTCCTAAATAGCGAAAGGATTAAAGCCATCGTAAGTTCAGCAACACTCACCGTTGAAGCTGTAGGGACATTTACAACAGCTATCCCCTTACTTATGGCGTAATCGACATCAACGTTATCTAATCCGACACCATATCTAGCTAGGATCTTTAAATTGCTGCCTAAGTCTATTAATTCCTTATCAACTCTCATCCTACCCCTAAATACCAGTACATCGTAGTCAGCAACCATTTTTAAAAGCTGGTCACGTTGTATTCCAGGCTGATAGTTGACTTCAAATCCATATTTAGTTAGATTGTCTATCAATTTACCTGCGACTTTATCGATTATTAAGATCTTACGAACTCTGACAAAGACAGACCACCGTAGATCTACCTTAGTGGTTTGATATATAAGTTTATTGGTACTAGTTAAAAAAGATATTATCTTGAGGCGATTAACCTGTTCCCGCTTTCATAGCACCTAGTATTATTAGGGATATAGTGGCGAGTACCTCTAGTAAAGCTACTAGGATTATTATCTTATTTATTCCGTTCACCGCCTTCACCTAGGTAATTATTAGAATATTTTGATTAAAAACATATCTATATATAAATATATTTAATATATGTTAGTATTTACAGAATATGCGATTTGCTTAATTTAATTACGTACTTATGGACGATTTACTCCTTACTTCATTAAATATCATCGCTAGGGTATTGATTAATGCTTCAGCTATGTCGGCTATTATAGCGTACACTCTAATTATATGGTAAGTAACTAACTCGAAGCCAGGTTCGTTCAAAGTTCTGCTTAGATCCTCCCTAACCGTTCTTTTGATTTCAACTATTCGTATTAACTTACTTAATGTTTGAACTATATTTATGGGATCATACTTGCCTGTAATGATATCGTTTAATATATCGTGCAGTTCTTGAAGATTTTTGCTGAATTTTTGAAGGTAATCTAATAACTCACCCATATTTTTATAGCCGTTGGCGACTTCCTTAACTAGCAATACCAAGTGGTCGGATAGCCTCTCCAGAGATAGTGACATTATGGTGGCTGGGATTACATATCTTAATAGCAGGACATTAGCAAACGGTTCTTGAATTAGTTTAAATGCAGCCCTCTCAACCTCAACTTGAGCTCTATCAACTTCATCATCTAATTCATTAACTGCTTCGTAGTATTTATCAAGCAACTTAGTATTCTCAAGCGCTTCCATGGTGTACTTAAAAACGGTTATCACGGTATTGAACTCACGTTTTAGAGCTTCAAGCATGTTCTCGGCCTCACCAACCTTACCTATTACCAAGAAGTTCTCGCCTTCCTCAATAACGTTGTATTTTAATGCATAACGGAGGATTGAGAGCAACTGCCTTCTCAAAGGCAAGTTGATCCTCTTATGAGATACTAGTTTAACCCTATCATATCCTGCTATATAGAATGATAGTATTAAGTACTTTAATACATCCTCGGGCATTGAGGTAATATTCAGCACGATATCGGTGCTCTCAACCTTGCTCATACCTCCTAAATCTATACATAAAAAATTATCTGTGTACCTTAAGGTAACGTTAGATCCTTTTGAGAGCTTGTTGCGTTCGCACCAGTCTTTAGGTAGGTAGAGTGCTAGTGAACTGCCTATCTTCTGTAGAACTCGTACCTCCGACCTAACCTCAGGCATACATTCCCTAGGTAATAAATATGAATATATGCTTATATATTTTAATCCCAAGTCAACCATCTTAATACCTGTATTCTAATCCATATCTTGAAATATACCTATCGCTCCTAACGCCAAGTAAGTAGGCAATTATGATGTAGATGACACTTAGAGGTAATGCAAGCACTATTAATATAGATTCGTCAACTACATTAGATCCATATGCCGCCCTAGCTAACTCTGAGGCTAGGGTTGCTGGGTTAATTAGGTAGATGAGCGGATTTACTGATGTCGATGGAGGTACTAAAGTGCCGATGGTTAAGATCATCTGCGCTAGCAACATCCATGCTGAGCTAATTCTAGTTACCGTGTATATATATGCAGTCATGGAACCAATAAGTAAGTACGCCGGGATTATGGTGAGTAATGACGCCATAAAGTAGAGAGGCCGTAGTGGAATGATGGCCGACGGCTTCAGCCCGACGTAATATGATGAGGCGGCTCCTATCAACATGTAGCTTAGTAAGCCGAAGATAAATGTATCTATATGTACTCCACTTAATAGATATGAAAATACGTTTAAGCCGCATTCTCTAAACATATCAGTTAATCCTTGATTAACATACCATCTAAGGAACTCTATGGCCGCAGCTACGGCAACCCCACAACTCATCAAGACTAACACGCCTGGGAGAAATATCGTAAACGCCTTACTCACATCCTCAGAGAAGGTCATCGCTGGTACTAATATTAGTATGAACCATAATGCGCCGTTAATTATTGACGCTATATAACTAGTTAGATGTATCTTAATTAGGTAAGTACCGAAGTACAGTATCTTCAATATCCTCAATAATGGCTTCAGGCTCATCACTTCCTCACCTTAATATCGGTTTTAACTCCCATAAAGCCAGTTAACGTGAGGTAAGTGGATAATAGGACGGCCGTCACGGCTAGGAAATGAGTTATATTAGGGGCCGACATACCTAAGGCTATTACCTGAATTAACTCAACGGCCTGAGGAACTGGCGTTGTCTGAGCGAATAACCTCAGTATAGGAGGTATCGAATAAGCTTGTAGGTATATTCCCGAGCCGGCTAGTATTGCTGGGGGAATGGAGTTAGCTATGGACCAAGGCCTACTTATGTTCGTGTAGAACGTTATTAGCATAGCGAATAACGCAGCATATAGCCCTAAAACCATGGACGTCAGTTGGAGGGCTAACTCTATGTAAATGTAGACTACTAACCCATGTAGCCCTAATACAGCGGTAAGGGCGGGTATTAGGTACATCGTTACGAAGAAGGTCATTAAGATGGGCCTTACTAAGGCGTTAGCAAGTAAGTACCTCCTAATAGTGGTGGTTTCAAGAATTGTAGAACTTACTTCTAGGAACTTAAATTCAGAGAATAATGTTTGAATGATGTCATTAATCACTACCGAAACCACTGGTATCAAGCTTGACATTATTAGTGTGACTATTATTACTGATGTGATATCTAATCTAACTCCGACGATGCTGCTAAACTTATCGATGACTACATTAACGTCACTTATCGTCACCGGTAGGTATATAATCATGAATGAAATAGCTGATGGCAATACCCACGAAACTATATAATCAGCTAAGAAACGCTTAAACCATATCAACTCCCTATACAGCAATGCCTTCATTAAGTCAGTTAACCCGATATCGTACCACCTACTACGGCGAGGTAAGCATCCTCTAGTGTTGGTTCCTCCATGGAGAAGTCTAATACCCTGTAGTTTGAATTCTTTAGGAATTCGAATAATTTCTGAATTAATTCATCCCTACTTAATCTAATGTACATTGCGATCTTGATCGAATCACCTAAGTCGCTTACTGAGATGCCTTCAATGGGCATTAAATCCTTCACAATCCTTACGAATTCCTCCCCGTCCTTATTAATCCTTAAATTAACTTTATGTAGGAGGCCTAGCTTACTCTTAAGCTCTGCTGGAGTTCCAGAGGCAATTACCGTTCCATTATTAATAATGGTTACTGAGTCAGCTAGTAATTCGATTTCATGCATATTATGGCCTGTAATTAAAATCGTCTTACCACTAGTAGATAATTCCTTAATCAAGTTACGAACAGATCTAGCGCTCTCTACATCTAGACCTAGTGTAGGTTCGTCAAGGAGCAATACGTCGGGATCGGAGAGTAAAGCCTTAGCTATAGCTAATTTAGCCCTCATACCTAGGCTGTACGTATAGTAAGGCCTATTAGCTGCATCCGTTAAACCAACTAATTCAAGTAATTCCTTAGCCCTCCTCTTAGCATAATTAAAATCCATACCCTTAAGCAATCCGTAGAAAACTAAGTTCTCATAGCCTGAGATTGATGAGTAAAAGCCCTTAGATACGTCTAAGGCAACTCCAACTCTCTTTCTCACCTTATCAGCCTCTTTAACCACGTCAAAGCCCTCCACAAGCACCTTACCGTCATCGGGTAGTAGTAGGGTGGCTAGCACCTTAATGGTGGTTGTCTTTCCAGCACCGTTGGGACCAAGTAATGCATGTATAGAACCCCTCCTAACACTAAATGAGATCCCCTTTAAGGCCTCAACTACCTTCCTCCCTTTAAATCCCTCACGCACAATGTAGTACTTCTTAAGGTTCTCGACGACTATCGCATCCATATCGCGTAACACCTTTCTTAGGCCTAGGCAATTAACTTACCGCTAGCTAATACGTATTTAATGTTTAAATCCCTAGTTAGTACTACGATGTCCGCATCCGACCCTACATCAATAACTCCCTTACCTAGCAACTTTAAGTGCCTGGCAACGTTTGTTGAAACCACCTTAACGGCATCTTCAATGCTCAAGCCCTCATCAATTACTAAGTCCCTGAACTCAGCAAATAATGTGGAAATTTTCGAGACCGTTCGTCCCTAGATGTTCATTCCAATCATTTTATATAAATTTATGGTCTCATC
>JAGDWE010000017.1 GCA_023255965.1 Desulfurococcales archaeon | reverse complement strand
GGGAAGGAAGGTGAGGGCTGCAGCCGACTTCATGACCATTGGGCTCGTTCCTTTTGCTTGGCGACCCCAAATATGCTCATAGACTCGCCGGCGACCCCGGGCTTCCGGGAGCCGCTCTAGGAGGGCGGTGAGGGGCCTGGGGGCGGCGATCAACGAACATGAAAACATCAATAGCCGCTCTTGGATGAGCGGATGACGTCACTCACTATAAAACTCCGTTAGACCTGATCCATCATCTAGTTTAATGCCATACAATTCCCTCCTTCTAGCCTCAAGCAAGTTAGGCTCTAGACCTAGGTAATCCGCTGCAGTTAACGGTCTGATACCTGAGGACTTATCCACTTGATCAAATATTGATCGATAGTTTAGATCCCTTAGTAGGTGGTGGTCTACAATCAGTTTCTTAGTCCTCAGTGAGAGCTTAACCAAGTTATTTACCGCCTCCTCAATCTCCCTCCTACTATATGAGTTGCCTGCTAAATATGTGGGTGGCCCATCAACTATGATCACGTCGCTCCCGCTCAGGAACTCAACTGCGTACTCATCTAATGGACCTTCCACATCTGAGGAGAAGGCTATAGATCTCCCCTCACAAGTTATGCGTATCATGATTACGTACCCCAACTTATTTGTATTCCCGTGTGGTACTGGCCTAGATACGGTGATCTCCGTCTTGCCGAATTTAAACGTATTACCATCAGCTACCTCAAACGTAGTTACCTCCTTTAACTTCCTTAGGAAATTATGCGCCCTAATCCTCTGCGAAGTGTTAATATTCCTTAACGGATCCTTAACTAAGACCTTCTTAGACCTGAATAACTCTATTGGCACCAACTTGCCTGGGTCATGGTGATCGTAATGGTAGTGCGTAATTATAACTACGTCGCATATCCCTAGGTAGTACTTAATTTCATCTACATACTTCATTAACGCCTTCAGCTCAACCTCATGCGGGGGTAGGCCATACCTCATAGGTGCTAGTGATGCCGAGGGGTCAATGAGTATTCCGACATCGGATGTTGAGATGTACGTAGCCATAGACCTAACCCCCAAGCTGTCGAACGCTATTGGACGCATATTTAAGGTCATCTTAAATTCCTTCACCACATTTATTATGTTTACTAGCGATTTAAGCATATTGAGGTGACTATATGGCGTTGAAGGTGTTGTACGGTAGAATCGCTGTGGTTGGTCGAGTACTCTCATTACTTAGCGTTGACGATGTTCTGGCTATTGAGGAGGGGGATCCCCAATTCCAGTCCTTAAGGGAACTATATATGAGGTTAGGCGACTGCAATGCCACTGCATTACTCGCTGTACTTAATTCGCTGGTGTCCTACCGGCTTTCAAGTAGGGGGGAAGACTATTGGATGGAGTTCTCAAGGCATCCCTTCAAGCCTGGTAATCCTGATGACTTGGCTGGGGAATTCATGGACTTCCTAGCTAATTCTAAGTGCAATAAGTTATTGAGGGATGTGAAGGCGTTGAGGATTAGGAAGCTCCTGAATTCCAAGGCCCATGTAGAGATATACGTCAGGTTCCATGATCTACTTAGAGATCTTAAGGGGCTTAGGGAGGTGATTAGGAGGGCGTTAAACGTCGAAGGCGATGAGAAGACCGTGGTATTCGCTATTAAGATGTTCTACTACGCCTCAAGGGTGTGCGGCAACTACATCGTCCCGCCAATGGATATCGAACTACCAGTCGATAGGAGGGTGGCTGCGGTGTCCTATACATCAGGTATCATAGACGGTGAATCGGCAATGGTTATTGAGGAGCTGATGAGAAATCATAAAACCGTCCAGAGGGCCTGGATGGAGGTTTCTAGGCTATCTAACATACCGTCATTAAATCTAGACTCAATCATATGGATATGCGGCAAGTACGTAAGGGATGAGGATGGAGTCAGTAAGGCCTCATCAGACCTCACTAGGTACTCTAAGGGCAGGGTATCAAGTGAGACCGCAAGGGCAATAGCATCGGAGCTGCTCATGAGGAGGCTTATGTGATTTAACGTGCTACAGCATGTTAAGATTTAAAATCTAGTGAATGTAAAGCTAGCTACTCCTGCCTTCCCAAAAATGGCGTTGCAGCTATTCTCGCTATCAGTGGGGCTATTAACAGGTTAATTACACTCATCCCGCACGTGAGGCAACTACCTGATCAACGCTATGTATTATGCCGCCTAACCGCTCGATAACCTCCTTAACGTTATTGAAGTTTATGGAATTGCCTTCCACAGTTATAACTAGGGTTACCGTCTCAACATCCATCTCATTAACTACCACTGATACCTGGCTTACTCCATCAATAGCTGAGAGCTCCTCGGCCAATTCGACTATTGATGAACCCTTAATCGGCTTAAGCACGTCGAGAACTAGCTTCCTTAAGGGCATTCCATCAATTCCCTAAGCAATCACTTAATCCTCAACCCATTAACCTTCTTATTCTGCCAGGAGTACCGCCTTAACCTAGACGATCTACCATAGCCGCAGGCGGCGCAGTACTTCTTAGATACGTTATACGCGTGCCTGCCACACCTACGGCACCTTATGTGCGTCTTATTCTTACTCCTCTTACCCATCGATGGAGTTCCCTTCATTCCCCATCACTCCCTAGCAGGTGAGATGAGTAATACGTTCTCCCCTCTAATAACTACCGTACCTAACCTCCTCGTGGACTCGCTACCTATTTCCTCAGCATCCTCTATAACTAGGTTTAGATGCTGATCAAAGCTCCTTAATTTGCCCCTTAACTCCCTACCCCCCCTTAACTTAATTAACACTATACTACCTACGGACTCGTGAAGTAATTTCTGTGCTGTATCGCTCATCCCGACACCTAAACTAGTACCTTAATAGATAATTCACTAGCCGTTTAAAAAGATATCTTAAGATTATATATTTAGGTGCCATTTTGAGGTTAATTAGGCTGAGGAAGAAGGAGGCCGCTGAATTGAGGGGTCAACTAATTAAGTTGTACCCTAAGGCTGAGGGATTCGTAAGTAGGAGCGAGGATGTCTTAGTTGTTAGTGAGGAGGGATTAGAGCTGTTGGTTTTTAACGGAGCACCATCATTTATCAAGCTAAGCGGCTCGCTAATACCCACCCTACTCCTAATTAAACTACATATTAACGACTTAGTACCTAAGGTAGTCGTTGATGAGGGGGCTGTTAAGCACTTACTCAACGGTGCCGATGTAATGATACCCGGTATTAAGGAATTCGATGAATTCAGCATAAATGATGTAGTCAGCGTTTGGGAGCCTAAGAAGGAAACACCTATAGTTGTAGGTAAGGCTTTAATACCCTCAAATGCCATTAGGGAGCTACGGAAAGGTAAGGCAATTAAGAACCTACATCACGCTGGGGATAGGATATGGAATCTAAGCATTAAGGTGTATAGGGAGCTGAGGAGTGGGGATGGAATTTAATTCGTCGTGATAAAGCTTAAAACCCATCTATTTTAATTTGATTTAGTGGGCCGGTAGCTCAGCCCGGAAGAGCGCGCGGTTGGCATCCGCGAGGTCCCGGGTTCAAATCCCGGCCGGTCCACCAACTCCATGTATTGCTGGGTTTGTCTAGTCCAATCAATTAGCTTAGGTGTGAAGGCCTTAAATGAATTCGTTAAGACCTCTATGGGCGAGTCTTACAATATGATCTAGCCTTCTATTCATCAGCAATGACTTAGGGGATGCTGCTTAAGGGCTGTAACGTAATTCATGATCATTGGGCTCGTTTACTTTGCTTCGCAACCCCCTTAGCGCCATGAGGTACGCCGAGGCCGCGTGCCTGTCTAGCCTTAACTCCTAGGCCTATAAACCCAACTCCCTTATAAGCCTATTGGTGACCCCGGATTTCCGAGATCCGCTCCAGAAGGGCGGTGAGGGGGCCCGGGGGGACCGCGAGGAGCCCGAGGGCGACAATCGATGACCATTAAAGAACACTAAGGTTCGCTCTCGGGTGAGCGGCAGGTTGGCTCGTTAATGCCTTAATCTACATGCCTAAATATGTGGAACACGCTTACTGATGGTTTTAGGCGCCGGGGGCGGGATTCGAACCCGCGTGGGCGTGTAGCCCACCGGCTCTCCAGGCCGGCCCCTTAGGCCGCTCGGGCACCCCGGCAGCCCCTAATTATCTTGGTTTGAGGTGTTAAAATGTTTTAGGACTAGAAGCGAGTTAACGTTTACGCGGTACCGCTAAAATACCTAATATTATTTTATTTGCAAGCCTGCTATCTTAAGGACGCATAAAACTATCTGAGGAGCTCGATCTCTATATATACGTCGTCCGGCACCCTAACCCTCATTAACTGCCTCATCACCCTCTCATCCGCCGCTATATCTATTACCCTCTTATGCACCCTCATTTCCCATTTCTCATATACCTTAGTTCCCTCGCCGTGGGGTGGTACTAACGTCGGTACTACTAACCTCTTGGTTGGCAGTGGTATGGGTCCTCTAATGTTTATGCCTGCCTTCTTAGCTATGTCAACTATCTGCGATACTACGTAGTTTAAGTTGTTTACGTTAACGCTCCACAGCCTTATCCTTACTTTATTAGCCATTCAATTAGACACCGCTGAATTAATGCTAGCCCTTAATCTCTACCTTAACTGGTTTAACGTCCATTACCACGCCAATACCTATGGTCTTACCCATATCCCTCATAGCGAATCTACCGAGTTGCGGGAAGTCGCTGAACTTCTCTACGACCATCGGCTTTATGGGCTTAAACTTAACTATAGCTGAGTCGCCTGCCTTAATGAACTGCGGATTCTTCTCAGCTATCTGACCCGTCTTAGGATCCAACCTACCTACTATCTCGGTAATCCTAGCCGCCACGCTAGCTGTATGTGCATGTATTACCGGCGTATAGCCAACTGATATAGCTGTAGGATGCCATACTACGAATGTCCTAGCAGTAAATTCCTCAACCACGGTCGGCGGATTGGTTAGATGGCCCGCTACATCACCCCTCTTAACGTCCTCCTTGCTAACGCCTCTAACGTTAAACCCTATGTTATCGCCTGGCAACGCCTCATCCAACCTCTCATGGTGCATCTCTATAGACCTTACTTCACCCACCTTACCAGGAGGCATGAACACTATTCTATCACCGACCCTCAGCCTACCGGTCTCAACCCTACCTACGGGAACCGTACCAACTCCTGAGATGCTGTATACCTCCTGGATTGGGATCCTTAATGGCTTATCAACAGGCTTAGGTGGCTCCTTCACATGATCTAATGCCTCAACGAGTGTCGGCCCCTTATACCAAGGCATATTAGCTGATCTATTGATTAAGTTATCGCCATACCATGCAGATACCGGTACGAATGGTATTGCATCAACCTTAAATCCTAATCCCTTCATGAACTTACTAATCACTGATACTACTTCCTTATATCTAGCCTCACTCCACGGAGGCTCAGTAGCATCCATTTTATTGATGGCCACGATCATTTGGTCTAATCCCATGGTCCTGGCCAATATTATGTGCTCCCTGGTTTGGCCCTCAGGGCTCATACCGGCCTCGAACTCGCCCTTCTTAGCTGAGACAACTAATAATGCTGCATCAGCTTGACTAGCCCCGGTAATCATGTTCTTAACGAAGTCCCTATGACCTGGGGCATCGATTATGGTCCAGTAGTACTTGGGTGTCTCGAACTTCATGAACGACAAAGCTATTGTAACACCCCTCTCACGCTCCTCCTTAAGCCTATCTAAGAACCACGCGTACTTCATATCCTCCTTACCGGCCTTCTTAGCGTATTCCTCAACCTCCTTCCTGGTCTTCTCATCTATGAACCCTAACTCCATCAGTAAGTGACCTGTTAAGGTGCTCTTACCGTGGTCTACATGCCCTATTACCACTAGATTTAAATGAGGCTTCTTAGCCTTACTCATCGCTCACACCTACCATCATATCACATAATACTGCTATTAAGCCTTTTAAAATTTATATGCCTTAGGAGGATTACACATTCTCTACTGATGATGAGTGCTAACAATATTCACTATTC
>JAGDWE010000067.1 GCA_023255965.1 Desulfurococcales archaeon | reverse complement strand
CGTAGTCAACCGTGAGGCGGGCCAAGCGGCGCCCGCCTATGTAGCCTCCGATGACGCTGCGAAAAGTGAGCGGGCGTCGAGGGGGAAGCCCATGTCCATGATGCCCAAGGTAGCCCAAGCAGCGAAAGCAACCTAGCTAACGGGCACGGGCAACCACCACGAGGCAACGTGAATTTAAAGAAATGAGCTGAGGTATGTTATGTCTTAAAATATTGTACATGGTAATGAATGATGATGCGTAAAAGAGCTACGTAAAGCGCGGATATGTACACCATCGATTTCAATGCCTTGACACGTCCAGAGGTTTCTCGGTCATAGCCGTGAATGAGGGCCTCGCCCTTTAGGACGGGGGCCAGCCTATTTAAAGATGCTAATGTAGTTGTTATTGAGGAATCTCAATGAGTCGTGGTGATTATGTCTTAGGATGCTTAATGTGCGGTTATAGGATTAGGGGTCAGCCGCTCGTCTACTCTCTATGTCCTAGGTGTGGCGGGGCCTTAGGGATCGAGCTCGCTGATCACGTTTTTAAGGTCAATCACGAGCTGCCTGGATTATGGCGTTATTCAACCCTCCTGCCACCAATTTATAGTAAGTACTCATTGGGTGAGGGGATGACGCCCATCAACTCATTTGATGGGGTTCTAATTAAGAATGAGAGGTTTAACCCTACGGGCTCGTACACCGATAGAGCCTCAGCTGTGATAGTCTCCTACGTTAAAGACCTAGGAATTCACGGAATTAGATCCAAGTATGTAAAGGACTTCACGAAGTCATTTATGCACTACTCATTAAACGCTGGTCTAAAAGCCGACGTAGTAGTCGACGATATAACCTCGGTTGAGCTCGATGACATCACTTACTTTGCTCAGAAGGGCATTAGCCTACTTAGGAATGTTGAGGGAAGCTCCCTATGCGTAGGGTACGTAAATCCCCTCACGATTGAGGGCCTTAAGACCATAGTATTTGAACTCCACGAAAAGGGGCTCAAGGCAGAGACGGTCGTCGTGCCGGCTGAGACAGGCTTACTTGCGCTATCATTGCTTAAGGGGTTGAGGGACCTTAGGGAATGCGGCCTCGACGTTAATTACGAGATCACGGCAGCAACTATTAAGGGCTTAAACGTACCCCTACTGAGTGGCGTTAAGGGGGTGAGGGTTGTTGAGGTCCCAGAAGATGAGGTATATTACGCCTTTAAGAGACTTATAGATAGGGGGTTAAGGACTAAGCCGTTATCCGCCCTAAGCTTCTACGTGGCGCAGAACATAGGCAATTCCGTCGCGGTCATAACCATGGGTTATAGGTCGCTGTCCACTAATAAGAGCGTTATTAAGAAGTTAATCCTCGACGCCCTAGCTAAGAGGGGACCTATGACTGCATATGAGATATGGAGGTCTAGGCAGACGTACACCCTACGTGCTGTATATAAGGCCGTTAAGTCCATGGAGGCGCGGGGGGAAATATGCTTCGACATTAAATCTAAGGGTAGGAGGAAGGTGAAGCTCTACAGGCTGTGTAGTTAATTATTGAACGTTCAATAAAGCTTAATGTTGGATCCTTGCTTCTTAAGCTGGGGTGGATTAGGTGAAGGTATATAACATAGTACAGACAATAGTATTTACAGCCATTACATTCATAGCTACCGCACTCTTAGTTATCGAGACCCCTGCTACTGGAGGGTACTTCAACTTAGGTGAGGCGGCTATATACGTAATTGCATTCCTAGCAACTCCCACAGCTACAGCTGTGGCAGCTGGCCTAGGCCCGGCGCTAGCTGATTTAGTTCTTGGATACTGGTACTTTGCACCGGCAACGTTCGTCATCAAGTTCTGCGAGGGACTTATAGTAGCTACGTTAATAAGGAAGCTTAAGACCGGAACTCGTTACTCGATGGTTGTGCGGATGCTAACGGTAGCTATGGGCATCATACTAGCCTTAACTATCTTGGTTAATTCGATGCCTAGCGGTGAGGAGGCGACTTACGCGTCCCTGACGTGGACGAGTACATCCATATTAGGGCTCGCAGTACCCGTGCCAACGTTCGTGATCAGCCTTCCATCATATACATGGATAGCCGTAGCTACGTTGATACTTGCTATATCCGTAGTTATGGCACTTATTAGGAGGCCCTACGTATTAGCTATGGCCTTAGGAGGTCTAACCATGGTATTAGGTTACTTCCTCTACGAGTACTTCATATCCAATCCATTGATCCTAGGCAGGGACCCAGTAGGCGCCATATTCGAGGTGCCTGTAAATGTAGGTCAATTCACCGCTGGAGTGCTGCTGGCAACGCCTGTGGTGCAGTTCATTGAAAGAGCTACTAAGGGTTGAAGGACTTAAGGTATTTGCTGGAGGGGAGGCATTAGTTAGGCTGAAGTCCCTTAGAGTCGATGATGGAGAGATCGTATTAATTACTGGCCCATCAGGGAGCGGTAAAACCAGCCTACTTAGATGCCTCGTAGGCGTACACGAGTTAGCAGGACTTAATTACTCAGGCATTATTTCCCTGGGCGTAGATCGTTCTGAGCTTAGCTACATACCCCAGGAGCCCTGGTACGGCTTAATAACGCCTTACCCGATACTTGAGTTGATGGGCTTCAGCGGCTTAAGTGAGGGCTCCATACGTGCCTACGCAGAAGCCTTAAACGTTGGGCACGTCCTTGAGTCCAACTCCATAGACTTAAGTGCTGGCGAAATACAGCGTATCCTCTTTTTGGAGGCATTGCTTAGTGAGTCTAGGCTGATACTAATGGATGAGGTAACTGCTTACTTAGATGAGGGGTCAAGAAATCAGTTAGTTAGCGTTATTGAGGGCTTAAGGAGTAATTACGGGATATCATTCATGGTTGTAGACCATGACATAGATCTCTGGAAGGATTGCGTAGATAAGGTCGTCTACGTGAGCGGCGGTGAGGCAGTGACTTATAGTAACGTAGACGATCTACCTACAACTGGGTTAACTAGTAAGGTCATGGAGGAGGTTAGGGCATTAGCTAGTGAAGTTAGGAATTACAGTAACGGAGAGCTCCTACTTAAGGCAATTAACGTCTGGTTTAAATACCCGGATAGCAGGGACTACGTGATTAAGGGCGTTGACCTCGAGCTAAGTGGGGGCGATCTCCTAATTATTCAAGGACCTTCAGGTAAAGGTAAGTCAACGTTACTTAAGATCATCTCCGGCATTCATAAGCCTAGTAGGGGTAAGATATTAAGGTATTATAAATACCTTCAGTACGTACCTGAAAATCCCTTGATATACCTTTCTGAACCTACCCCTAGGGATGAGCTTAGAGGCGATTTAGAGATAGCTAAGGAGGCCTACTTAAGCCATGTATTAGATACCCCCATAACTAGGCTTAGCTCTGGTGAGCGGAGGCGTTTAGCCATAGCGTCAGCGATTACGAGGGGGGCTGATCTAGTGGTTCTAGATGAGCCATCAGTCGGCTTAGATCCAGAGAACTTAGTTAGGGTGTTAAGGCTATTAACTAAGGCCATCTCTAGGGGCGTTGGGTTAATTGTAGCCACGCATAGTAGGTTACTTACCTACATAGGCAGTAAGATAATTACTTTATAGTGATTGCTATGAGTTTGCTATCTAGGGCATTATCATTCTTTACAGTCGTAATCCTTAGGTCGATATTCTTATACGGTTACTCAGAGCTTAGGAAGGGGACAATCTTACTCAGCTTGATGCATCTAACTATAGTCCTAACCTACGGGCTTAAATACGGCCCATCTCTACTAGCGTATACAGCACCAATATCGATTCTCTACCTCGTTCTAGGCATGTATGGATTGCTGATATACTCACTTGCCGTGTCCTCAATACCAGGCCTCTGGATGTCATTAACTCAGCTAATTATGGACGTACTTAAAGGAATGTTAAACCCACTTAACTACATCTCAATCTACGTTAAATCAACACTAACATCATTAGCCATCCTCTACGTCCTACATACATTAAACCCCTCAGAGCTCTCTACACTTCTTTACCGGGCTAGGAAGTCATTAGGCATGTATCCACAACTATTTATGAGGATCAACTCGTTTCTCATCAAGGAGGGGATTGAAGCCATCTACACGCACAGCTTAAAGGGCGAAAGCGTGTGGAAAACCTTAGCCATCCTAATGCTTAGAGGGGACGAATTAACCAGGGGGTTTAGCGAGGGGCTCATGCCGAAGTACATGAGGTTTAAACCCTCATTAATATACTCAGCTAGAACTATATGGATACAACTCCTAATACTAGGGTACGACATTATACTGGTCCTACTGATTACGACTTCATGGATACCTCAATACCTCTAGCATAGCTTAGCAGGGTCTTCAACTTCCTTAACCTAACCCTGGCCTTGCTGAATGACCATTCAGCAGTACTTCGTGGAGCTCTCATCGCTATAAGTTTGCCTCCGTCATCGATCATAGCGAATTTAATAGTATTTAAATGGACTTCAGCTATCAGTTAGCGTCTGGGGACCTCGGCCTCAAATAGCTTTTAGATGCGGCCGTAGCGGTATGGATGCGCGTGCTTCCATCCTCTTGCTTTTAGGTACCATCTTAGCTCCGTAATCCTCCTCTACCACCTTAGGCGGTTTCATCAATTATTTAAGAAGGCCATACGCCTCCAGCTGAAGAAAGCTTACGAAACCGTTTTGGATTTCATGAAGGTTTATAAGTGTTGATATATGCAGGCGCTTTCCACAGCATGCAGACGTTTACGACTCCATATAGTAGTTAGCTCTTTCTAATCCTCTTATCTCTCCATTAGCCTTTGGGTTTTCTATGGAGGTTTCGTTAATTATAGCGTCTTACTGATCGCCTGAATCGCATCGAAAGGCTTAGCCCTCCTCACATTACCTACCAGTAGTCCGTGAGCTATTAGCGGTAGGGCTATTGTCGCATCTACGTGTACCGTCCTCTTCCTCGCTCTAGGTGCTACCTTGCCCCAGCTTACTGCTTCCTCAAGGGTCGCCCCGCTTAGCCCTCCCCATTGAGGTAGGTCAGTGGTGAATTGAACTACGTATTCTAGGCTTTTATAGTAGTCATGCCTGCCTTCCTCATACTCAGCTATTAATGTCTGGGCTACAGTAACTAAGTTAACATAATCCTTAGGCACGCCTCCCCCCACGTATATCGCTGATAGCTTCTTGGACATCCTACCTACCTCAACTAATTGATGGAAGTCCCTAACCATATCTATGATTACCTTCTTACCGCTCCTGTACGCTAGTAGTAGGCCCATACCATAGCCGCTGTCAACTAGAGCTGGCGAGAATACCGGTACCCTAGCCCTGTACGCAGCTGCTACTATGCTATCTATTCCCCTCTCATTTAAGTACTTACCGAATTCGTGGAGGAACTCAGCTGATGAGTATACCCTGCCATCTGGTAGTGATTCAACGAACTCCCTAATCAATCCCTCCATTCTCCTATAGTCATCTTCACATGCCACTGTATCGTAGAATCTATCGTACTTATTTCTAAGGAGCATTTCATCGTCTACGCACGGATCCACCTTAAGGTACTTAAAGCCCATGGCCTCATATATGTCCTCACTTATGTTAGCCCCAGTCGATACCACCACATCTACGTACCTCTCCTCAACCAACCACTTAACTATCCTCCAAATCCCTGCAGTACTCATTGATCCAGCTAGACCTAAGAAAATGGTGGTTTCAGGGTCCTGGAACATGTTAATTAACGCTCTATAAGCCTCACCAAGAGCCCTGCCTTGGAATGATAGATCCTCCATGGCTAGTAGTAATTCATGAATGTTCCTTTCCCTAACATCCATAGCCCTTACTTCACCATACGTGGATCTAATCCTCTCACAACCCATTAAATCACCTAGGAAAACGTTTACCACTGTGATTTAAAATTATTTATTGGCTAGGTCCCAAGGACCTAGATGAGTACTATGAGTGGTTACTAACGCTAGTATAATTAATTTCAGAACTTTAAGTAGGATTACCCTTAAAGGCGGGATAAAGCTTATACTCTTTCTCCGTTTTGCTCCTAAACGTGGGATGCCCGTAGTGGGCTTGGCGACCG
>JAGDWE010000065.1:7108-32223 GCA_023255965.1 Desulfurococcales archaeon | reverse complement strand
CGGAGACAGGCCCGGGGTTAAACCCTCTCAGAGGGAATGTAGCCCCAAACCTCCCCGCTCTAAGGGAGCCCTCGCCCTTCAGGGCGAGGAGGAGGTCAGATGCCTTCATTCATGCCTCAAAGAAGTGGGCTTTTTAGTTGTAATTTATCCAGAGTTAGTGCTTAAATTAAATTAATTAAGGAGGTCTAACTTGTGATGATTTTGACTCGCTTTCAGCTCCCGCCTCCGCGTAAGGGGATTGAACTGGCTAGTGTATGGGATGCTTTAGAGGAGTTCTTAACAGCTTTAAGGGCTTCAGGAGCCTCTGAGAAGACCGTTAAGGCGTATAAGGCCGGCATCACTGACTTCCTTAAGTTCTGTAATAAGAAATTGGTTAGTGAGTTAAACACCGATGACGTAGTTAAATGGAGGATAGCTAGACTTAAGGATGGCTTCAGTAGGGGGGTAAGGAACGATATTAAAGCTAGGCAGTTAACGCTTCATTACTACTCATTATATGTCAGATCATTTCTTAAATGGCTTGGGTTCAATGATGAGGTAAGCACTGTCAAGGCGCCACGTAGGAGGGTGGTATCAACTCTGTCTGAGGGGGAGATGCTTAAGTTACTTAATGCTGCTAGGGATATTTTGGACTTACTAATAATTAGCCTACTTATTGAGACCGGTCTACGCGCTCAGGAGCTACTATCGTTGACTGTCGGCGACATAGACCTTAATAATAAGGAGATATATGTTAGGTCGGGTAAGTACGGTGAAGAGAGGGTTGTATTCATTGGGCCATTAACTGAGGAGGTATTAAGTAAGTATCTAGAGGCGTTTAATGGAAACAGCGAAAGGCTGATACCCCTGACATACTCAGGACTCTATAAGAGGCTGAAGACCTTAAGTAAGAGGGCTGGGGTCGATGTTAGGAAGGTTAGACCGCATATACTTAGGCACACATTTGCTACTGAGGCATTGAAGAAGGGTCTAGCATTACCTGCTCTTCAAAGGTTATTAGGTCACCGAGATATTAAGACTACCCAGATATACCTACACCTACTGAAGGAAGATGTTAAGAGGCTGTATATGGAAGTATTCAGCAAACAGATAGGAAGGCATTCAAATACCGAGGTTACTACTAATTAATGAGATAATGTCGTAGAATGCCCTCCTCCTACCTAATTTATATTCCTTCAGTAAACCTTTAACACTATTTAAATTAATACGTAAGTCCCCATATATCCTTAAAAACGCTGAGAGGATTCTACATAAATTACATGGATTCAACGTCGTTCTAGCGCTCTCAAAGTCTATGAACTTTACCCTACCGTCCTTAAGCACTAATACATGTTTATGCGGTCTCGACAGCTCTAGGTGGTCAACACCGCTTAGATCCAATTTAAACGCTGCATCAAGGATCCTAATAAGGACGGTGCCAACATCCATTAAACCCCTACCCCTAATGTAGTCTCCTAAGTGGACGCCATCTAAGTACTCCATGAATATGAAGTCGTCATTGAAGTAGTATACCTTAGGCGCAACATCAAACTTTATTGACCTCATTAAGTAACCTTCGTAGTATAACGATTGCCTCTTCGAATCCAACCGTCTAATCTTAATTACTACGTCCCCAAGCGATCGATGCTTTGCTAGGACGACTACTGATGAATGACCCTTACCGAGGACCCTAACCCTACCTAAATGCGTAGGACCATAGCTATATATGCCTTCAATACCTAGCTTGCTTAGCATACTCACTCTGCCGGCGTCATACAAGTTGGTAGGATATGTTAGTATGTATGCTAATTCCCTTAAATCTAAAATTAACTTATTATTGGTTTCTGACATAAATGTTAGTGCTCTACTACTTCCCTAATTGCTTAAGTATTATATCGATGAATTCGTCGTAGGGTATTTCCATACCACAATATATACATTTAGCCCTCAATTCGCCGCTCAGTAATTCAAACGTCGTCAAAATCCCCTCATGCCTCGTTATGCATGTGGCGTTAGGGCATTTAATTAAGCCACTTATGATCTTAGGCGGCGATACCTTCCTCTTCTCGACTACCTCATAGTTCCTGATTATATTTATGGTGGCTGTCGGTGCAATTAAGGCTATGATAGCCGTCTCCTCCTTACTTAAGAACCTCCCCTCAATCTTAACTATATCCTTCCTGCCGAACCTGGTTGAATCGGCGTTGATTACTATGGCTATCCTTAATCCCTCACTACCTTTAATGCCCAATACCCTAAGTACCTCAAAGGCCTTACCCGCTGGTATATGATCTATTACAGTACCATCCTTAATCTTGCTTACTATTAACTCCTTAGCTACACCCACTAGTTAAACCCCCTAAAATTAAGGCAAGTAGGGCTGATCTTAGAGGTACCCCAAATGATGCCTGCTTAAAGTAACCTGCATGCCTTGTACCATCTAATGACGTATCTAATTCATCGACCCTAGGTAATGGATGTAATATGAGTAGGTCTTCCTTGCCCCTTCTAACTAAATCAGCAGTGACCCTATAACTACCCTTGACCTTCTCATATTCCAATGGATCAGGGAATCTCTCCTTCTGAATCCTAGTTACGTATAATACGTCCAACTCGCTAATTACCTCGTTGACATCAAATACTTCCTCGAATTGAAGGCCTTTAGATGATATGAACCTCCTAACCTCATCCCTTAACTTAAGCAGGGGATGTGATATCAGGTAGAGTTTCCTAGGCTTAAATATAGTTAACCCGTATAGCAGGGAATTAACGACCCTGGCATACTTTAAATCGCCTATAATTCCTATTGACAGTCTCTCAATACCTCCCTTAAGTCTGTACAGGGTATATAGATCCAACATAGCTTGGGTTGGGTGCTCATTCCTGCCATCGCCTGCGTTAATCACTGGGTGCTCGGCTATTTCAGCTGCCAACTTAGCTGATCCTTCATATCTGTGCCTAATAACTAACGCATCTGCGTATGAGTCAAGCATTCTTATAGTGTCGCTGAATCTCTCGCCCTTGGCGACTGAGGTGCTCTCCTCGCTCGAGAACCCTATAACCGAGCCACCTAATTTAAGCATTGCTGATTCAAACGAAAGCCTAGTTCTAGTGCTTGGCTCGAAGAAAGCTATAGCCAACACCTTACCCTTCAGCAAGTCCCTATATTCGTTGATCGAATCTAGCATCCTATCAGTTAATCTAAATAAGAACTCCAACTCGTCCCTATTGAAGTCGAGCATTGATATAACATCCCTATGTCTAAACTGCGCTAGTAGATCATTCATTAGGACCCCGTAATCAAGTACTACTAAAATATTAAAAGATTTTTCATATAATTGGGGAAGTAAAGTAGTAACTGGGCTGAACACTATGATGGGTTTGAAGAGGAATAGTAAGGGTAGGATTTTAGTAGCAATTGATGACCCGTCATTACCTTCATCTAAGGTTAGAGGATTAATAGATGGCCTAAAAAGCATGATTGCCGGCTTCAAGATAGGCGTACCCTATATATTAGGCGTGGGGTTAAGTGAAGTGGCTGAGATAATTAAAGATCATAAAGACACCTACTTCCTAGCAGACCTCAAGCTAGCCGATATAGATGCTATCATGAAGTTAACCGCTAAGTTAGCGCGTGATGCAGGATTCAACGGCATTATAGCTCATGGCTTTATCGGCTATGAAGGTGGGTTAGCTGGGCTAAGTAGTTACTGTAGCGAACTAGGTCTAGATCTATACGTAGTTACGTCAATGTCCCATCCAGGTAGCTCAGAGATCTACGATAAGGTCCTAGATGATGTTTTAGGGGTTGTAAAGAGAATTAAAGCAACTGGTGTGGTAGCGCCTGCAACTAGGCCTAGCATAATTAGGTATATAAGGAACTACATAGGCATGAATTACATAATAATATCTCCTGGTGTAGGTGCTCAGGGCGCTGAACCAGGCTCTGCTATATGCTCAGGTGCTGACTTCGAGATAGTGGGTAGGGCAATAACCAGCTCGGTAAACCCTGTAGAAGCGACTAAGAATTTAATTGTCCTACAGGAGAAGAACCTAAGAATGAGCGGATGCCTCGGTGGCACTCATGCTAGGTGAAGTGGTATCCGAGCTCTATAGAGTAGGCATCATTAAATTCGGCGAGTTTACGTTAGCATCAGGGAAGAAGAGTCCCTACTACTTCGACTTTAGGGTGCTTCCATCATACCCTAGACTATACTCTAAAGTGATCGAGTTATGGATAAGTAGGCTTAATGAGTTAAATATGCCCATAGAATGTATCGTGGGTATCGCATCGGCCGGCATAGTCCACGCAGCAATACTTGGATACTTAATGAAGAAGCCAATAGGTTATGTGAGGGCTGAACGGAAGGACCACGGAACTAGCAAGTTAGTTGAAGGATTAATTAACGGTAAGGTACTTATGGTGGATGATGTAGCAACTACTGGAGGTACCTTACGAAGGGCTTATAACGCTATTAAGGACGTAGGGGCCGAGGTTATAGCGTTTACTGTTATCCTCGATCGTGAGGAAGGCGCTGAGTCAGTAAGTAGGGAGTTGAACATTAAATTCGTACCTTTAATGAGCGCTTCTCAAGTGTTTAAGCTGCTTCGCGATAATAGCTTAATCAGCGATGGTATCTACAACGAGGTCATTAAGTACTTAAAAGGCGGTTTAATGTGATTCCAGCTAAGGTGATTAATAAGGAATTGCTTTCCAGCAATATAGCTCATGTATACTTAAGGCCGTTAAGGCGTCTAGTTGACCCAATACCAGGTCAGTTCATAATGCTTTGGATTCCTGACTACGAAGAAGTGCCTATGAGTATTAGCGGGTATTCAGGAGGTTTATTAAGGGTTACGGTTAAAGCTCGAGGGCCGACTACAGGCTATATCGTTAAGGATTTACCTATAGGGTCATATGTAGGTATTAGAGGTCCCTTAGGTGTTGGTGTGACCGAGGAATTAGTTAGAGGTAAGGGCTTACTGATATCTGGGGGGATAGGTATAGCACCAATCCTCTATTTAGTAAATAAGTACAATAATTTACTTAAGGAGAGCAAGTTGATCGCTGGCTTTAGCACAAACGATGAATCAAGGTTAATTCGATCAATAACCCATAAAATAGATGTGGATGTAGTTACTGAGGAAGGACCTAATGGATGTACAGTGGTAGACCTACTTACGCGTAAGTACCTAGGTATCGTTACAAATTACGACTACTACCTGGTATCAGGTCCCAAGGCGGTACTAGATCAAGTAGTTAAGCTGATGCCTACGAATATGCGTGGCTATGTACTAGCCGAATCGTTGATTAAGTGTGGATTAGGTTTCTGCGGATCGTGCGCCTTAAGAAATCTCCTAGTATGTAGGGATGGCCCGTTAGTAAGAGCCGACCACTATAGGTGGTTAATTTCTTGAAGGATGTATGCAACGTATTTTACATAAGGACGTTGTTAGGCAGTAGCTTAACTGATTTAACGATTTATGTTGACTGTAGGGGATTTATCGCTGAAGTTAAGTTAGGTAAGGAGCCATTAATAGGTGGCTATAGAGTGAATGACCTAACATCTAGTAAGCTAATTACTCTTCCAGGCTTCATAGATATCCATGCACATTTAAGGGACTTCGAGCTGAGCTATAAGGAGGACCTGGCCAGCGGGTCATCGGCAGCTGTCTCATCCGGATATACATTAGTTTGCGATATGCCTAATACGAGGCCATATATCGATAACGTCGAAGTGGTCAGGCGTAGAGTTGAGTTGGCTAGGAAGCACTCTTACGTTGACTATGGGGTATATTGTGGAATCCCGCGTAGTGAGAAGGTCTTGAACGAGTTATTTACGCATAGGGATCTATACGTAGGCTTTAAGATCTACCCTGAGGATATTTGGAGTAAGTACGACCTAATCAAGTACCTTCTAAGTAAGTATGAAGGCTTAGTTCTAGTCCATGCTGAACTCCCTGAATATGTATCGAGGGATTCGATGCATGACTTAAGTCTAAGGTATATAGATAGGCCTTCATGGAATGAACTAACCGTTATGAAAATGCTATACAGCGTTAATGGTAAGGCTAAACTCCATCTAACTCACTCAACACATCCTACATCCCCCTACTACTGCAGGCGACTCAATATTACTGTGGATACTACACCAGCATACTTTACCTTAAGTAGTGATGATGTGATGGATTGTTGGAGGAAGGCGAATCCGCCAATACCTGACCCAGCAACTAGGACGTTAATACTCCATAATGTATTGAGTGGATTATACGATGCAGTAGTGAGTGATCATGCGCCACATAGCCCTTACGAGAAGCGCCTTGATTGGAGGGTGTGTCCCTCCGGGCTAGCAATGATTGAAGTGACTAGCAGAATTCTCATAACTCTCTTCGCTAAGGGACTGCTAGACCATAAGCTACTTCTAAAGTATCTATGTAGCGGGCCTGCCAGGATATTAGGCATTGAGAGCTCCTTCGGCTGCTTAAGCAAGGGTTATAGGGCTTCCTTCACAGTCATTGATATCAGTAAGGAGGGGGTCATAAAGCTGAGGTACTCAAGGGCAGGTAAGTCAGGTTTTGAAGGACTTAGGTATAGAGGTGAAGTAATTAAAACCGTAGTGGGTGGTGAAGTGGTCTACGATTCAGGTGAGGTGATTTTAAAGCCTAATACCTTAATAATTAGTGGCCTAGCTAACGTCGTTAAGGGGTAATTAAATGGTGCGTCTTAAGACTAAAGTAGGAGGGCTTACATTAAGACATCCCGTGATGACGGGGTCCGGCGTCTTAGGGGATAATCCGGACTTAATTGAGAGGTTAATTAATGAAGGAGCTCCCTCGGCAATAGTTACTAAGACGTTGACTAAGTCGCGACGTGAGGGCTATTTACCGCCGGTGATTGTTGATTTAGGGTGTGATTCATTCCTGAACGCTGTTGGATTAGCTAATCCAGGGATTGACGTGGTTAGGGAATTAGTAATGGCTGGAATGAAGTACTCAACACCTGTAATTGTTAGCATCGCTGGTAGTGATGTTGAGGAGTTCGCCTACTTAGCTAGTGTTTCAGAATCTAGTGGTGCATCGGCTATCGAATTAAACCTTAGCTGCCCCCACGTTAAGGGCCTAGGTGCTGAATTAGGTAGAGATCCTAATATAACGTATGAGGTGGTTAGGAACGTTAGATCCGTCATTAAGGTCCCGTTATGGATTAAATTAGGTCCTTGGGATAATGTCATCGATGTGGCCAGTAAGTCGTTGAGCGGAGGTGCTGATGCATTGGTATTGGTTAATACGCTGAGGGGCATGAAGATAGATATATATTCAGGGAGACCTATCCTGACAGCCCATATTGGAGGGTTATCAGGTAGAGCATTACATCCCATCGCGGTTAGGGTGGTTTACGAAGTTTATAGGGAATTTAAGTGCGATATAGTAGGCGTTGGAGGCGTTTTCGACTATGAGGGGGTTATCGAGTTCCTACTTGCTGGGGCTAGGGCTGTTCAAGTAGTATCTGCATTAATTAAAAATCCTCCAACAATAATCCGGGAATTAGTTAGAGGTATTGAAGGCTATATGAGTGAGTTAGGTTTTAAAGACTTAGATGAAATAGTTGGTTACGCACATAAAAAATGATTTATCTATAAGGCTTAGCTGCCCTCTCAAGCCACCTCCTTACTTCCTGGACTTCCTCTACAGGTACCTTACCTTCCTCGTAGCAGAACCACCAATCAAAGCACTTATACTTCTTAGGCATATCTACTGCGTCTGCTACAGTAGACGCTGGCGGAACTATTAATGCATCACCTATTACCTCGTTGTTAGGCCACAGATGGGGTACAGCCCTCTTAAATCTATCATTTAACTGAAGGGCCTTAACTAGCCTGAGTAGCTCATCAATATTTCTACCCGCTTCCTGCGGGTAGTAAAGGATGGCTCTAATAACTCCATTACCATCTACGACTAATACAGCCCTAACAGTGTGTGTTGCTGATTGTGCGTGTAGGAAGCCTAATTTCCTAGAGACCTCACCGGCTGGATCAGCTATTATCGGGAACGGTATTTCAACTCCGAATTTCCCTTTAATGAATTCAATCCACTTAATATGCGAGTAAGTACTGTCGACACTTAATCCAAGTAACTCTGTATTTAATTTCTTAAAATCCTCATATCTCTTAGCGAAGGCTATGAACTCGGTGGTACACACCGGCGTGAAGTCTGCAGGATGGCTAAAGATGACTAAGTACTTACCTAAGTAGTCATCAGGCAACTTCATAACCCCGTGAGTTGTTACTACAGCCATTTCAGGTAATTTCTCCCCAATTAATGGGATGTTCCCTGGCATTAGTTCACCAATACTTATATACTTATTAAACTTATAAACTTTTTCTTTAAGAAATAATAGTTTGCTATCCAATTAATTTAAAAATTTTGTTGACTTTTCTAATCTAATTCCCGATTTAACATGTAGCTTAAGGATTTAACTAAGCTTGCTTATCACCTATTGTGGTGGGGTTGATTGAATGAGGGATTAAGCCGCCTAGAGAGGGTCTTTAGGGAGTTATTAATAGCTATTGGTGAGGACCCAAGTAGGGAGGGATTGATTGAAACTCCTTTAAGGGCTGCTAAAGCGTGGTATGAGGAACTTACGGTTGGTTATAGAATTAATCCTAAGGAGTTGATTAAATCGTTCGATATAGAGTGTGATGGATGTGTAGAGGTAGATGACTTAATCATAGTTAAGGATATACCTGTAAGGAGTATGTGTGAACACCATCTACTTCCATTTATCGGATTTGCCCATATCGCCTACATACCACGGGATAGGGTACTGGGCCTCAGTAAGTTAGCGAGGATCGTGGACGCTTTTTCTCGGAGGCTTCAAATCCAGGAAAGATTAACTAACCAGGTAGCTGACTTTATATATGAGGGCCTTAACCCTAAGGGGGTTATGGTAATGATTAATGCGTACCATACATGCACGATGATCAGAGGCGTTAATGAGGCGCTATATTTAGTAAGTATAGCTACTAGGGGGGTGTTTAAGGATGGCCAGTATAGGGGTGAGGTGATTAATATACTTAACTTACTAAAGGCTAGTAATCCGCTTGAATCGCTACGTGAACTTGGTAACGGATGATTTTGCGCCATTTAAAATGCTTAAACTACTTTTAATTTTAAATCTATATTAAAGTATGTATTTAGGGGGTTTAATGCGTGAAGTTAGAAGGGTGCAGAAGCTTGGTAAGTCCACCCTAGCGATCTCCCTGCCAGCAAGTTGGACTAAGAACGTCGGATTAAAAGGCGGAGACGTAGTTGTCGTTGAGGATATGGATGATGGCTCCCTAAGAATAGCTCCCTTAAGCTCCGCTGAGTTTGAGAAGGTAAGGAATACGAAGATAATCATTAATAAAGACAGTAGTCAAGACATATTAATTAGATCTATATATGCTCTCTATTTATTAGGCTACGATAAGATCGAAGTTGCATCAGGCGATCTCTTAAGTGAAACACATTTAAGAAGTCTTAGGAATTTAGTTAAGTACTTAATAGGCGCTGAGATAGTTGAATACACGCCCAATAACTTAGTTATTCAAATTCTCGTGGATCCGTCTAGATACTCAGCAATAACACTTATTGAGAGAATGATTAACATAATAAAATTCATGATCCAACACGTACTAACCTCCATTGAGAGCAGGAATAAGCAATTACTTAATGAAATTATAGAACTAGAGAGCGAGCTAGATAGGCTATATGGGTTGACCGTAAGGCAACTAGTCCTATCTCAAAGCAACAAATCATTAACTAAGTACCTAGGTGTTAAGCCTTCACTAATAACTGAATATAGATCAGTTGTTAAATCGTTAGAGGACGTAGGCGATGTACTCGCTCAAATAGCTTCCATATTAATTAACGTGGACTTAAGCACCTTAGATAAAATATCTGTTCATTTAGATGTACTTAGGGAGTGCGCAGATACATTGATACTAATAATTGATAGGATCTTAAATATCTTAGAGGAGCCTAACCTAACCTTAGCTGATAACGTCTTAGACCTGGTCAGCGAGTTTAACAATCGATTAACCAGATATAATACGTTAATGCTTAAGTCGCTGGGGCTTAATGAGGCATACGTCGTCTTCAGGGACTTCATAGATAAGTTAAACATTATTAGCAAGAGCTTAGAGGCAGTAGCTGAGACGGCATTCGACATCTCAATAGAGTCCTCAGGAACTTTAATAGATATCAGCAGTAAGTCATAATAATCTTAAGATTTATATAATAATTGGTGCTTAATTCATGCATACCTCAAGGATTAGTGGATTCTACAAGATGAGCGTGGAGGAGAGGGTAAAGATAGTTAAGGAATTCGCTAACTTAAGCGATGATGAGGTAAGCATACTATTGAAGACAGGGAGGTTAGACATAGGTTTAGCGGATAGGATGATTGAAAACGTCATAGGAACCCTTGAATTACCATTAGGCATAGCTACTAACTTCCTAATAAACAATAAGGACTACTTAATACCGATGGCTATTGAGGAGCCATCGGTAGTTGCTGCAGCATCTAACGCAGCTAGGATGTGTAGGGATGGTGGTGGGTTATTCGCAGCAAGCACCGATTCATTGATGATATCCCAGATCCAATTAGTTGGCATTACATCGCCTCATTCAGCGCTAATGAAGATACTTCAACATAAAGATGAAATAATGAAGATAGCTAATGAGAAGGATCCAGTGCTCATCAAGCTTGGAGGCGGTGTTAGGGATGTTGAAGTAAGGATAGTGAATACATCGGTAGGCCCTATGGTGATTACGCACCTAATCGTAGATGTTAAGGACGCTATGGGAGCTAACGCCGTTAACACCATGGCTGAGGCTGTTGCACCCTACATTGAGAAAATAACTGGAGGTAAGGTACTATTAAGGATAGTCTCAAACTTAGCTGACAGAAGGTTGGTTAGGGCTTGGACTAAAGTGCCTAAGGAGTCAGTAGGTGGTGAGGGGGTAGTAGATGGTATAGTGTATGCCTGGGCGTTTGCTGCAGCTGACCCATATAGGGCAGCCACCCATAATAAGGGGATAATGAATGGGGTGATAGCCGTAGCACTAGCCACCGGCCAGGATACCAGGGCTTTAGAAGCAGGCGCACATTCATACGCAGCACGTTCAGGTAGGTATACAACTCTATCTACGTGGGAGAAGGATGATGAAGGCAATTTGGTGGGTTATTTGGAAATGCCTATGGCTGTTGGAGTAGTTGGAGGCGCGACTAGAGTTAATCCGGTGGCTAGAGTAGCCCTTAAGATCCTTGGCGTTAAGTCGGCTAGGGAGCTAGCTGAAGTTATGGGTGCTGTAGGGTTGGCTCAGAACCTAGCTGCGTTAAGGGCTTTAGCAACTGAGGGGATTCAGAAAGGGCACATGAAGCTACATGCTAGGCAAATAGCCATAGCTGCAGGTGCCGTAGGTGATGAGGTAGATAAGGTAGTTGCTGAAATGATTAAGGAGGGAGTCATAAGGATCGATAGGGCTAAGGAAATACTTAATAAGTTGAGGGGCCTTAGCTAGGGGTTCTGGTCCCATAGCGGTTTGTGTTGGTTGATGTCGCCGCCCGCCTCATTGCCTCTCCCTCCTCCTCGCAACTGCTCATCGAGTTCATCGTGGGGGTTCAACCAAATTATCAGAAAGACTTATGAGCTTTGTTTGGACTGGATAGGCACACGGCATCAGCGTACCTAATAGCGTTGAGAGGGCTAAAGACGTTGATACCAAGCAATACAAGACATTGTAAAAATGGAGCAGTTTTCAGCTAGGCATTAATACTTATCCTGCTATTAAGGAATTCCTTGTATCTGTCGATGGATCTAGTCACTACCGGATCAACTTTACGTAACTCAGCTAAGTATATACTAGCCAATCCAGCTACGTACACCCCATAAAGGATCTTAGACAACAAGTCATCGCCCTCAAGGTTAAATACGTAGGTAGGTACCTTTAAATCCCTTAAGAACCTCGCCACGAACTCCATTAAAGGATCCCCGTCATACACCACCACCGCTCTAATAACATCAAGCGGTAACTCCCAACCTACTATATCGTTATGCCCCCATTCAGGGATTACCTCAACCTTAGCCATAATCTTGGAGTTCTCATTTAATTCGTTCTTAAACCTCATAGCTATAGGATATAGTCTGCAGCTTGAAAGTATTACTGGTAGGGAATTAAATATGAAGAACGCTAACTCCTTCGCAACGCTATCCACCTCTGAAGTATACTTAAGTACATTAAGTGACCTCCCTAAATTCCCATGCACGTTAATCCCGTAAAACTCCAAGGCCTTCAATGTAGCTATTAGCAGCAATGGGAACGCGGCCCTAGGCGCTAGGCCTTGATCGACCTTGACGTACGTCAGTCCCTTAGATATGGCAAATTCAAGCAACTTGCCTCCTGAAGCGACTACACATACCTCAGCCCCGGCATTCATAGCATCTAATGCAGCACTTAAAGTCTCTAAAGTATTCCCAGAATAGCTAATTACACATACTAATGAGTCCTTGCTTACCCACCCAGGCATTCTAAAGTCCTTAACAACCGTTATCGGCGTCCTCGACCTAGTATACAATAGCGAGTAAATGACGTCACCTACTATTCCCGACCCGCCCATACCGGTTATTATTATGTCCTTAAATTCCTTGATTGCTGGTTTACCTATAACCTCATATCCCATAGCTTTAGTCGCTAGCTCGTACCATTTAATATACACTTCCTTAATTATAAATCCCTACTAATTATGGTCGCAGAAGTTAATTAATGTTAGCCTATGACTATATGATTGAATTTAACTTTCTGTTTGACAATGCCTAATGCGAGCGCTACTCCATGTATTATAGCCTCTGGTCGCGGCGGACATCCTGGAATCCTAACCGTTAATGGCTCGTTAATACCGTATTCCTCCTTTAATATCCTATACAACTCGTTAAGCCCACCTATCGTTGAATACGTATCATACCATATCCCCCCGCTGATTGGGCATGAACCTACAGCTATCACTACCTTAGGCTCGGGAACCGCTAATAGCGCATCAATAACCTTAGGAAGTGCTTCCCGCGTCACAGGTCCGCTAATTAGTAACGCGTCTGCGTGCCTAGGCGATGCAACCAATTTAATCCCAAACCTCTCAACGTCGTGATAGGGGGTTAGAACATCTAGTATCTCGATGTCACAAGCATTGCAGCCACCCGTATTCAGGTGGAATACCCATATGCTTCTCTTATATAGGCTCATTTAAGACCACCCAACTTAATTAAAGAATCTAAAGCTAACTTCCTACGGCATTCAGGACATATATTAACCAGGTCAACAACGCCTTCCTGCAATTTCCCTGCTACCGTATTTAAATGCCTAAACGTAGTAAAGTACCTTCCACATGACTGACACTTAATTAATTTTATATCTATGACCAGCCTTAAGTCCCTATCATTTAATGATGCTAGCTCGAATTCCTTAGTTATGGTTATAGCTGATGTGGGGCACACATCAGCGCATCTACCGCAGAATATGCATCTACCTAAGTAATACTCTAATCTCCTAATGCCTAATGAGGTGTCATCTACGAACGTTATGGCGTTAGGCGTGCACACATTACCGCAGGCTGTACATCCGATGCATTTACTTGCATCGAATTGAGGAAGTCCTCTAAATCCTTCAGGTACTTCGGCGGGTATAAATGGATATTTCCTCGTAACTACGCCAATGCTTAATGCCTCCTTAATCAGCTGGAGCCTCTTCCTCACGGCCTCCACCCCTTAGCTAAAGCTCTCATAGGTACTTTAAACCTCTTACCGGTATTGACATCGACCACAATTAACCTATCTGTACATGAGAAACACGGATCAATGCTAGCAATAGTTAATGGTGCATCACTTAATGGGCATTCATGGAGCATTACCTTTAAAGCAGGTATATTAGAATATGATGGAGCTCTTACCTTCCACCTATAGACCCTACTGTACTTGCCGGTCATCACGTAATGTACGTCCTCGCCTCTAGGTGCTTCAACAGCACTGAATCCTTCCCTATACTCTGCTACCTCAACGTTCTCAGCTAGTATAGGCCCCTTAGGCAATTTATCGAGTAATTGCTTAATTATATCTATAGACTCGAAAACCTCCTCAACCCTAACCATAAGTCTAGCCATATTATCACAGTCATTGTATACCGGTACCTTGAAGTATACGTCCTTGTAAGCTGCATAAGGGTGATCTACACGTACATCACGCTTCAATGCTGAAGCCCTAGCCACCGGCCCAACAACCCCATAGCTTATTGCCTCAGTCCTAGGGAGCAATCCACTACCCTCTAATCTCTTAATGACCTCCCTAACCCCAGTTAAGTAGTTAATGAATTTGGTATATCCTTCCTTAACTTCATTAAGTACCTTAATAACTTTATCAATATGTTCCTCCTTCAAATCCCTCCTCACACCTCCAACTAAGTTAATTCCGTAGGTCTTCCTATTACCAGTCAATAACTCAGCAAGATGCATCACTGGCTCCCTAATTCTCCAAGCATGCATAAAGCCCGTATCGAATCCTAAAACATGACATGCTACGCCCAACCACAGTAAGTGACTGTGTATTCTCTCTATTTCAAGAATTAAGGACCTTATGTATAAGGCCCTCTCAGGCACTTCAATACCAGCGGCTCCCTCAATCACTTGACAATAACATACGCTATGGACATACCCACATATACCGCATATCCTCTCAGCAACGAATGGTATTTGATTAATCGTTAACCTCGCCTCACCTAACTTCTCAATACCCCTATGGACGTGGAAACCCCTGTACTCGATATCAATCACGGTCTCACCCTTAACATGCAGCTCGAAGTACTCAGGCTCATGTAGCAGCGGATGGTACGGACCATATGGGAGGGCAATGACGTCCTCGGATCTCCTAGGCTGATATGGCTCATAAGGACCGTGAGCTCTTAACTTATAACTCACTTCCTTCCTAAGCGGAAATACTCCATCATGCCAGCTCTCAGGAACTATTAATTTCCTAGGATCTGGATGATTGATGAACTTGATACCTAGTAGATCCCTTATCTCACGCTCGCTCCAATCAGCTCCCTTAATTAATGGAGTTATAGATGGGACTTTGGGGTCACTGCCTTCTAACATAACCCTAACTAGTACGTATTTCTTTAATTCATCTAAGCTGAACACATATATATTATGAAATGAGCCATCGATCTCCCTAGCATCAACCCCTATAATTACGGTAAATATTCCCTTTAATTCCCTAGTTATGAAATTAACTACGTCGAACAAACTATTAGGCGTTGTATCTACGAGTACTACCCCATCGTTAAGGTAATTAATTCCCTTAACCTTCCCCTGCAGACCCTCAAACGAACTTATAAGTTGATGCAAACTTCAACACCACTACCATAACTTAATGTGTCCCGGCTTTATAACCCTAACAACGCCAGCATCAGCGATATTAGTGGCATAATGCTGCATTTCTTTACTGCCTCAACGGCATGCCTGACTCTATATCTACCATAAGTAGTTGAAATGGATCCCAATACCAAGTAAGTTGCAATGCTTAGTAATATTGTTAACATAGCATTGACCGAGATCCTTAATACATCATTGGCTATAGGCATAGTTAATAACGCAATTAAGGGCCCTAAGGATATTACCGTAAATAATGATGAAGCGATAAATCTCTTCATTAAATTACTTAATATGGTAATAGCTAGTAGCGGCCCGCTAAACTCTATAGCATACCCTGAGGCTATTTCTGGTTCAGCCTCAGCTATATCATAGGGGGTCCTAGAGGATTTAATGAAGGCGTAATATGCTAGCGCCATGTAAGCCAATATCACCGATGGGGAAACGACGATAGCCGTCGATATCTTAACTAAGCTTAAACTACCGTACTTAACTGCCAACGTAGCTATAGTTAGGCCGAGGAATAGCTCGGAAGCCATCACCAAAGTTAGCTCCCTACTGCTACTCACCTCAGCAAACGGATTTCCTGATGCGAGACCCCCTAATAACGTAGCTATGGATGCGAATATCATTAAATACACGATCAATATTAAATCTCCTTCAAATCCTATGGAATTGTTTAAGGTGTATGGGATGATGGCAAGAGCAGTAATAGATGTAGAGATGCTTATGAATGGTGCTAGAATAAATAACCTAGATGCGGTGTTGGGAATAAGCAGCTCCTTCCTAAACAACTTAACTAGGTCATAGTAGGTCTGCTTTAAAGGCGGACCAATCCTGCTTTGAATCCTAGCCCTAATCCTACGTTCAAATCCATCAATAATGGGTATTAATAGTACTACAAATATAACACATAATGCTGCTAATAAGTTGGTGAGCACTTAAATCACCACCGCAATTACTATCAGCGCTGTAATGAATATTGAGAGGATCACCAACGTGAAATATAAGTAAGTATCTATGTTATTATAGTATGATACGAACCTCATAAATGCGTTAGTTAGCGGGTCTATAATAAATTTATATAAATAATATCTGAGTTCGTAGCCGAAGCTGTAAGTGTGCGTGAACTCAGTGTAATAAGATGATGAGTCCAAGGATAGCCTCTGAGGTATTAGGTCTCTAGATCCGAAGGTCCATACAGGTGTTATCCTGATCCTCGAAATCCTTAACAAACATAATGCTATGGTTGATGAAGCAGCCATAATCATCAATATGATGGCAAATGATTGCAGTAATTTAAATGCATTTGATAGCAACAAATCAATAACTGTCTCAGAATCCACCGAGAGAATGGTATTAAAAACTCTTAATATAGGCATTAGTAATGCTTGAAAGTATACTCCCAGCAGTACACATAAAGCAGCTAGGATCGCTTCTGATATGGCCATCGGTAAAGGTACCTCCATAATATCTTCTCCCTTAATTGATGGACCAGGATTTGCGAGGAAAGCCCTTGATAAGTATTTCATGAAATAACCTGCTGTTAATGCGCTAACAAATATGGCTATGGCAGCATATACCGTGAGTATGGAATTGCCTGAAATAAGTAGCGATATAATTATTAACCACTTACTAACGAATCCATTTAATGGAGGCATACCTGAGATAGCTAGTGAAGCAATTAATCCTGATGATGTTGTTATCGGCATATATCTGGCTAGTCCCCCCAATTTATTTAAATCCCTGCTACCAGTACGGTATATTATACTACCGGCAGTTAGGAAGAGTAATCCTTTAAATATCGCATGATTCACTACATGGAGAATACCTGCTGATATCGCTATAATAGATAATGGATCAGGGTATAAGGTAAGACCCCCTCCAATAGCTAGGAACACATAACCTATTTGACCCACACTACTGTAGGCCATTAACTTCTTGGAATCTATTTGAATTAATGCCATTATGCTACCGAATAGAGCTGATGCTATGCCTAATGATGCAAGAATCAATCCCAACACGTAATGGTTGAGGCTCAATAGTTGAATAGCAAACCTAATTAACCCGTATACGGCCATCTTAATCATGACTCCGCTTAATAGAGCAGATACGTTAGAAGGCGCCTCTGGGTGCGCATCAGGGAGCCAACTATGCATTGGCACCAAAGCTGATTTAATTCCAAATCCTATGGTTAGGAACGTAATTAAGGTGTACTGTAGGGCGTCGTTAAACTTCAACTTAGATAAATCCAGGTACGAAGTACTGCCACAAAGTACTACTAAAGCCATTAGAGAGACTATTATAAGTCCTGAACCTGAGTAGGACATTATTAAATATTTGAGGGCCGCTCTACGTGCTACTTCCTTTTCTCTCTCAAATGATATGAGGAAGAATGCCGTAATAGTCATTAACTCCCAGAAAATTATGAACGCTATGACGTCGTACGTTGTAAGTAGGAGGTACATCGATAGAATGAATGCCGGATAGATGAACGAGTAAAGCGTTAGGTTCCCAACGCCTAAATATCGTCTAATATATGATAGACCATATATTGATGCCGTAAAACCTATCAATCCCAATATTAGCGTAAATATCGCTGAAAGCGGATCGAGGATCAATGAATAACTCGTAACGCCTAAATTCAGAAAGGCAGGAATCGCTAGCTCAGCCGTTAATGTAAGATCTTTAAGTAATGCCTCTAAGGACAGAAGTATCATTAATATGCTAGCGGCTGATGTCAATAATGATGAAGTAGTTAACGACTTGGCCCCCCTCATCAATGGCGATACGAATGAGGCAGCTAACAATATTATTAATATCGATATTAAGGACTCGTTGATAATTTCTAACACTGCTTACACCGGAACTTGAATATAGTGTTGAAGTATTTATGTGTTTCCTTGATTATCATTTCATCAACCCGTTTGTCCCTACGCCTTCATTTCAACCATTTTACGTCCGTCCACGATCAAGTGTAGGGACTTCCGCCTCGCCCAGGGGGCTCTGGTACCCGTCGAGCCAGACGGCGCTGCTCCCATCGCCCCGCGGCTCTATGAACCGGAGCTTGTAGACCTCACGCTCCATTATCAACAACGAAACAGCCCTACTATAATTATACCATTTTAATAGTGTAGCTGATGTTACTGTATCTCTTGATCTTAAATCCCTCCTTAGAAATAGCGATCGGCTTACTACTCAGTAACTCATATATAGCCAGCACTTCCCTTAAGGAATACCTTAACGCCTAAACCAGCTATCTTAGACCTACTTATATTTCTGAGGATCTGACCTCCTTCCGCCCTGAAGGGCGAGGTCCTCAGTTGTAATGACCAATAAGGATTGCAACAATGTTCACGATTGCTGAGCTTCTTCTGCTTGGCGACCCCGAATATGCTCATAAACCAACTGGCGACCTGGCTTCCGAGAACTGCTCCTGAAGGGCGGTGAGGGGGCCGGAGAGGCCGTGAGGGGCCTGGGGGTGGCAATCAACGAATATGAAAACATCAATAACCGCTCTCGGGTGAGCGGCTCTTAGAGAGGCTTAAATAACTTTATTAATGCTTAATTGATCCCATTTTCATGCGCCTCGATAATTAATTCAAGTAAATCATTTAACCCATCAAATACAGCTACAGCTCCTACGTAACATAATTCGTGGTAGGTATATCCATCAGTATCTAAAGCTACGAATGATGCATTTAAATTCCTAGCTAAGAATCCATCTGTACATGAGTCGCCGATGACCACTATTGACTCATTAAGCTTAAGTAGCTCGGCTAATTGATCGACATATGGTTTAGGTCTACCGCCTGAATCTCTGGCACGTATTACTAAGTCCTTTAGCGGTAGATCTATCATCCTGGTGAATGACTCGATTACTGATGATGACTGCAATGTTGAGATGTAAATACTCTTACCCAACGATGTTAATGTCTCTATGAATTTCTTAGCAGTTGGCTCTATAACTAATTTAGGTAAAGCGTTTAACTCGAACGCCTCTAGGACTTTAGATAGATAGTTAAAGTCCTTATGAAGCCCTAGCTCATTGTAACATAGCTTAATTAGGTCGTACGGATCCAAGTACCTGCTAATAACCTCTACATTAAAGCCTCCCTCAATCATAGCCCTAGCTAATTCCTTCCTAGCACTCAACCAATCCATAAACTGGGTAAATCTATGTACTAATACGCCATCGAAGTCAAGTACATATATCCTACTCCTTAGTACCCTTCGTAGGCCCTCATCACTACATGAGGCACATAATCTATAAACCACCATTGCACCATAATTACTTAATCGGCCGCCAATTAAATTTAAGCATAGTACGTACCTTATGCAGTAATGTAGTTAACTACTTAAATGAGCTCCATGGCCAGGTACTTTAAACACTTAGTACCGTTACCCAACCACTTAGGGAATCTCATTAAAATGGGGTTCAAGTGCTTATCAATTAATACTATACCTACGTATTCAGGGATAGCGCTTGAGGCCCATAAGTAGCTCGTATACGGAAGGACGACGTACAGATAGTCGGCCATATCATACCTACTCAATATCTGCTTAATTAGCTTCCATTTAGGCTTAGCTTTAGCCTCAAATAAATGAACTGACACACCATGTACGTCTGGAATCAATGAAATTATATCCACCTCGATATCACCTATCTTAACATTCTTACCTACATAGACGGAAACCTCGCTAAGGACCTTACTACATACCTCAATCAATAGATCCTCACTAAACGCGTCATTACCTAAACTGCCCAGCGCCCTCCAATGACTTAATGATCATCTTTAAATAACTAATGCTCAATAGATACCATCATCATCTGCATACCCAAGTAATACCGAAATAAGGCCTCGCCCCGCGGTATATCTTAGATAAGCACCAACCCCTGATCCTGAGGGCATTACCCTAGGATCAGTTGGTTAGCGCTTACCCTTGATATACCGCGGGCTGGCGCCATTTACTATATGACTTAGATGATAAATAAATCTTACTAATTTAATACCTCGACAATAGTTCCTGAGAATGTCATTAAATGTTAATTATTATTCATTAATTTAGGGGTAATGGTATTACGTGGATTCCGTTGTATGCCTCCTAGCCAACCTCCATAACTGCGGCGTAAATAATGCTACTACCGGCACCACCTCAAGCCTACCTAACCACATGTGGAATACGAGTAATGCCTTACCTACGGGGGCTAATTCATATAGGGATATATATGCAGGCCCTACGTTCCCCTGAGCTGATGCTATAGCCGATAGTGCTGAGAATGGCTCATAACCTAAAGCAATTAAAGCTATCGTACCTACGATAATCAATAATATGTACATAGAGATATATGCAAGTATTTTCATGGCCTCATTCTCATCAATGATATGCGAGTTTATTTTCACGGGCTTAATCACTGCTGAGGGTAAATAAAGACGTTCTATCTGATTTTTAAGTACCTTAGCAGCAATAACTAATCTACCTAACTTAATTGAGCCGCCTGTTGAGCACTGCTGTCCTCCTACGAACATTAAAATTAGGAGTAATGTCTTAGAGAATCGCGGCCAAATACTAATATCTGCTGTTTGATATCCGGTAGTAGTTACTATCGCTACAACCTGAAATACAGAGTACCGTAGAGAATTAAGCGCATCCAAGCCATAATTAAACATTAAATCGCACGAAACCAGTAGCGATGCTAATGCGATTAAGATTATATAATACTTTACTTCATAATATTTAATGAAGTCCTTAACCCCATACCTAAATAGCCTATAATGAGCTAGGAAGTTTGTAGCACCAATAAACTCAAAAAACGTTAATGCTGCTTCTATATTTACATTATTAAACCCAGCTATGCTGCTATCCTTAGTAGAGAATCCACCAGTAGCTAATGCTGTAAACGCATGAGTTACGGCGTTGAATGGATCCATACCAAGAAAGAGCAAGACTATCGTAGCTAGTAAGGTGTATAACATATAAATTAACCACATATCCCTAACAGTAATCCATGTGGATGCTCTAATCTTGATTTCCCTAGCCTCAACGATATATAGCCTCAAGATGCTAGTTCCGCTGAGAGGCCCGGCTAGAACTATAAACATCATAAGTATGCCTAAGCCTCCAATCCACTGTGTTAATGACCTCCAGAAAAGAATCGACTTAGGTAGCGTCTCGAGGTTTGAGAGGATGGTCATACCAGTGGTTGTAAATCCTGACATGCTCTCGAAGTACGCATCTAGTAGTGCTAGATTGATCGTTAATAAGTAAGGTAATGCACCTATAAACGACACTAACAACCAGCTAATACCTGATATTATGAATGCCTCAGGTATAGTTATGTTTTGTGGTATCTTAACTACACGTGATGCTAAGTACGATGATGAAATAACGATAATTGACACCAGAAAGAATGCCTTAGCCTCATTTAATTCATTATAAATGACAGCGACTAGCGCTGGGATTAATAATACGATCCCTATAATTAAGGTGATCCTAGCTATAACCCCTACTATGACTGAGTAACCACTTAATCCTGAGAACCGCCTTCTTAATCCACCAATACTCATAAGACTCATCAATGTACTTTATAAGCCATAATAAGTGTTTGTAAATAATTAAGGTTAAGTTTTATCTTTCCTCTACAACTTTATTCTTTATACATCCAATCCTCTCTATGCACACCTCTACTATATCCCCTGGCTTAAGAAATCTACCCCTTGACTGACCTACACCGCTTGGGGTACCAGTTGATATTATGTCCCCCGGCTCTAAAGTCATTACCTCGCTAATATCTTGGATTAAATCCGGTACCTTAAATATCATGTTCCAAGTCCCTGAGTCCTGCACGATCTCTCCATTAACTTTAGTCACTATCCTCAAGTTATTAGGATCCCCTACTTCATCCGGAGTCGCTAGCCAAGGACCGCATGGCGCGAAGGTATCGAACCCCTTAGCCTTATCCCACTGACCAAGTGCTTTCTGAACATCTCTAGCACTAACATCATTCATTACCATGTACCCAGCTACGTAGTTTAATGCCTCATTCCTACGTACATTCTTACACCTCCTACCTATAATTACCGCTAATTCACCTTCGTAATCCACTTTCTTAGATCTCTTAGGTAGGACTATATCGTCGTTGGGTCCTATAAGGGCTGATGGTGGTTTAAGGAATATTACTGGCTCCTTAGGAACCTCTAAGCCGACCTCCTTAGCGTGATCTAAGTAATTCAGTCCTACAAATACCATCTTAGAGGGCCTAGGCACTGGGGAAAGCAGCTTAACGTAGCTTAAATTAATACAATAACTTAAGTCAATATTACCTAAAGCCCTAGACACGTTAACTACTAATTCGCTACGTGAAAGAAATTGAATGGGGTCCCTAGGTACTTCAACACCGCATAAGTTGCTTAAATACTGCCTATCGCAAATATATTCGCCTACTACTACCCCCCAATCCATGAAGCTACCTACCCTAAAGTACGCGATCTTCAACCTACACACCAATGTAATAATAGGGAAGGGATTTAATAAAAATAACCTTAATTTATAAGGTAACTCATTCCTTGTATGTGAAGTCCTTAACCTTAATGAAGTTCTTGAATATCGGTTCCTCACCACCAGGCGGCGAGTATATGAATACGAATTCGAGCGTCTGGCATGTGGAGGTGTTCTCAAACCCATGCTCCTCTCCGGCAGGTGCGTAGACTAATGTATACGGCTCTACTCTGAATTCCTTATCCTTAGTGAAGAATTTACCTTCGCCGTGTAATATGAACATGGCCTCATCGCAGTCGTGTTTATGTAGTGGGACCCTAATGCCTGGACCCATAACAGCTAAGCCTACGCTCATATTCTTAGTTCCGGTGAGTGATGGGGTCGCATATATCCTTACCCGTCGGAGAAACATTTCAGGGTGGTGGAATTCAGCTGCATCCGAGAACCTAATCACCTTCATGCAAAACCCTCAATAATAATTTATCGCTGAACTTAAAAATTTAAATAATAATGAATTTATCATCAACGGCGTTGATCGATTTCTATATTATTTTATTAGACCAACCGGATATAGCTAACTTTCCACGGCTACGTCACCGTATTCCCTTAATATCTCCATGATTTTAGATATATTTTTGGCGTAGAGCATGAACCTTATGACATAGCCCTCATGTTTCTTAGATAGTTGAATACATTTTCTCGTTGGGAGCTCCCTAGCGGTATAACCATTTAATGGGAATTTAATAGCTATGTACTGACCGCGTGAGACAATACCTCTATCATATATTTCATAACCTCTTAAGACGTAGGTTAGAGTGATCGACCTCTTAGACATTATATCGAAGCCTAAGTAAGCTATGTAAGGTACCCCGTAACCTATTAGATAGACTATGAACTTCATCGTTAAGTCCGTAACCGTTAGCCTTGGTAATATTATGTAGAAGTATAGGAAGTACCACCCAAATACTACGCTTACTCCTAACGCATCTATCAGCGATCTATAGCTATACCTCCGAATCTCATCGTAGAGTACAAAGTCCTTCTCGACCAGTCTAGATACTTCATCTACGTCAACTTCATACAATTTAGTTCCACTGTATATGTCATCAGCTACTGCCTCAAACAGCTTCGGGGGCTTACGTGATGCTCTATAGGATGAGTACATGGCGATGGTTATGAAGCCTAAGAAGGTGAAGAACGTTAGTAGAAGGTATTGTGGGTAGTACGTACTTACTACAGCTAGGGATATAAGTAAGGATACTGCTATGGCATGTACCGCTAATTCCTGTTTACTCAATCATTCACCTAATTATGATTTTAATGACGTCTTAAATAAGCTTATTTATTATTTAAACCTCAATAATATTTATGTGTGAAACTGCATGAAGCTTAAGGTCTACCCTATAGCAGTCCTAACCCTATGTACGCTGATCAACGTTGTATTGGGGTTCAAGCACGTTTGGTCGGTTCTAGTTCCATACGTAGAGCTTGAATTTAAAGTTTCAAGATCGCTTGCTGTTCTCCCATTTAGCTTAATGACGATAACTAACATAATCGGATTCATGAGCGTGGACTACGTCAAGTCTAAGTTAGGGTTACGGCCTTTACTTGCTTTGATAGCTACTTCATCCGTAATTGGATTACTAATTACTTCGCTATCTCCTAACGTATTTACCTTAATCGCGTCATACGCGTTTATCTATGGTGTAGGTCATGCGTTGGGTTACGTATTAGCCGTTAGCTTGGGTGTTAAGTGGTTCTATAGTAAGGGCAGGGGGTTTGCAGCCGGTATTACATCAGGTGGATATAGCCTCGGTACATTAGTATTAGCTCCAGCAACATCATATCTAATAACCACCTACGGGTGGAGGCAGGCAACTCTAATCGTCACAGCCATTACTGCAGCAGTAATGATCCCAGCAGTATTCGTGCTACGGGAGCCTGAATATGAGGTACGTGATAGTAGGGTGTATAGCCCTGCGGATGTACTTAGGACTAAGGTATTCTACGTAGCCTGGCTTATGATATTCTTAACTAGTTTGGTTGATGGCTTCGCTGCAGCCCACCTTGCTCCATATACTACTGGGTACATAGGTGTTGATATAATGAGCGCTTCTATGGTTATTAGTATTTATTCGGCAATGAATTTTATAAGCAGGATAGTAATGGGTGCTTTAGC
>JAGDWE010000065.1:0-7008 GCA_023255965.1 Desulfurococcales archaeon | reverse complement strand
TTAGTATTTATTCGGCAATGAATTTTATAAGCAGGATAGTAATGGGTGCTTTAGCTGAGCACCTAGGAATATGCAGCGTATTAATGATTAGCTATATAGCATCAACAATAAATATTACTCTATTTCGATACTATAGGAGCCTGCCTTTAATGTGCTTAGGTTCATCTATAATTGGAATGCTACATGGCACTAATGTCGCCTTAACCCCATTAGTAGCGAGTCAATTATGGGGATCTAAGTACTTAGGGAGTAATTATGGACTACTATTAACTGCTGCAACTACCTCAATGCTAGTAGGTCCTTTAATAGGTAGTATATCCTACGACCTAACTAGGAGTTATGAGTGCTCAATGATAGTGCTTACCGCTGGTTCAGCTATCGGGTTAATACTCCTCCTCGTATTTAGGAATTTATCGCGAAGATATAGTTAACTACGCTCTAATAGGTAGTTGGCTATTGATTTCGCTGCCTCTAATCCATCCTTTAAAGCACGGCCTATTTTAGATGGACCTAACACTACATCACCTGCGGCGAAGATGCCCTTCCCAGTTGACATATGCAATTCGTTAATTATTATCCTACCATCCCTGCTTAACCTAATACCTAACTCACCGTCCCGAACTGGTGGAGTAGCTATCTCACCTATACTGTTAATGACCACATCAACATCTAATGAATACTCGCTCCCAGGTATTGGTACCGGCTTAGGTCTACCGCTTTCATCTAACTCGCCCAAGCGACACTTAACTAACTCTATAGCACTTACCGAGCCCCCTCTACCTAATATCCTACTAGGTATAACTAGCTCAACCCACTTAACACCTAAGTTAATTAACTTCCTAATCTCAGCCTCACCAGCAGGTGCTTCCTTAATAGTCCTCCTATACAGTAAGTACACCTCTGAAGCGCCCATACGTACAGCCTCAGAGGCAGCATCTACAGCTGATAGGCCTGCCCCTACTACAGCAACCCTCCTACCGCTTAAGTCCGGCACTTCATTACGTCCTATATACCCTAACTTATAGGCCTTGATCTTAAATAATAATTCTAAGGCCTTAAATACATTACGCAATTCCTCGCCAGGTATGCCTAAATTCCTCGATCTCCAAGTACCTGTAGCTATTAATACGGCATCATAAGTCTTAACCAAGTCCGCAATCCCTACCTCGTTACTAGACAGATCATCACCTTCATCACGTACCCTGCTAGCACTAACAACCTTAGTCCTGTATATGAAGTTTACGCCGTACTTCTCACTTAACTCTAAAACGCCACGCCTAACCACCTTAGGGTCCAATCTGTCCTCCGGGATTGCAAACATCATTAAACCTCCGCCCTCAGGCAGCTTATCATATAAGTCCACCGACGCACCACTACATGCTAGGAAGCACGCAGCGGTTAATCCAGCAGGGCCTGCCCCCACTATAGCAACCCTCCTACCGCTTAATGGATTTCCAGGCAAACATGCTACGCAGAACTTAATGCTCTAACCCGCCTTACATTAATTAACCCCAACTATTAAAGTCTTGTGGTGCCCATCACGTGGGCAGGAATCCGCATAGTTATTGCGTCAATGCTATGGTCAACCATAGGTGTTGCTTCATTATACGGTGGTGACGTAGTACTCGTATCATTAATTAGAACCATTACTGCCTCAACAATTTCAGCCCTATTCGTTAGGTCTAGGTCTAAGGCATCTATCATCGCAGGTAGCGTATTAGGCGCACTATTCTTCTCGTACTTGATATCAGTACTTCTAGCCGGTGTAGGACCTGCAGCATACTTACTCTATACAGCCCCGCTCTGGAGTTCGTTGATAGCTATAAAGTACGGCGAGCGCCTAAGTAAGTACTCGGTTATCAGCATATCATTAATAATTGCATCAATAGCGTTAATGGTGTTAGAGAGCACTCTATATGGAACACTAACTGCTATAGGAATCACTTCAGGTTTAATTTCAGGTATAATATATGGTGTATATATTTCGATAACTAGGTACTACTCAATTAAGGGTCTCGATAAAGAGGTATCTTTAGGTGCTATACCTTATACGTTAGTATCCGTACTACCTGCCTCAATTATATGCTATACCTTAGGGCGGGTAGAGTTTAAACACCTAGGCAACTCATTAATTGCAGGCATATACCTAGCTATTTTCTGCACCATAATACCATATAGGTTATTCTCCATCGGTGCTAAGTACTTAAGTGCATCAACATCAGCAGTACTAGCGTCTGTTGAGCCTGTATTTGCATGTATGTGGGACTATGTGATATTTAGTAAAGTGCCTTCAGCCCCGCTAGTGATCGCATATGCCTTAATAACACTAGCATCGATCATAGCATCAACTAGAAAATGATTTTTAAAGATGCTGACTCACTTTTCTAGTTGATCTCTCCTAAGCGTCTCCCTCTTCCTATTAGATGCTAACCTATAGTAATAACCGAATTCCCTCCTCTCTCCAAAAGCTTTAATTCCATGCCTTATTAGCTTATCCCTTAACTCCCTTGCTAATTCAGGGCTTAACTCACCCTTCCTCTCAAGGTAATCGATCACCTTCAACCCATCCTCAACGCTCTTAGCCCTACATAGGAAATCATATACGTTTGGTTCATAACCAGCTAGGGGGTCCTTAGATAGCTCCCTAATATCATATGATTTACCTAACATTTCCTCAGATAACTTAGGGAATAGCCTGCGGAACTCCTCCTTATCGAATTCTGGCAATGGCCCACCAACTATTAACTCTTAATAACCTTAATAAATAGCATTATATTGATTGATGAAGCCCTCGATCACTGATGAATGATGTGGGCAGGGTTTAACTGACGTATTTGCAACTGAATGCCCGCAGATGAAGTATGTAAACACCGATAGATGTAGGGAACCTATAAACCCCTAAAGGTGAGGGGCTCTTTTGAGCAGGAAGGGCCGGTTGATAAAAAACTGCAATCTAATTCCTATTAAAATTTATTAAACACTTACCTAATATAATTAATAGGGTGCTCTTAACGTCGTTGGGTATATCTAGGACAGCCTCAATATTACTAGTTATAATCATAATAGCCGTTGTAGGAGGTCTAGCGTACTATTACACCTCAGTAACTACTGGACCTAAGTATCCATCTAAACCCATTACGTTCATAGTTCCTTGGGCGGCTGGAGGCGGCACTGATAGGACTGCAAGAATGCTTGCATCCCTCCTCGAGAATATGACTGGTTGGAAGACAGTAGTTGAGAATAGGGTTGGAGGTGGAGGTACAGTTGGTCACTTAGCTGCAGCAACAGCGCCGCCAGATGGTCATACGGTTGGTATCATTACGTTCGAGTTATCTACATTCTACTGGATGGGGTTAGCTAACGTAACATATAAGGACTTCAAACCGGTGCTTCTATATAATAAGGATGCTGCCGCCATCATAGTTAGGGCTGATGCCCCTTGGAAGGACGCCATAGAATTAACAAACTACATTAAGGCAAATCCGGGCAAGCTTAAGGCCTCAGGGACAGCCAAGGGCGGTGTATGGGATATCGCTAGGATTGGGTGGCTTAAAACTGCTGGAGTGGATCCCAGCGCATTGCCATGGGTGCCCAGCACTGGTGCAGCACCATGCCTTCAGGATCTAATAGCCGGCGGCGTAGATGTATGTACATGCAGCCTCCCTGAGGCCGGTCCCTTGATAGACGCAGGTAAGGTTAAGGCATTAGCCGTTATGGATGACGTTAGGAACCCGGCCTTCCCTAATGTGCCTACTTTAAAGGAACTAGGCATTAATTGGTCCTTCGGTACGTGGAGAGGTGTAGCAGTACCTAAGGGGACTCCCGATGACATAGTCAAGATCCTGCATGACGCATTAAAGAAAGTCATAGACTCACCTCAGTGGAAGGACTTCATGAGTAAGAACGGCTTCGGGATGGCTTACTTACCGCCTGATGAATTTGGTAAGTTCCTGGAAAACGACTTTAAGGTGGTTGGCGAATTACTTAAGGCTGCCGGTTATACATCCTAGACTTAATCGGCGAAATTAAACATAACTTTTAAATTTTTACTACATTAATCTTGAAGGGCGGTATAATGAGGGATTTTATAGTTGGTATTGTCGGATTATTTATAGGTTTCTTATTTATATTATTAAGCCTCGACATGCCTATACTAATAGCACGTGGCTACCCAGGCCCTTCGTTCTTCCCAATTATACTCTCAATAACGGCGATAGCTGATGGCTCCTTAATGTTGATTAAGTACTTCAGAAAACGAGTAGTTAGCGGCTCAATAATCTCAACTAATAAGACAGTCACATTACGTAATCCATACCTAAAGAATGCCGTTATCTTCCTAATCATAATCACTACCTATATAACGTCTATGCCCTACTTAGGTTTCCTACTAACCTCATTTATATTCCTATACATAGCTCAAGTTATCTACGGCGTCTCACCCATTAAGGCATTAGGCATTGCTTCAGGGACCACATTATTTGTATACGTACTCTTCATAATAGTGTTAAAGGTCGTCGTGCCGGAGCCGATACTCGGCCCTATAGTATATAGGTGAGATGGTGGATTTACTTACAGCACTTCAGATGGTGCTCCAGCCCCACGTACTCCTCTCCATATTGCTAGCTGAGTTATTCGGCGTTTTCGTTGGAGCTATGCCTGGGCTAACAGCTACTATGGCTACAGCTCTACTAGTGCCCTTTACTTACTTTATGGATCCAGTAGCAGGCATAGCCATGATCATATCTATGAGTGCCGTAGCTATATTTGCCGGTGACATACCTGCGGTGCTCCTTAGAATTCCCGGCACCCCTGCATCGGCAGCCCTAACAATAGATGCCTATCAGCTAGGGCGTAAGAGGCCGGTATCTACATTAGGTGTTGACCTATTCTGCAGCATGTTAGGCGGTTTAACTGGTTCATTAATACTTATATTCATGGCGCCTACATTAGCTGAGTTCGCAGCTAATTTCTCAAGCGTCGAGTACTTCTGGCTAACCATGTGGGGCCTATCCATGGCTATAGTCATATCTGCTGAGGATCCCTTAAAAGGCGTCTTGGGGGTCATAATAGGGTTTATGATGGCCTGCATAGGTATCGACCCTGTCTACGGGTACGTTAGATATACGTTCGGTAGACTTGAACTACTTAGCGGTATCAGCTTCATACCGGCTATGATAGGCTTATTCGCTATCCCTGAATTACTGAAGCAGATATCTAATCCTAAGGAGAGGTACGTAATTAAACTATCAATGACTGAAAGGGTCTTTGAGTTAGTTAAGGAGGTGTTGAGGAAGTTTAAATCCGTAGTCCTTAGGTCAGCGCTGATAGGTACATTCATAGGCGCGCTACCTGGGGCTGGAGCTGACATAGCTGCCTGGGTGTCCTACGGAGTTGCTAAGAGGACTAGTAAGAGCCCTAATGAATACGGTAAGGGTTCTTTAGAGGGCGTTGTAGCAGCTACATCAGCTAATAATGCTGCATTAAGTGGTGCTTGGATACCGTTACTGGTGTTCGGCATTCCTGGCGACTCGATAACTGCTATAGCCTTAGGTGCTTTAATGGCGCATGGATTGAGGCCGGGCCCAATGTTATTTCAGAGGCAGGGAACTCTAGTGATCGCTCTCTTTATAGTATTTATATTAGCTAATATATTGATGCTCTTAATTGGGTATTTATCCATAAGGCTCTCAAGCAATATATTGAAGGTCCCTAGGAATACATTAGTGCCTATAATAGCCGTATTCTGCGTCATAGGTGCTTACGCAGTCAATAATAGCTTGTTCGATGTATGGATCATGCTGACGTTAGGTGTGACGGGATATTTCATGGAGAGGCTTGGAATTCCAATACCCTCAGTAGTCCTAGCAATCATCTTAGGACCTATGGTTGAATTCAACTTCATGACAACGTTAATTAAGTCCGACATGAACCCCGCAATCTTTATATCAAGGCCTATAGCGGCTGGGCTCGCAGTACTAGCGATATTTACTTGGGTCCTACCCTTCCTAAGGTCTAGGAGGAGGTATGTTGAAGGTGATACAGGTAAGCTAGGAACTTAGGTACGTTCCCAGCACTGATACGTAAGTGCTCCATTCATGCTTTCCCCTATATATTATATAGTGGTAAGTTCAGGCATGTAACACCTCCATCGCATTTCCTGAACTCAGATACATCTACCTCAATTACTGAATATCCTTCACGTCTTAGTATCTCAGCCGTCCTCGGATGGCCTTCAGGTATTAATACCTTCATATGCCCTAAGTACAGCATGTTAGCTGCATAAGCCTCCTCAAACGGTATTCTAATCAACTTAAATCCACTAAAGGCTGATGGATCTACATACTCCGGTACTATAGCCACAGTTCTATTGCCTAAGTAACTTACTGCGGATAGCAGGTGGAATACTTTATTAGTTGGCACCGGTATGACTTCATAGTCTTTAAAAACCTGTTTAAGCATTTGCACCCCTAACGTATTAGTCCTTGACGTAATACCTACGAACATGATGCCAACATCAGTAACCAGTACATCACCTCCCTCTATGGTTGCTGGTGTCTCGGTGCGGACTACCTTGATCCTCAAACCGCTTAAGAACTCTCCAACACTTAATTCCTCACCCCTCCTACTGTCAACTCCGAATCTAGCGAGTAACGCCTTACCGCTAACTAATCCAACAACTGCAGTATCCTGAATGAAGACTGCGTCTGGAAATCCATGAAGCGGTGGAAGCTCTATGACGTCGATGCCTACCTCCCTAAGGATCCTAACGTAATCCCTATGTTGCTTAACAGCTAGACTTAAGTCAACATAGTCACGTAAGGGATGGGTGGATATGCACCTCCTCAGATCATCGGTTGGAAGCCTTACTAATACAGTATTAAATAACCCCCCAGACGTCAACTCAACCCCCAGGATAATGAGCACCAGCGAATATATAGATGACCGAAATTAATGAACCATAAAAGCGGGTAATAAGCGTATGTAGATTTAAGCGATAACATATTTTAC
>JAGDWE010000004.1:22342-33962 GCA_023255965.1 Desulfurococcales archaeon | reverse complement strand
GATGAGGGCCAGGGGCTTCACGGCAACCCCACATTAACCATAGGATAGCTAGTTCCCAAAGAAACAGCCTGTGGAAGTTAAGGTTGATAAGAGCTCAAGGAATAAGCAGAGCCTCTATAGGTCTTGAGTGGATCCCGGGTGCGCGAGGGGCTGGCTCCCGTAGCCCGCCTAGGGTCGTGCCACAATGAACCTAGGGGCGGCAATCAACGAATATGAAAGGCGATCAAAGACCGCTCTCTGGTGGGCGGCAACCCTCAATATGCAACAACCGCTAAATACTCAATACCTAAGTATACACCAGTCTTCTCTTGTGCAGATACGGAGACGATCACGGATAAGTTATAAATGCCTGGAGTAATTCTCGAGAACGTATAGAACTGGGTTACTGGAAGCATCACATAGCCTTCGTAAATGGTCACGTTAATATCTGATCCAGGAACTTTAACTGAGGATAATACCGCATATGAACTGATGTTAATGAGAGGATTATCGGACTTTGTGAGTACGACTTTTACCGAAGATAACGCATCAGCCTGAGCCGTAAACGCGATCAAGGCTTTGAGATAGATGGCAATTAATGATGGTTGATTACTTAACTCGGTGAAATTACCGATGGTGATATTAAACTGACCGTAGCTTCTAGTGGCAGTAAGTGATACAGAGACTACCGAATAGTACTCCTTCTCCTTTTTAAGTAATACTAATTCGTAGGCTGAATTGCCGTCTAGATCCGCATATCCGGCTTCATCGGTTTTAGGTATTTTAGTCCAATTCCTAATGGTATTGTTGAATATGTACCAACCTTGATCCCATCCATCGCACTGAGCACTGCCGCCGCAATATACGTAGAATGCTGGGAACACGTTATCCGTCACCCACTTATCACCATCAAAGTAGCTTGCTGTGATCGTGATATTACGCCTCTTTGGGAGATCCATTAAGTTATAGCCAGCTATTACCGATTCGGAGGTTAACCCTAGTGGCGGGCACTGCTGTGGGGCAACCTGTGGTGGTGGTAGTAGCTCCTCCACCTTAAATACCCTCCCTCTCGCCGTGACTATCCTGTCTATGTCTTGGTAATCGCTTACGCCAAAGTTGCTTAGTGGCGTTGAAGCGCCTCGTGGTATCTTAACTCCATTGCCGAATTGTACCACGCTTCCATTACTATACCATACCCTAATTACATCTATGTCTACGGATCCTACGTTACTTAACTTATAGACTCCACCATCATTAATTAATCGTAGCTCCTCCGACCACCTATCTATCTCAAATTGGGACCTTATTGAGAAGACCCTCGTTGAGACCACCGTTGAGGAGGTCATTAAATTAATTATCAAGGGCATTATAACCATGAGTAGTACGCTAACTACTATCAACCCACCAATGATCTCTGCCTGACCTCTCTTTAATGGCCTTAGATTCATGGCTACACCCTGTAACTTAGCTGTAGTAATTCATAGTAATCACCGTCAATCCTAACTAATAGCATTATCACTAAGTAATTGTCCACCCCAACTACGTTGCTAGAGCACTCGATCTTAATTAAGGTTGTATGCGTGTATGGTATCTCGTAGACGTATAGAGATAACTCAGTACCCAACGGCATATAGTCCCCCGACGTACTTAACGTATATACATTGGACGAACTTACCGGGGTTCCAACGGCTCTCTGGAACCCATAGCCACCTGGCGTTGAGGAATTGAAGATGGATATATTTGCATCTATTGGGGTGTACTTCTTTGCTGCGAGCTCGTACTGATTCGCCTTGAAGACGGCTAAGTAATAAGCGCTCGGCTCATTAATTAATTTAGCTATACCAACATATGCTACTATGTTCGAGTCCCCTCTACGGTCATTCTCTAAATACATGATAACCTTCGACGCCTCCTCTGCTAGTATATTACGTATTACTACCTCAGACCTCTGAATATTTGTTAGTAGGATTGCATAGGACATGAATGAAAGGCCTATGACTAGTACAGCACCTATTAATATCATTGACGTAATTACTGGCGAGATTCCCTTGAATAAATCCAAACCTTTAACCACTGGTTTAATATTCCCTTAATTAATTATAAAACTTACCGATCTAAGTCAGCATGTGATCCTCCAATCACCTAATCATTTAGGATGCCAGTCATCACTCCTTATAATCCGAGGATTATTCTGATTCAGGGGTTGTTAAGTCTTTAACAAGCAACTCTATTTCCCTCTTAACGTCTTCGTTAACGTATGGGGCTACTAGGTAGAACTTCCTATCAACTAATTCATCACCGACCCACATATTATCATAGCTTACTACGTAGACCGGTATCCTAGCACTCACCTCAGATTCAGACCTCCTACTTAAGCCGAACTTAGCTATGGATTCATAGAGCTCCTTACTTAGGGGTAGCTTAAGGATCACCTCGTGTTCGTGCTTCATAACTATTAAGTCTGAGTTCTCGGGGGACCACTTAGGCAGTATGTCAATTAATAACTTCTTAACGACCTCATCTATAGCTTCATCAACTACCTTAGATTCGACTACGGATCCGTTCTCGAAGTTTATAACCAGCACTTTATTGCCCACAGATATCACCTTACGTATAGGTATATCTTATGCCTTAAATAACCATCACTACATACTTCAATCTTAACTGGAGTCCAACCAGTTATCTCGAACTCATGTGATACCACCCTCGCCCCCTTCCTCAACTCGTTCTCTAATTTAGGCTTAAGCATGTTATTAACGCTGGTTAGTAAGAAGAGCGTGACTACTGTTGCCTCAGATATATCTACGTCGAAGAAGTCCCCATGGATTACTACGGCCCTTCCCTCAATACCCAATTCCCTAATCCTCGACTGAGCCGTCTTAACTAAATAATCCCTTATCTCAACCCCTACTGCCTTCTTAACGTTGAACTTACTCACAGCTATAGATAATATCCTCCCATCACCGCATCCTAAGTCGTAGACCACGTCCTCAGGACCTGTATTAGCTAGCTGAAGCATCCTCTCAATGACTACCTCAGGCGTAGGTACATACGGGACTAGGACCTTCCTGTTGTATTGAATACTTGTCGTTTTTCACTCACCTAACCTAATGACTTAATCCTAGACATTATCTCCTCGTATCCTCTCTCTAGGTCAGGCCTTAACTGCGAGTCGAACGGCGCCTTAGATAGCAGTAGCACTATCCTACCATCATCTAACTCAGCAAGTAATTGAGGGAGCCAAGCCATCCCTAGCTCATCGGTATCTCCGTGCTCTATGAGGAATACGTAGTCCTCTACCCTAACTTCCTTCTCGACCCCTAACTCCTTAGCTAATCTATCGGTTAACGTCATGAAGTACTTATGTAGGGGGTGGTAATCAGCTGTAACGAGTATTAACTTTTTAACCTGACTCATTACTTACCCTATAGCAACCTTAAACCGCATTTAATATGTTTATATGTTAAGCATCAGAAATGCTTAACACATCATTAATCAGTTCCCGGATTCCTCCTCATTCATTTATAGAGTTGAAGTAGTTAGTAATATACTTAACTACCTAAGCTATAATTACGTGGTTGAGGTAATGCTAGGCAGGTTGAGGAACGCATTAATGCCCTTAAGCACGAAGTTAGGTACCGCCCTAAGCAGGTTAGGGCTCACTCCAAACGAGCTAACAGTGCTCGGCGTCATTACGGCATTGCTGACTGTACCTGCTGGTTATTTGGGTATTAAATGGCTAATACCAATACTAATAGCACTATCATCACTTCTCGACTGGTTAGATGGCGCAGTAGCCCGCGCTACTTCAAGGACTAGTATGCTGGGGGGCTTCATAGATTCATTCTGCGATAGAGTCTCAGATATTGCTTACCTAATCTCATTTAATTACCTAGGAATTAGTATGTACTTAATACTCATAGCTACATCAGTATCGCTTCTAGTAAGTTACGTTAGATGTAGGGCTGAGTCACTAGGCATTAGCCTTGAGGGCGTGGGATGCTTAGAGAGGGGTGAGAGGGTCATTTCGCTCCTGGTAATATCGGTAATTGCCTTGCTCATTAGCGTAACTATAGCTGAGTACTTACTCATAGCCGTAGTAATCCTAGGCACGTTAACTATAATACAGAGGTTGGTATATGTTATTAAGGTGCTGAGATGAGTGAGTATAATGCATGGATATTCACCATAGGTAATGAAGTAGTTCACGGAAGAGTGGTGAACACTAATGCTAGTTACTTGGGTAGGAAGTTAGTACTGCTGGGCTATAACTTACTAGGTAATATATCATTGGTTGATGATGTTGAATTGATTTCGAGGTTTTTAAGGTACGTACTTCCTGGATCTAAGGTAATTATAACCACCGGGGGTCTAGGACCTACGTACGATGATAGGACGGCTGAAGCGATAGCTAAGGCGATTAACGTAGACCTAGTGCTAAATGATGATGCGTTAGAGATGATTAAGACTAAATACTCTAAGTTAAACCTCCCACTAACCAATGAGAGATTGAAGATGGCGCTACTACCTAGAGGCGCTAAAGCGATACCTAATCCCGTAGGAACTGCTCCTGGAATTCATGTGGAGGTTGAGGATAAGTTGATCATCGCCTTACCAGGAGTGCCTAAGGAAATGGAGGCGATGTTTGAGGGGTACGTAGAGCCCCTGCTGAGGTCTGTAGGTCCTGATATATCGTTGGTTGAGAAGGAATTCGAGGTTAGGGCGCTGCCTGAGTCAACAGCAGCTGAGGTAGTTAATAAGGTACTTAAGAGGTATCCTGTAGCCTACGTTAAGACCCAGCCAAAGGGGACGGAATTAGGCAGTCCCATACTATCTGTATACGTATGCGCATCAGGTAAGTCTAAGGGGGAGGTTGAGGAATTGGTTAATAGTTTAGTTAAGGAGCTTATAGAAGGATTTACTGCGAAAGGAGGCCTCGTCAATAGTAAAAAGTAATTAATAACCCTGAATCATGATGCATTCCGGGGTCAACTTGATAATTACATTATCACTTGATGAAGGTAAGGTAGTTAGGGTTTCAGGACCTGCTAGCATTGAAGTATTAAGCGGTGAGCTACTTATCTCAGGTGCGAGCTTCCCTCCTCCTAGTAAGCTAATCATCAGCAGGTTTAGGTCGTACGGAGTTAAGGCAGTAAAACGTAGTGAGCTTAAGGTAATCCTAGGTGATGGAGGATCCGTAGAGGAGCCTAGGGAGGGCGAGGAAGTAGTAGATGCATGGCTCGATCTATGTAGTAGGCTGCTGAACTACAGTAAGCCACTGCGTGTAATCATATTAGGACCCACGGAATCTGGGAAGACATCGTTAACGGCGTTCATAGCTAATCAATTAATCAGTAAGGGCAGGGAGGTATACGTAGTTGATACCGATGTTGGTCAGGAGGATATCGCAATCCCATGTACTATAGGCGTAGCGAGGCCAACTAATAAGTTCATATGGCTGCGTGAGCTACAGCCCATTAAGATCAAGTTCGTAGGATGTACTTCACCTCAGTACTGTCTAACTCAATACGTAACGGCCTTCCAGGAAGTAGTTAGCGAGCTAATTAATTCAGGCTCCGATTTAATAGTAAATACTGATGGTTGGGTTACGGGACCTTCAGCACTTGAGTTAAAGCAGTTGATGATTAAGTTGATGAGACCTACTCATGTATACGTATTAAGTGATGAGATATATGAATACATTAGGAACTCATTAAGGGGAAGTAATATCGAGGTAGTACTAGTGCCCAGACCTAAGGTTGTTAGGGAGCGTAGTAGGGATGATAGGAGGTTCCTACGTCAGCAGGCATACAGTAAGCTACTTAGTAATGTACGTAGGATTAAGCTAGCTATTAATAATATAGTTATGCTTGGTTCATGCTTATTAAGCGGTAGGAGGTTAGATGTTAATGAGTTAATAAATTACGTTAAATTACCTCAGGAAGCATGCAATAACGTATTATACGCATCGATATACGGCAATACCCTAAACTTAGTCTTGAGGAGGGGGACCAGCGTATGTGATTTAAGCCCATATAGCGATAACTTAGAGCTAAACGTAATTAATGAAGGTGATGAGAGGGGATTGCTTGTCGGGATCCTAGATGGCGATCTAAGGGATGTAGGCGTAGGCATCATTGATAGCGTCAATTACGTTGATGGCAACATATATGTCCTAACCTCATGGAATGGTAGTATAGGGGGTTTAATATTAGGTAAGGTTAAATTGAACGAGAAGTATGAGGAGGTAAGTAGGGTGAGCAAGTGCCTACTTTAAGGTCGTTCATCGACTTAATTAAAGGTGAAGAACTTATCGAGGACTATGGTGAGTTAAGTCCGTACTTAGAGCCAACATATAAGTTATTAGACTCTGACTTAAGGGGGGCTACGGCGTTGTTTAAGGTTAAAGGAAGCGAATTACCTTGTGTCGGTAATGTAGTAAATACTAGAGGTAAGCTATATAGATCCATAGGTGCGTCAAGTGATGAGGAAGCCTATACTAAGGTATTAAGGGTATTAGGTGGTGGCAGGACATCGTTCATTGAAGGCGAATTCAATAACTACTTCATTGAATTAGATGGTGATTTAAGGAAGCTACCATTCATCAAGTTCTTTAAGGGAGACGGAGGTATGTATCTAACGTCATCTATAGTCATTGCCAAGACGCCAGATGTGGAGGGGTATAATGCATCAATCCATAGGTTAATGCTACTTGATGGTAGTAGGATGGCTATTAGATTGGTTCCAAGGCATTTATATAGGATTACGATGCTAAATAGCAAGTTGGGTAGGGATACGCCGATAGCCGTAGTTATTGGAGTACACCCATCGGTGCTACTTGCAGCATCTACATCACCTCCTTATGGTGTATTTGAGCTTGGGTTAGTTAGGGAGTTATTAGGCGGAGATCTAAGGATGTGTAGAACCCCTAAACATGATTTACCGGTGCCGTGCGAGTCCGTAGTTGTTATGGAGGGCACCATAACTAGGGAGTTAGTTAACGAGGGGCCCTTCCTCGACTTATTAGGACTGTATGACAGGGTAAGGCCCCAGCCCATAGTTAAAGTTAATTCGATGTATTTAACGGCATTAGATGGCGATAGGCTATTTCACGTAATACTGCCTGGTGGCATGGAGCATAAGTTACTCATGGGTTTCCCTAGGGAGGCAGCCATATGGGATAGCGTTAGGAGAGTCGTACCCAAGGTACATAAAGTAAGGTTGACCCCATCAAGTGGTTGTTGGCTACATGCGGTTATCTCCATAGATAAAAATGATGATGGAGATGCTAAGAACGCTATATTAGCGGCTTTTGCAGGGCATCCGAGCCTTAAGCATGTGGTAGTTGTTGATGGTGATGTGGATCCCGATAACCCAGCTGATGTTGAGTGGGCTATAGCCACGAGGGTTCAAGCATCTGAGGACCTGATAATAATTAAAGGTGCCCGGGGTTCAACGCTAGATCCAAGCTCTAACGACGGTTTAACAGATAAGATAGGTATCGACGCTACAGCGCCCCTAGGCAGCGCTCATGAATATCGAAGACCTAACGAATTACGATTGAAGGCCCCAACATAAGGGGCGAGAGAGGACAGCGGGCTTAAGCATGTATCTAAGTAAGTTTGAGGAAAAATTACTAAGTGGCGAGTTAGGTGAGGCTAAAGCCCTGGCCATGAAGGTATTAGTCGCTGTAGGCGAGGCATTAGGTGCTCAGGAAACGATCGAAATAACTCATGCCCACATATCAGGTATTTCGTACTTTAACATAGGTGATGCAGGACTTAATTTCATTAATGACTTATTAATACGTGGAGGACGTGTGGAGGTATTTACCTCGGCTAACCCACACATGGTCTTAGATGACTTCCTAGGTGTTAGGCATAGCGATGAAGTCATTAATAAGCAGTTAGCAATTATTGAAGCGCTTAATAGGTTAGGAGTTTCATTCTATACATGCGTACCATACAATGTCAGGCCGCCTAGGTATGGAGAGCATTTAGCTTGGGCCGAAAGTAATGCTGTATTATATTCTAATAGTGTGCTGGGTTCACGTAGCAATAAGGAGGGAGGACCGCTAGCACTGCTTGCTGCATTAGTAGGCAGGACTTATAAGTCAGGTGTTCACCTAAAAGACGGCAGGATACCTGAGGTGCTCATTGATGTTGAATCCCCTCAGAGTCCTGTTGAGAAGTCTTTTCTAGGCCTAATGATCGGCGACTTAATTGGTAATAGGATACCTTACGTAAGGGGCATTAAATTTAGTAATAATTATGAATTAAAGGCATTCCTATCCTCCATTGGAACTTCATCAAATACGGCGATGACCGTCATTGAGCCTGTGACCCCGGATTATAGGGAGTTATTTGCTGATGGGGACTTTAAGGAGAGGTTAATGGTCACCTATAATGACTTAAAGAAATACATGGACGGTCTTAGGAGGGAGTTAAGTGGAGGCAGGGGTTTGTATCTCATCGGATGTCCTCATCTAAGCTACCGTGAGTTAAAAACCGTTTTAATGAAATTAGCTGTCATGGCTAGTAAAGTGGGTGGTTACACGCCTTTTAATGATAGGGAGTTATGGATAACTACGCATAAGTCATTTCTAGATAGAGATGTCGTAAATATGCTAGGTAAATTGTCCAGGTATAATGTTAAGGTGATAAGCGATGGATGTGCTATTGTCTCTAGGATAGATAGGCTTGGGATTAATTACATGGTAACAGACTCCATTAAGGCATGCAATTACGTGAGCAGGTTAAGTAAGTTACCGGTAGTTACCGTAGAATTGGATGAGCTAGTACGTTGGTACTTCCTAGGACGCGGTATCGAGGGATTTTAGGTGGAGTTCAAAGTTAAGCCCTTAGTGCCAGGTGATGCTGAAGGCGTTATAGCCATCGTAAATAAGTATATTTCGTTCCTAGGGGATATAGACCTAGATAGCGGAGCCCTCTCAGGCTACGGCCCACTGAAGGGGAAGATACTCATATTCCCGGGCAGTAGGGGCAGTACCGTAGGTCCTTACGTTATATATGGATTATCCAAGAAGTCCTTAGCCCCTAATGCGATGATCGTCAAGGACTTAGATCCACTGTTAATTGCTGGATGCGTGATCTCGAGCATCCCCCTAGCTCTAGCCAATGATTGGAGTAACTTAATCAACTACGTTGAAAAACACTGTAACGGTAGGGAATGTCTAGGTAAGCTACTAAGTAATTCGAGGGTTTTAATCATTGAGTGAAGGCTCATTCATAGTTATTGAGGGAATCGACGGCGCGGGTAAGACAACCGTAGCTAAGGAATTAACTAGGAGGTTAAATGGGTTAGGTATTAAATCGATATACACCTACGAGCCGTTCTATAAGTTCTCAGCTGATTTCATCACTGCTTACTGGGGGGATTTAGATCCAATACTTCAGACGCTCATTATGGCCCTAGATAGGTACTACCATATTAAAAAAGAGGTAATTCCGTACTTGAACTCAGGATACGTGGTCATCAGCGATAGGTACTACTACTCATCGATAGCGTATCAAGGAGCTCAAGGAGCGGATATTAACTGGATATTAAGCGTCAATAGATACGTTTTAAGGCCTAAGTTAGCTATATACCTTGACGTAGAACCTGACGTAGGGTTGATGAGGAAGAAGCACTCTGCAACTAGGGTTAAGGAGTTAGAATCTAACCTAGAATTAATTAAGAGGGCTAGGGAAATATACCTGGAGTTAGTGAGAAGAGGCGAATTAATACTTGTAGATGCCATGAGGGATCTTAATTCAGTATTAGATGAAGTGTTTAACCTGATCATTAAGTATGTCAAGGCCTAGCTAATTTACAACTAAAAGCGCAATCTCTTTGAGGTGTGGATGAAGGCCCTATAAAATAGCGCTCTGTGACAGTAAAGGGGACCATCGCCCCTTAAGAAGGGGAGGAGCTCAACTCCTACTACGTTCGATGATTAGCTTAAGCCTCCTAACCCTCTCAAGTATGTCTAACCACATGCTTAAGGTCCTTACAGAATCTAAATCCATACTTAAGCCTCCGTTCTCCAACTCATTACGCATCCTATTTATAGTATTAACCGCGAATTTCTCTAACTCATCTAATGCAGCGAGAGTGCCTACAGTTATTATCTCTTCATCAGACTTAACTATCTGCACCCTTCCATGGACTGGGCAGATAACTTCACCGCTCCTTAATTTAAATAGAGGCAGTGAGCATATAGGGCATGCCTCACTCATCATTACAGCTCCTAATCTAAGCAGCTCACTCATCTTCTTAACTGTAGCTTCATCTGGCATCATTAATTACCATTAAAACTATTTAGCTAGTGTACTTATATTTATCTACGGTTTAATGGGGTGATACTGATGAGTAATGAATCGAAAGTGGATATCAAATCACTTAACGAAGCTAAGTTAGTTCAGGCTATGAGGTTATTAAATAGGATAGTAAGTGATGCTAGCGTACCTAGAAACATAAGGAGGGCTGCCATCGAGTCATTGAATATGCTACAGGATAAGACGTTATCGCCTGGTGTGAGGGCTGCCAATGCTATTAGCATTTTAGATGAGGTAGGTCAGGACCCAAATATGCCTATACATACAAGGACGATGATATGGAATATAATGGCAATACTTTCAACTATTAAGGATTAGTAGGTTAATGTAATGGTATATAAAGTTAGGGTTAGAGGCATATATTCGACCGCGATCTCAAAGATACTCTATGATAGGGGGCTTACGTTAGTTGATGTTAGTGAGACCATCGCTAAGCGCCTAGGGATTAATAGTTTAAGGGGTGAGGCGGCAGACGTAACAATTAAGTCTGATGATAGCGATCCATCAAATATCTTGGTGATAGGCTTCCCTAAGGCAGTAAGGTACGTGGTCAATATGTTAACGAGTACAATACCATACATGATTACATTAGTACCCAGCATAGGGCTTTACTCGACGTTTAAGACACATGTAATTGATAAGAGGGATGGTGAATGCTTAGTAGAGACCCCAGTGGGCCCAGCGCAGGTCGTGGACCTTAACGAATGCGTTAAGGGCATGGAGCTACCAGTCACATCCATTAAGGTTCCTCTAAGGAGGGGTGAGCGTCCTTTATTCTCAAGCAGGTTAAGGGTGGTTGGGTATTATGCCATAGTTGGGCGTGGTAGTAGGTTAACATTCAGCAATCATGTAAGGAATAAGAATAGGATTTCAGAGTTAGTTGCACTATCCTCAAGTTACATTAGGAGAGGCTATAGTATTCACTGGAGAAGTAATGTAGATGAGGCGGACTTAAATGAAGTCCTTAAGGAGCTAAGTAGCTTAGTTGAATTATTAAATAACGTTGAGAAGTCCGTGGCAAGTAGTAAGGCGTTAGAAGTTGTTTATGAGGGTGAGGCAATAGCTCTGTTAATACCTTCGTCCATCTCTAAGGCGTATCTCGACAGTGTAAGGGCGTCAATAGCGCCTACGACCCCATATCATCACCAGTTAAAGGGCGTTGGTGGAGGTTTAAGTGACGTAGTTGATTTACTCGACATATTATCGGCTTGGGTGGGCAGAGACGCACTTAGTAGGTCCATTAAGGAGTGGTTGATAAGCAAGTTACCTGAGCTTGAGGTTTCCTTTAAGCACCTGAAATTAGA
>JAGDWE010000004.1:0-22242 GCA_023255965.1 Desulfurococcales archaeon | reverse complement strand
ATCAACTTAGGTAGTGGTAAGGTTAGGGCCGCCTACTTAGATGGAGGTGACGTATGTATTGAGGTAGAGAGAGATGTAAGGAGTAGGGGAGTATATGATGGCATAGGCACTCATAAGGAGGTAGGTGATAAAATAATAAGTAAGGTTTGTGAGAATAGATGGTGGATTACGCATACATATATATCACCAAGTAATATAGTTAAGGGCGAGTACATCAACATCAACGCTCCACCAGAGGTCTTACCCGACGGAGTTATTAAGTATATTGATCTGGGTGTAGATTTAGTTAAAAGCAGTAATGGTGCATGCAGGTTGATTGATGTAGGTGAATTTAGAAGTTTGATAATTGACGGCATAGTAAGGGAAGATTTTATAAACGCGGTATTAAATACCTTAAACACGTTGATCGACTCCTTATGCGTACTTAAATCAGGTACTTAAGGGGTCTTAATTTATGGGCTTAGCTCTTAAGTCGTAGAAGGTAGCATTAACTATATGAACGTAGATGTGCTTTGATTGAATACTTAATGCGTCATAAACTACAACCGGTTTGTAGTTAATGAGCCTCCCCAGCGTTGATCCCCTAAGCTTATTTTTGGTTGTTATTAATGTCTTTGCTATGCTCCCCACGTAGGCGTTATTCACCTTACTACATACCTCTTCAGCTACCTTAGTTAGTTCTACGGACCTCAACTTCTTAACTGCCTCACTTACTTGGGGTAGTAGGCATGACTTAGTCCTAGGCCTTAAGGTGTATTGCGCTATATGTATTTTATCGAAGGCCAACTCATTAACTACTCTAACTGTATTTTCGAATGCTTCATCATCCTCCCCAGGATGACCTACTATGATGTCGGTTGCTATTGAGACCTCAGGTATCTTTCTCCTTAGCTCCTTAACCAACTGAACGAAATCGTCTACAGAGTACTTTCTATTCATTAACTTCAGGACCTCATCATCGCCGCTCTGTAGCGGTATGTGGACATACTTGAATACATTTGGCTCCCTTAGGACCTCAATAAACTCGTCTAATATCGGCGTTAAGGTATCTGGGTCGGCCATGCCGATCCTAATCATGTAGTCACCGCTAACCTCATCTACTATCATTCTAACTAACCTTGGCATGTTGATGTAGCCCAAATCCCTACCATATGATGCAGTATCTTGAGCCGTTAACTCGACCTCCACAGCCCCATCATTAACGGCCTTCCTAACCGCATCTACTATTAACGCCGGTCTATAGCTAATCAACCTCCTACGTGCTAACTTAACTATACAATATGAGCAATCACCTAAGCACCCCTCAGCTATAGGTATGGTTGCTATCGCCTCCTCGACATTGCATGGGAGTACTGAGGTATCTCTCACACCTAAAATATAGTTTACAATACCTTCATTCTCTACTACCTCGACAATCTTAGTTATGTTTTGAGGTGATAGTAGTGATGCTTCTGGAGCTACCTGCTTTAACGTATATGGTTGGGTGCTAACCATACATCCAGTGATGATCAGTTTCTTATTATATAGAACCGATTTTAAGTTCCTCAACCTCCTTAATACTCTATCCTCAGTATCCTTCCTTACAGTACACGTATTAATTACGACTACGTCGGCATCGCCTATGGATTTAACTAATTCATGTCCAGCACTAACTAATAAGGACTTCATTAACGATGCATCGGCCTTATTTAACGCACATCCGTAGGTCTCTATATATACCTTCATATTACCCTGAATAATGAGTATTATCTATGAATTTAAAAGCTTAGGAATAGATACTTAACTCAGGTGGTAATAATGGCCGATGTACTTAGCTATGAATACCTGCTTAATAGACTATATAATATGTTGCCATCTAAAACGCGTAGTCAGCCAATAGAGCTACCTCAAATGGAAGTAGTTCACGTAGGGCTTCAAACGCATGTCAAGAACTTTAAGTCTGTTTGTGAGAGGATTAGGAGGGAGCCTAGGGTAGTAATGAGGTACCTACTTAAGGAATTAGCCGCCAGGGGCTCGCTAGATAACAACGCTAACTTAATAATATATAGTAGGGTATCATCCCAGACATTGAATACATTATTTAATAGGTTTCTAATTACGTACGTTAAATGTGGTACGTGCGGCTCCTTCGATACCGTCCTAAGGAAGCAGGGTAGGGTGTGGATAATATCGTGCCTGGCATGTGGTGCTGAAGCCCCTGTTAAACCGGTTTAGGTGTTTTTAATGTACGTATATGTGAAGATATATGGTCGTAGTGATGACTTAATAATAGCTATCTGCGATGAGGAATTGCTCGGATCCGTATTTAAGGAAGGTGATGTAATATTAGATGTTAGTAGGGAGTTCTTCGGCGGCTCTAAAATGCTTATAGAGGACTCAATTCAATTACTTAATAATGCGTCATCAGCCATCCTAGTAGGTAGTAATATAGTTAGTAAGGCGTTAGAGGCTGGTTATATACATCCGGATGCGGTATCAAGGATTAGTGAGATACCCTACGCATACATAATTAAGTTAAGTTAATGTAGGGGGATTTATTGAGGAAGTTCTGCGTTAGGTGCGGTGCTGAAGTTCCAGAAGTTATTGACGGACTATGCCCTAATTGCTTACTACACGAGGGTAAGGTATTTACCCTGCCTAAAGAGATCAAGATAACTACATGTAGCCTATGCGGTTCTATCAAGGTAGGTAATAAGTGGGTTTCAGATATTCCGATCGAGGACTACGTGAGAAAGATCATAGCAAGCTCTATGGTCGTACATAGGGATGTAAGGAACGTTAGCGTGGAGGCTGGTATTGAAGGTGGCACAGTAGTAGCACGTGTTAGGGGTTCATTAGGCAGGACTACGGTTGAGAGCGACTTCATAATTAAGTTATCTGTAGGTAAAGTACTCTGCCCTCAATGCATTAAGATTAAGGGCAATTACTTCGAGGCTCTAGTCCAGATTAGATCCATATTCGAATTTAGGGACATATTTAAGGATCACATACTTAATAATATATTGAATTCGAATCTATTCTCTAGATATATTTCCGGTGTAGAGTTGCTTAGGGAGGGCATAGACGTTAAGGTAATTAATCAAGGGATGGCAAGGAAGTTATCAAGTAGCTTGGTAAGTACTTATGGAGGGTATACGACGAGTTCATGGATGGATGCTGGGTTCTCGAGCGGCAGGAAGCGCTCTAAATTAACTATATCAACTAGACTATTAGGTCTAATGCCGTGTGATATAGTACTATTTAAGGGCAGCCCCGCTATAGTTCACAGCCTAGGAGGGGAGGTCGTTAAGTTCAAGTTGTTGACTTCAGGTGAGCTGGTGAAGCTTCATATACCTAGAATGAGTTTAGATGAGGTTAAACTACTGAATAGAAATTCCTACGAATTACTTAACGCCAAGGTCGTTAATTTAGTTAATGATAAGGTCGTCGTCAAGGACTTAGGGAGAGGCCTAGTATTTGAATTACCGCTTACTGATAAAGTCGGCGTGGGCTCTAAAGTTAAGTTATTAATATACGGGGGCAATGCATATATGATCAGTACTAGGAGTGAGTAGCATGCCTAAGAAGAGCAAGGAGTCGGGATCAAAGGAATTATTAGTCCCAGCTGAGGGTGAGGTAATATGTGTTGTAATAGATATCATTGGAGCTAACTACGTTAAAACCCTATGCATGGATGGAGTTGAGAGGGTGTGTAGGATTCCAGGTAAGTTAAGGAAGAAAGTATGGATCAATGTTAAGGACGCTGTCTTAGTAGGTATTTGGGAGTTCCAAAATGATAGAGGAGATATACTGTACCGGTATGAAAGGGATGAACGTAAGAAGCTAATCGAGCTTGGCCTTCTTAGTAAGGAGTTGCTTGAGGGATCCTCATAGTAAGTCGTGATGACGTAGAGCGTATACTAGATGAATATTATAGGATTACAGGTAAGCAACGTAGGGAAGTGGATGAGGACCTATTTAAGACCGTTGAGGAGGTCTTTAACTCAGCCACGGTATCGGCGGTTCTCGAGCTATGTAGGAGGAAGGTAATATATGAGCTTAAGGGAGTTATTAGCGCTGGTAAAGAGTCAAGGGTTTATTGGGGTAAGTCATTTAATAATGAAGACATAGCCGTTAAGATATACTTAACATCTACAGCCGAGTTTAGGAAGAGCATGGTCAAGTACATAATGGGGGATCCTAGATTTAAGAAAATACCTAAGTCAACTAGGAAGTTAGTTATTATGTGGGCCAGTAAGGAATTTAGAAACCTTAGGTTAATGTATGATGCGGGCATTACGGTCCCCAGACCTATAGCTCAATATGAGAACATATTAGTTATGGAATTCCTTGGTATTGATGGTGTGAGGGCCCCGCTTCTTAAGGAGGTAGAGTTAGATGTCGAGGAGCTTAGGTACGTATTTAAGCACTTAGTAGACGACATTAGGAGGATGTATTTATACGCTGGTTTAGTCCATGGAGATTTAAGTGAATATAATGTGATGCTATATAATGGTAAGCCTTACATTATCGACGTAAGTCAGGCGGTTAAGATATCGCATCCAAATGCGTATGACTTACTAATTCGTGATGTAAGTAACTTAATTAGGTATTTTAATGGACTAGGTGTTAATACGCCGTCGCTAGAAAGCATGCTTAACTATATTACTGGTAAGGGGTCGCTGGAGGACCTCATGGAGTAATTGAGTTATCACAGCATTGCGTTAATTTTATTGAAAGCTAATTAATGTTTACAGCCAAGCAATATTGGTAGGTGTAGCGTTGTGGGAAGCGATAGGAGAGAGCAGGTAGTTCCAGGAATTTTTAAGGTATATGTCAACATACCATTAGATAAGCTAGAGATCTTAATGAATGATGGCGGTAGGGTACTTAAGGAGATAGAGAACAGGACTCAAACTAAGATCAGCGTGGATAGCATTAACGGTTATGCGGTCATAGAGCCGGCATCCAGTAAAGCCCCAGTAACAAGCGTCATTAAGGCTCAGGAAATACTTAAGGCGATATCCATAGGCTTTCCATTAGATCGCGTATGGAGGCTGTTGAATGAGGATCAAGTACTCATCATCATTAATTTAAAGGAAATAGTCGGTGATGCATCAAATCACTTAACTAGGGTTAAGGGTAGGATAATAGGCGAGGGAGGTAAAGTTAGGAGAAATATCGAGGAAATGACAGGTACGTATATATCGGTGCATGACGACTACATAGGTATAATAGGTGATTACGAATATGCAAACATAGCTAGGGAGGCCATAGAGATGCTAATTCAAGGTAGGCAGCACTCAACCGTGTACAGATACTTGGATAGATCCATTCACGAACTCAAGAGAAGACGTAGTGTAGATCTATGGATTAAGTAATGCGCTGTGAGGTAAAAATAAATATTGATATTAGTTCAATTAGCTCTGGAATCAGATCGTTGTGATGAATTTAAGTATCTGAGATGATGATGTAGGGCCAAAGCTCTGATAATTTGATAAGGTTAATTAAGTCCTCACAAAATTAACCATTAGGTAGTAAATTGATCATCATAGGTATTGATGAAGCCGGTAGAGGACCTTTAATAGGCGACATGTTTGTCGCTGGGGTCGCACTAGATAGCAACGTATGTGATAAGCTAATCACGTGCGGTGTTAAGGACAGTAAGTTGTTAACTCCCCCCTCTAGGTACAGATTATTTAATGTTATAGTCGACGTCTCCTACTTTATTTACGTTAGGAGATATCAACCCGAGCGCATAGACTCGAGCAATATAAATAACTTATTTATTGAGGCTGTTAAATCATGCATTAAGACGATATTGAAATTAGGCATCAAGCCATCAGCTATATATGTTGATTCCCCGTCATGTGGACGTAGACTGATTAAGACTGTGAAGCCGTTAATAGGTAATAGCATTGATTTAGTAGTTGAGTTTAATGCGGACAGGAAGTACGTGGTAGTAGCTGCTGCCAGCATTGTAGCTAAGGTTTTAAGGGATTCGTACATACACTACTTGAGGACGATCTACGGTGACTTCGGAAGTGGCTATCCATCGGATCCCAAGACTATCAAATGGATTGAAGGACTAATTGCGAATGGATCTCAACTGCCGCCGATAGTTAGGAGGAGTTGGAAAACTATTAGGAGGTTGAACAGTTACAGCAGGGACCTAACTTACTTCATTAGGAAGTCACGCACTTAATTTTATTAGGGTATTTAACTTAGAGGGTTTGGAGTATTATGGTAACGAATTTACCTGCCGAAGCTAGGGCTAAATGGGCTAAATACTCTGACGCCAAGACTCCTGAAGAGAAATTAAGGGCGCTTCAGGAATTCCTATCAGCCGTTCCAAAGCATAAAGGTACTGAGAACCTCGTTTACTGGATTAAGAGACGTATGGCCGAGCTTAGAGAGGAGATTGAGGAGAGGAAGTCAAGGAGGATCGGGGGTGGGGGTCCATCCTTCTTTATTGAGAAGGAAGGGGCAGCACAAGTAGTCATGTTAGGCATGAGCCTAAGTGGGAAGAGCACTCTACTAAGTAGGTTAAGTAATGCAAAGCCATTAATAGGCGAGACGCCGTTCACTACGAAGTTTCCCGTACAGGGTATGGTTAGGTATGAGGATATACAGTTCCAATTAATTGAGGTGCCTGCGGTTGTTAAGGGATTTTCCAGCGGGTCTGTATGGTGGGCTTCTAGAGTGTTAGGGATTGCTAGGAATGCTGATGCGCTAATGTTGGTTATAGATCTAAGCAATAACCCTATAGATCAGCTGGATACTATAATAAGCGAATTAACTGAGTCAGGCATATACCCCTACCAACCTAGAGGATACGTAATTATTGAGAGGTCTAAGGCGTATCAAGGAATTAGGATCATCAACTACGGTAAGCTAGTTAACTGCACTGCAGATGATGTTAGAAAGTTGCTTGAGTCGTACAGGATATTTCATGCCGTAGTTAAGGTCTATGGCGAGGCAACGATGGATGACGTAGAAGAAAGCATATTCGAAAACAACACCTATAAGCCGACGATGATCGTCGGTAATAAGTGCGACTTAGTGGACAATGAAGTAATTAGCGAATTCATTAAGCATGCATCTAAATATCCTACAATACCAGCTATCATAGCATCAGCTAAATACGGTATAGGCCTAGATGAGATACCTAAGCATATATTTAGGTTGACAGGAATCATCAGGGTATATGCTAAGGAACCTAATGCGCGATCGCCATCCCCTAAGCCCTTAATACTGAGGAAAGGGGCTACCGTTTCTGAGGCCATAAGGCATCTACGTGAAGAATTGCTTAAGTACTTTAAGTACGCAAGGATTTGGGGGCCATCAGCTAAGTACCCAGGCGAGAGGGTAGGACTAGATCATGAGTTAATGGATGGAGATATTATAGAAGTCCACACGAAGATAAAAGCTATTTAAATACTATGAACTCTTAATAGTATTTTAAGGCTCATTAGAGTACTATATCTTAGGGTGGATGTGCTGTCGAGTAGTACAACATATTGCGAGATGTGCGGTAGGGTTGTTGAAAGGAGGATGGCGAAGGTGGTGTTTATTGAGGGAGCTAGGCTTACACTATGCCCGATCTGCTACTCTAAGGCCGTTAAGAACCTTAAAGCCCAGGAGCCCCTAGGCGGATCGACGAGTAGTGCTAGAGTTAGGCCTGCTAATTTAGCTAAACCTAAGGCGGAGAGGCCGCCAGTACGTGAGGAATACGAAGTTGTTGAGGACTTCGCGGTTAGGGTTAGGAAGGCTAGGGAGGCCTTAGGATGGACTCAGAAAGCCCTAGCTGAAGCAGTTAAGGAGAGTGAAAATGTAATAAAGCGTATAGAAAGTGGTAGGTTGGTTCCCTCAATAGACTTGGCTAGGAGGCTTGAGAAAGTACTCAATATAAAGTTGCTTGAGCCTGCTGAGGAGGTCTCCGTGGGTAGGGCTGTTGATAAGGATTTAAAGAATTTAACTTTAGGTGATATAGTTAGCGTTAGGAAGAGGGATTAGGTCCCTGTCGATATGAGTAGGGTCATAGCTATATCTCCGTATGAGGACGTTGATGAGGTCGAGGCACTACTTAAGACGATAGGCATTAACGATATTTATTTAATACCGCTCAAAAGGAGGTCAATTGATAATAATTATTACTTAAGCAGAGGGAAATTAAGTGAATTAAAGGAGCTAGTGAGTAAGTATAATGTTGGTAAATTATATATCTATGATGAGTTAAAACCAAGGCAGATAATAAATTTAATGAAGGAGCTAAGAATAGATGTCGTTGATAAGATAGGGTTGATCTTAGAGATCTTCGCATTGCATGCGGGTTCTAAGGAGGCAAAACTCCAGATAGAGATGATGAGGCTTATGCATGAATTACCGCTAATAAAGGAATGGATCCGTAGAGCTAAGTTAGGGGAGTTACCTGGCTTCCTAGGTCCCGGTGGTTACGCCACCGACGCGTACTACTATAGCATGAAGAGGAGGTACTCAAGGATTAAGAGAGAATTAATTAGGTTGAGAGAGCATAGGCGTTTAGAGAGAGTTAAAAGGTCTAGCTATGGGTACCCTCAGGTGGCTATAGCCGGTTATACTAACGCCGGTAAAACAACGCTTTTTAACATATTAACAAATGAGCGTAAGCCGGTAAGCAACTCCATGTTCACTACCTTATCGCCTAAGGCGAAGGGAATCATAATCAACGGTACTAAGGTAATCTTCGTAGATACTGTTGGGTTTATACGTAAGGTCCCCGCTGAGGTTATCGAAGCGTTCTACGCTACGTTAGAGGAGATCGTGGAATCGGATTTAACTATATTAATGATCGACTCTAGCGAGGACGTTAACGTAGTCATAGATAAGTTAAGGTCTTCATTAAACGTTTTAAGTAGGATTGGATATATGGGTAAGCCGTTATTAGTTGCCTTAAATAAGGTTGACTTGGTAGGTAGGGAAATCTCAAATAAGGTAGAAGCTGTTAGGAAGCACTTATCATTTAATTATCGATGGAGGTGGGAGGTCATTCCAATTTCAGCGCTTAACGGACTGAACTTAGACTTACTTAAGGAGTACGTAGTTAAGCTGCTTAACGGTGTTTAACTTGAAGGTATACGTACTTAGGCTAGGTCATAGACCGATGAGGGATAAGAGGATTACCACCCACGTAGCACTTACGGCTAGGGCGTTCGGCGCCTCAGGTTTCATACTTGCAGGAATACATGATGTAAACGTTGTTAAATCGGTAGAGAAGGTATGTAGTGCTTGGGGTTCCTCTGGATTTAAGGTGATCTCAGGTGTGGATCCATTTAAATATATCCGTGAATGGAAAGACGATGGCGGCTTAGTTGTTCACTTAACCATGTATGGAGTCCACGTAGATGACGTAATTAATGAATTAAGGGCCTTAAACTGTGATCTACTAGTTGTCGTCGGCGCTGAGAAGGTACCTAGAATAATATATGAGCTAGCGGATTACAATATAGCGATCGGCCATCAACCCCATTCGGAGGTAGCTGCCTTAGCGGTGTTTCTTGATAGGCTATTTGAAGGAAGGGAACTACATTTTATTTACCCTGATGCTAAGATACGTATAGTGCCTAGTAAGAAGGGGAAGGTGGTGATACGTCATGGACAATAATGAGAAGGAGCTATTGAATTTCATCGAGCTATTCTGCGGAGAGGTATGTAGGGAGGTCTTTAATAAGTTAATGAGCAGTGGTAGGGAATTAATTGATGAGGAGCTAGCGAGTAAGTTGGGTATGAGCGTAAATGATGTGAGGAAAGCACTATATGAATTACAGTCGCTAGGTGTAGTAAGTTATAAGAGGATACGGGAGGAGACCGAAGGTAAATTCATATATTACTGGAGGGCTGATGTAGATCACATAAATCAGCTACTACTCCAGAGGAAGAAGGCAGTACTCAGGAAGTTGGAGGATAGATTAAGGATGGAGGAAAGCACATCCTTTTACGTGTGTCCAGTAGACGGATTTAGAATGAGTTTTGATGAGGCATTGGAAAACGATTTTAGATGCCCTAAATGTGGTTCTGGACTTGAATATGTTGATAACCATTTAATTAAGGATAAGCTGAGGAAGTTAATTAACAAGCTCCGTGAGGAAATAATGAGTGAGGAGAAAGCCGTTAGTAGTTGATTTATTCTGCGGTGCTGGCGGGTATGGTAGGGGCTTTCTCGACTCGGGCTTCCACATAGCGTTAGCCGTAGATAATAATAGGGCTGCTGTGAGGACTTATAAGACCAATATACCGTCAGCTACGGTCCTCTGCGAGGATATAAGGGATCTATCATGCGATGACATTAATTACTTAATTAGCCCATCAAGCGTTGATGTAGTTATAGGCAGCCCTCCATGTGAGCCCTTCACCGCCGCTAATCCAAGAAGGTTTAAGGAGCCCTTAGACAGGTTGTATAGGGATCCAATAGGTTCCCTAGTACTTAACTTCATAGAGTTAGTTGGCTGCCTCTCACCCAAGGTGTTCGTAATGGAGAACGTGCCGGCAATACTTGATGACGGATTAAAGGATGCGATTACTAAGGAATTTAAGTCCGTGGGATATGAGGTTTACTTTAACGTACTTAGAGCTGAGGAATATGGGAACCCGTCTAGGAGGACTAGGGTATTTATATCTAATATCCCCTTAAACCCCCCTAAGGCAGGGGTTAAAGTAAAGGTAATAGATGCTATTAAGGACTTGCCTGAACCTTCTGAGGACGCTATAATACCTAACCACGACCCACCTCCAAGGCTAAGTCCTAGGAAATTAAGGAGGGCTGCTAGGCTTAAATGGGGATCTAGCCTAATACTGTATGAGGGTTCTGGCAGTAGGTTACTTCCTAATATGGTTAAATTGAATCCTTATGACCTAGCACCAACGGTTCTTGGTTCCTCCAGATTCATACACCCATTCGAGCCCAGGCTCCTAACGGTTCGTGAACAAGCTAGGCTTATGGGTTTCCCTGACGACCACGTATTTCTAGGTGGCAAGGACGAGCAATATAACCAGGTAGGGGAGGCAGTCCCATATACCCTTTCTAAGGCCATAGCTTCTGAGGTGCTAAGATTCTTATAATCCCTGGGTTAATCAGATTATCGGTGGTTAATTGATTAAGCACCTAGTGATAGTCATAAACAATATATCAAGTCCACAAAGACTCATTGACATAGCTAAGGTGGTCTACAATTCGGAGGTTAGCAACTTAATTAAGGCATTCGTCTTAACTAGGGTCGGAGGTGGCGTAATTCAATCAGGCATTCCAGAAGTTAGTAAGCTAGCCTATAAGCTAGGTAAGTCATTAGTTATACTACCAACATTAAATGACGCAATAGAAGTATTCAACCCTAGTAAAGTATTCTTGGTAGGTAAATCGCCTGACTCGTTACTCCTTGAGGATCTAGAATTAAGCGATGATACGATGCTTGCATTCTCAGGAAGCGATAGTGGATTCGCTAAAAATGAATTAGCCCTAGGAAGGCAAGTATATTTCAAAGGCTTTAACCAGCTAGTGAGTCCTGTGGCTGAGGTAGCACTAACGCTCTACATAATAAATCTGAAGATTGGTGGTACGTCTTAGATGGAGTCAATTCGTTAGTTGGTTATGAAGCGAGGGACCTATGATCCACCTCTAAGGTAGTTATATGCTATTAACGCATGTAGCGCTGTACCCTTCCATAGCACATCTTCATCAACGTTGAATCTTGGATGGTGATGCGGGTATATAATGCCTTTACTTTCATTCCTTATGCCTAAGATAATGAATGCTCCTGGAGCTCTTTGGAGGTAGAATGAGAAATCTTCGGAGCCCATGCTCATGGGTGCTTCAGCGGTCTGACCCAACTTACTGGCCACATTCATGACGAATTCAGCTAGTTCAGTGGTATTTACCACTGGTGGATACACGATTTCTACCTCTTCTACAGTGCCTTCACATTCCCAGGCAGCTGAGTAGTGCTTCACCACCTCCTTGATCCTGTTTAATATTTTCTCACGTAGGGCCATATCAAAGACCCTAAGCGTCCCGTGAATTTCAACTACATCCGGTATCACGTTACTTGCCTTACTTGCCTCAAACCTAGGTGTTGAAATTATTATCGGAGTAAACGCATCTACATTCCTTGAGACAATTTTCTGTAGCGCATTGTATATGTCTGCTGCAGGTACCGTAGGATCCTTAGTTAGCTCTGGATGAGCTGCATGTCCACCTAAGCCCTTAATCCTGATGGTAAAAGTCGTTGCCGAGGCATTCATAGGCCCCTTTCTAGTAGCTATTACACCGGAGGGTAGATCAGCCCGTACGTGAATGCCGAATATCGCATTAACGCCATCCATAACTCCTTCCTCAACTAATTTCTTAGCCCCTCCTCCCCCCTCCTCAGCTGGCTGGAATATTAGTTTAACGGTGCCCTTAATGTATTCCTTTACCTCTGATAACACTCTTGCGGCACCTAATAACATAGCTACATGCGCGTCATGCCCGCAGGCATGCATTTTGCCTGGAATACGGGATTTGTAAGGTACGTCATTTTCTTCATTTATTGGTAATGCATCCATATCAGCCCTTAGTGCAACCACCCTATCGCCTGAGCCCCTAATAATTCCTACGACGCCAGTGCCTGCAACTCTAACAACCTCTATACCTAAGGACCTTAACTCGCCTTCGATAAGGTTTGCTGTCCTAAATTCCTCAAACCTCAGTTCAGGATAGGAATGTATCTCCCTACGTAAATTAATGATGTAATTGCTTAATGACTTAGACAGTTCTACAATACTATGTTCAACGTTATCTAATGCCAACTTAAATACCCTCTAATGCAATTATTCGAGCAATATATAAATTTATTTTAGATTATGCGGAACGCAAGCTAATATTAGTAGCACGCAAAACTTATAAGTTTGAACCAATTAAATCTATCGGCCACACATGCCGCGGTAGTATAGCCCGGCCCAGTATGCGGGCCTGTCGAACCGACCTCTAAAGTGCGGAGAGCCCGTGACCCGGGTTCAAATCCCGGCCGCGGCGCCATATACTTAAACCGATTGTTGATGAATCAAATATGGAGGATCATTATAGCTTAATAAACTTAATTAACGGAACCTATTATAGATCCTGCCTTGACCCTACTTCCATGCTCAACGTAGAACGACCTCCTTAGGTAGCTCATTAGGTTCCTACTAACTGTTAACCCTTTCTCATACATTATTAATTCCTTCTTAATGCTCGTTGAGGTAATTACATTACTCTCTATAATTGCATTACTGCCAGCGACAGTCATGTATACATAGGAATTTCTACCTATAATTGAGTTAGGTTGAAGTGAGCTCCAGAATACCTCAGAATACGTATCTACGTAGTTATTCCCTTCTAAGGAGCTGTACTTACCTATTATGGAGTACGTGTTAACTTCACATCCACTCCCTATGTAGAGTGGTCCATTGAGGACTACATAGTGGTCTATTACGACCTCACCATCTATAAGTACCGGCCCGCGGATGACTGCAGAGGAAGCTATTGATGCTTTAGACGATATCCTGACATCCCTTATCTCGCTTAAGATATAATAATTCGCTTTGAGGACGTCCCATGGGAACCCTATGTCAACCCACCAACCGCTCCAGATAGCTGCTATTAAGGACCTCCTTGATATAAATCTTCTAATCCCCTCCTCAACACTTAGTGACTCTTCTAAGACCTCCACTAATTCCTTATTGATTACCGCTATACCTCCGTAAGCATATGCTCCGCTAATTTCAGTTGCCGGCTTCTCGACGAAGTCAACAACTTTATTGAGGTCCCCTAACTTTACAGCCCCGTACAGCCTGATGTCCTCCTCCGGAATCACCATGAGTACAGGCTTACCGTAAGTATAGTACGTACTAATCACCGTTTCGTATGCATCGTAAGGTACGAGTGTATCGCCGTAAACTAATAACGTGTCCCCGGTAATGAGGTCACTAGCCGATAATATTGCCCCTAGTATATCGCTCCCCGCCTGCCTAATTAGCTCAACGCTAATTAAGTGACCGTACTTAATAGTAACTTCCTCGAAGTACCGAGGTTGATCGGATACTAGTATCACCTCCTTAAACCTACATGCTATCAAGCTATCAAGTATTCTCTCAATGACCGGCTTACCAACCACCCTTATTAGTGACTTAGGCATGTCGCCGGTTATAGGCTTAATCCCCTTACCTGCTCCACCGACTAGAACCACCGCCTTCTCCATGCCACTACACCACAGTAACAGTCTTAGCTAGGTTTCTAGGTTTATCTGGGTCATACCCTAGTGTAACGGCTGTGTAGTATGCTAGGAGTTGATGAGGTATTATGTAGAGCGATGGAGCCACCTCATAGGGTACTGGGTGCATGATAAATGCGTAGTTGAAGTATTTATGGATTCTATCTAAATTACTTGGAATTACGGCAATGGTTAATGCCCCCCTAGCCTTCATCTCCTCAACATTACTTATTATCAGTTCACCGTCATTGCTCCCTAGTATGGTGAAGAATACTGGGAACCCCTCATCAACTAACGCTATAGGTCCATGCTTGCTCTCGCCGGCTGGGTAGGACTCAGCATGTATATATGCTACCTCCTTAAGCTTTAACGCTCCTTCCATAGATACCGGTAACCCCAACCCCCTACCTAAGTAGTAGGCGTTTTGCTTAGAGCTAATTAAGCTAGCTAAGCTCCTAGCCCTAGGCTCGGTAGCCGATATGGTTGAGGACACATAGTCGGGTAAGGACCTCAAGCTATTCTTCAACTCGTTTAATTTATTAGTAGATAGGGTAGACCTATACTCAGCTAGGCTTAAGGCTAGGTAAGTCAGCGCAACTACCTGGGCACTAAACGTCTTAGTAGCTGCCACGCCTACTTCCGGACCAGCTCTGGTGTAAATTGTCAGATGCGATTCCCTAGCTAATGTGCTATCGATCACATTAGTTAACGCTATAGTTAATGCCCCCCTCCTCCTAGCCTCCCTAACAGCCAATAATGTATCTATGGTCTCACCAGATTGGCTAACAGCTATAACTACATCGCACTCATCAACGCTCCTTGAATACCATTTCATCTCCGATGATATGATTGCATGGCTTTTAACCTCGGCTAATTCGCTTAATAATATGCTACCAACGAATGATGCATGGTAGCTCGTACCTGCTCCAACTATCAGCACTCTATCAGCCTTAGAAATCAATTTAAGTACGTCCTTAACCTCATTTGCTAGCGAACTTAAGGTACTTGCTATTGCCTGTGGTTGTTCATGTATCTCCTTAAGCATGAAGTGAGGGTAGCCGCCCTTCTTAGCCATTTCAGGGGTCCAGTCGATATGCCTTATCCTTGATGAATAATCAACCAACTCACAGATAGGTGGGGTTAAGTCCACCTCATACGATTTACTTACTAATTTCTCGATACGTACGTCGCTACCCGATATATAACCTACTTCGTCATCCTGGATAACTATCACCTTACGTGTGTAATCAATGAACGCAGGTATATCGCTGGCAAGGAATGTGGCATCATCCCTAATACCTATGACTAACGGCGAAGTATTACGGGCAAAGTAAATCCTGCCCGGCTCATCGGTATCAATGACAGCTAATGCGTAAGTGCCCCTAAGCAGGGATGCGGCCTTCTTAAACGCATCGTACGAGTTCATACCTAGCTTCTTAAATTCCTCGATAAGGTGTGGAACTACCTCAGTATCCGTCTCGCTTTCAAATCTATGGCCTCTTCTAATTAGCTCCTCCTTTAACTCAAGGTAGTTCTCTATGATGCCGTTATGAACTACTACGATCCTCTTACTGCAATCAGTTAGTGGGTGGGCATTTATGTCGCTAGGCTTTCCATGAGTTGCCCAACGAGTATGGCCTACGCCGCATATTCCATCGAAGTCGTCGAAAGCCAGTTTAACGTCGACTTCGTCGATCTTACCCTTACTCTTCCTTATAACTAATGAATTACTTGAAGCTAATGCAAATCCTACGGAGTCGTATCCCCTATACTCCAAGTTCTTCAGGCAGCCCTTAATGACGCTACCCAAGGGCTTTGAAAGCGCCCTCTGGTATCTAAGCACGATACCTATAATGCCGCACATTATTTCAAACCCCTAAGCATGCCAATATACTATGTAATGCGTGATCACATTACTACCTATGAATTAGTTGAATTCCAAATAATAAAAATATGGCCTCGTAATTAAGGCTTAGATATTTTTAAAATTCCCTAATCTATAGGTATTAGGATGTGAGTAATGAGTACCACGTATGCTGAATTAGGCGACCTAAAAGAGGGTAGCTTCATAGTCATTGATGGGGAACCATGTCGTATTGTAGAGGTAAGTAAGGCTAAGACGGGAAAGCATGGAAGTGCTAAGGCTCATGTGGTTGCCATAGGGTTGTTTACTGGGAATAAGAAGACGTTAGTGGCTCCAGTTGATCAGAGGGTTGAAGTGCCAATAATCGAAAAGAGAAGTGCTCAGGTCATAGCGGTCTCAGGTGTTACCGTGCAGTTAATGGATTTAGAGACTTTTGAGACCTTCGAAGCCGAGGCTGAGCCGGATTTACTAAGTAAGTTAGCTCCAGGCGTTGAGGTTGAGTACTGGGGAATTATGGGTAGGAGAAAGATAATGAGGATTAAGTAGTTAATGAAAGGCCTTGAAGTACTTAAGGATCTTGTAACTTCTTTTTTAAAGGGCGGTGAGTCCTACGAGAGGAGTGTTGAGGAGTTCCTCAGGGAACTTCAAAAGACCTTGATCAGGGCAGACGTTAACTTAAAGATAGTTTCCGAGCTAACTAGTAGGATACGTGAGGAGGCATTTAAATCCAAGCCCCCTCCAGGGGTCCTGAGGCGTGAGTGGTTCATTAAGATAGTCTATGAAAAACTTATCGAATTATTCGGCAGTGAAGGGAAGGCCAGCATAACACTGAGTAAGCAACCCTATATAATGATGTTAGTAGGCATTCAGGGATCAGGGAAAACCACTACAGCAGGCAAGTTAGCGCTCCTATATAAGAAATTGGGTTACAGGCCCGGGCTAATAACTACCGATACCTATAGACCTGCAGCATATGAGCAACTAATGCAGATAGCCAATTCGATAGGGGTCCCATTCTTTGGCGATAAAAACAGTAGCGACCCGGTCTCAATAGCTGTTCAAGGGGTTGGGAAGTTAGTCAATGAATTTAAATGTAACGTAATTATAATAGATACCGCCGGTAGGCATGGATATGGAAGTGAGGAAAAGCTCCTAGATGAGATGAGGCAGTTGGCGGAGGCTATAAGGCCTGATGAGATATTGTTAGTTATAGATGCCTATATAGGCCAGAAGGCGTACGATCTTGCTAAGAGGTTCCATGAATATACCCCAATAGGGTCGATAATTGTTACTAAATTAGACGGCACGGCTAAGGGCGGAGGAGCGCTATCAGCTATAGCTGCTACTAATGCTAGAATAAAGTTCGTATGTGATGGTGAGAGATTAGAGGATATCGAGGCATTCGATCCTAAGAAGTTCGTCAGTAGATTGCTTGGGTTAGGCGATCTGGAGTCGTTGCTTAAGAAGTTCGAGGCTTTAGAAGAGAGGGAGGAAATAGAGAGAAGATTAGAGAGGATCATGGCCTCAGGGAAGATATCCCTTAGGGATATCTACCTTCAATTACAGTCGATAAAGAAGTTAGGGCCGCTTAAGAAGGTATTTGAATTAATTCCTGGTTTATCGTTTATGGCATCAGTTTCTGACGATATGATCAAATCATCTGAGGATAAGATAGATAAGTGGATCAGCATCATTAATTCCATGACCTATGAGGAATTAGATGATCCATCAATAATTGATAGACGTAGGATGAGGAGGATTGCCTTGGGCTCAGGCACTTCAGTGAGCGACGTTGAGGAGCTACTGAGGTACTACGAGCAGTTAAGGCGTTTAATGAAGGATTTAAGAAGGAAGAAGGGATTACTAAGTAAATTTGGGGTGAAGGACTTAGGAGCTTAAGTGATATATGTCCGTCCTTAATTACTAAGGCAATAGAGGTGCTTCGTAAGTACCCCCTCTGTAGTAGGTGCTTAGGTAGGTTATTTGCTAAGTACGGGTTAGGCATCAATAACCTAGTTAGAGGTAATGCCATTAAGGTGGCTGCATTAATGGAAGTTCACCGCATGATATCTAAGGACATTAAATACGTTGAGTTATTGCGGGAGGTGTTGCCTAACGTAGGCATCATGCCTCAGCTATACCTTAAGTACTTAGGTACTAAGGTAAATAAAGTAAAGTGCTATATTTGTTCCAGCGATTTAGACCTTCTAATTAGTGAGTTAAGCAGTAAGATACTTAGTAGGATGAGTGGATTTAAGGTCAGGAACTTCGTGGTTAGCGTTCCAAGGGGTTCTGAGATGGAGCGTAGGGAATTGGAGGTTGTTACGGAGTTCAATTTAGATTCGTGGGAAAGCATTAGAAGGGAGTTAAAGAGGGAATTAGGTAAGAAGGTTAAGGCATTACTTAATATAGAGCCTGAGTTTAAGTATCCCGACCTCATTATAAGGGTTGACTTAAATACCTTAGAACCCGAGATCCAGGTAACACCTACTTACGTGTTATGTAGATATGTTAAGATAGGGCGTTACATATCTCAGACGAAGTGGGTTTCACGTAATGGTAGCAGGAAGTATATGCTGTCGCTTGAGGATCTTGTGGAGGCATTAGCCAATTCGTTAGGAGTTAGTAGATATAAAATGCATTTAACCGGGCGTGAGGATGTTGACGTTAGGATATTAGGTAGCGGAAGACCTTTAGTAATTGAATTAAAGGATATGAAGGATAAGACGATAAGTGTTGCAAGCCTATCAAAATTTGTGGGTAGTAATAGATGGGTAGATTTAGTGATAGATAGGTACGTTACCCCTAAGCACGTCATTGGAATTAAATTGGGTAGGTATTCAGCGCTTTACAGGGTATTAGCTCTCTCGAAGAAATCATTAAGTGATGATGCGGTAGACCTGCTATCACGTGAGTTTAGTGGTAGGGAGGTTAAGCAGGTATTAATTAGGAGAGTAGGGAGTATGAGGAAGAAATTTACTAGGATTGGTAAAGTATATGCGGTGCGGGGTAGGTTAATTAATGAATACGTCCTAGAGTTACTAATTAAATGTGATAGTAAATTATTTATCAGGGAATTAGTAAGTGGTGATGAAGGTAATACCTCACCAAGCTTTGCTAAGACCTTAGGGACCGGGTTGGAGGTTCTTGAGGTCGATCTGCTTGATGTTATTATGGATTAAAGTATATTAATGCCTTAAATCTAAGCTTTAGGTAGAGAGTATTGAGGTTGGGAATCCATGGTTAAAGCATCTCAGGGATTAAGGCATAGGACCAGGTCGCTACTTAGAAAGGAGGTAAGGGAGAGGGGGGCTGTACCGCCGTTAAGCAGCCTTATGATTGAGTATAAGGTTGGAGATAGAGTATGTATAGTTCCTAACCCGGCAATTCATTCTGGGCTCCCACATAGGAGGTATTACGGTAAAATTGGGACTATAGTGGGGATGCGTGGTAGGGCGTATATAGTTGAGGTCTTCCTAGGTAATAAGAGGAAGGAGCTATTCATCATGCCCGAGCATTTAAGGCCTCATACTCAGGGCTAGAGTGATATTCATGAAGGTTTTATCGTTTAAGCACCTAACTTACTCTGAAGTAGCTAAATTGATTAAGAAGTTAATGGATTATGAGGGTAGTAGCGTGAGCCATATGGTTTCTAGGGTCTTTGAATATGTTTCTAAACTATCTAAGTGTAAGGAACCCGAGCCTGTACTTAACGAATTAACTAACTTGGGTCTAAAGGAGGTCACGGCAGTCATGTTAGTTAACAACTGCCCTAACTCAGTTGATGAGGTTAGGGCACTCCTTAACTTCGAGGAAAAAACAGCCGATGATGAGTTGCTAAATAGGATTTTAGAGATAGTTGGTAAGTGCTGTTCCTAACCAACTAGTATTGGGGTCATATTTTGAGTAATCCTAAAGTGAGGGAAGTAGATAGAAGGGTTCTTAAGGAGGAGTACGCATACGTGCTTGATTTCCTCCCCAATGGCAATCCCTTCGATACACATCACCCATCACATAGGATTAAGCCCATAGCTCAGGCAGTAGGGGATAAGTTCTTCACATTACTTGAATTCCATACTAAGCAGGGCATATACGTAACCCAAGGTGAGAAAGTATACGTAGGGTTTACGAGGAAGGAATTAAGGGATAAGGTCGAGTACGTTTGGGGTGGTGTTGTACTCTATGATGAGCTGACTTCGGTGGCAAAGAGCTACTTACCTGAGGCCGTAAGGAAAATAATTTCAGAGAAGGAGAGAATATTCGTGGAGTTCTTTAACGTAGCTGAGCCAATAACCATTAAGTTGCACTCCCTTGAATTACTTCCAGGAATAGGTAAGAAATCCATGTGGTTAATACTCGACGAGAGGAAGAAAAAGAGGTTCGAATCGTTTAGTGAACTACAGCAACGTACCAAGATAGTTGATCCTATGAAGTTAATCATCGATAGAATATTAATTGAAATTCAGGGGAAGGACCGCTACTATCTCTTCCTGGAACCTCCTCCACGCGCTGAGAAGGCATTGGCAGTAGGTTACCTAAGGAAGCTTTATGAGAAATTCGGCATTCATGCATGATTAATGCCGTGCAAATATATTCTCGGAATCGGGATAGTCGCAGTACGAATATTAATTACATTAAATTAAGTTCTCATGGTAATTGCTTTGAGGATCAGGTTGGTCCTTGTAGAGCCTGAAGGCAGGATTAATATGGGATTCGTACTTAGGTTAGCTAGGAATTTCGGCGTAAAGGATCTATGTGTTGTCAGGCCTAAGTTCGATGTTAGGGATCCTGAGGTATTAAATTTTGCTGCACGCGGCTCTGAGTTGGTTGATTACGTTAATGTGGTTGCTTCATTAGATGAGTGTCTTAAGGACTCAGAACTCACCGTATGTACTACTGCAGTATACAATGAGGAATCAGATCCATTAAGGCAGTCAATAACCCTATCATACCTATCCATTCTTGCCGGGCATTTAAATGAGCTGACCTTGGTCTTCGGACGTGAGAGTGTGGGCTTAACGAGGAGTGAGTTAAGCAAGTGCGACTTAATTATGACTATAGAGGTAGGTAGCGACTACAACGTATTAAATCTATCGCACGCCGTAGCCATCACTCTATATGAGCTATCTAAACCGCTAAAACGAAACCTAGTTTACGGTGAATTAATAAGTAAGGAGTACATAAACTACATACTTAGATATATAAAGGAAATAGCCACCGCCGTAGGCATGAATCCAGAGAACGCTGAGGTAACTTTAAGGCACATCTTATGTAGGTCGGTATTAACCAAAGTGGAGGGCAGGATACTCTACAGGCTATTTAAAGACGTCTACCATACCTTGAGGACGTGTACAGAGGTTAGGCCTTCATAGCTTAACGCCATTATCTCACTCCCCCTTCAGGGGCGTGCCTTCCTCAGACGAAGCTAGGGGCCTCATCAACTATCTCCCCCCTCACTTACTTCATTAGCCCTGAAGTGCCTACATTGCTCCCGAGCCTAAAATACACTACTCAGGCAACAATCATTGAGGGCTTGTGAAAACTTTTAAGGTTGAGGGTCATACTAGTTCGGGGGCCCGTCGTCTAGCCTGGTAGGACGCCGCCCTCACACGGCGGAGGTCCGGGGTTCAAGTCCCCGCGGGCCCACTCCTAACTAAGTGCGAATCCTTAAATAGGAGATCCGCCTTTATTATACCTGAGGATCGATGAAGAAAGTAAGGAAGTATGAAAGGCTCTTGGAGGATGAGCAGGTTAGGCGTTGGCTTAAGAACCTTGCTAGGGGAAGCCCAATCACTGGTGAGGTTGCTTTGAGAAGGCTTGGTAAGGCATGCGAGCTTCTAAACAAAGATCCTAAGGGATTGTTGGATTGGGCTAGAAGGGATTTGATGGGTTTTCAAGACTCCTTAGAAGACCTTGTTGCTAAACTTGAGGAGGAGAAAAAGTCTCCAGGCTATATTCAAGGAATTTTAAAAGCAATTAAGTCTTGGCTTCGCTACCATAACATATACTCTAACAAGAAGAATTAAAATTAAGAATTCAACAGCCACGCCAACGATAGAAAATGAGCGGGTTCCAAGCCAAGAGGAGCTCGCAAGGATTTTAAGGGCTTCTCCACCAAGGATTAGGGCAGCCATTGCT
>JAGDWE010000050.1 GCA_023255965.1 Desulfurococcales archaeon | reverse complement strand
GCGGTCTACCGCTGGACGAACGGAGCAGGGTGGGTAATCCCCGCCAGCAATGAAGGTGAAGGCTGTAAGCCGCAAACAAATGGCCGCCCTAAAGGGCGGGGAGGAGGTCAGTATGTGGGATGAGGAAGCTGACCTGCATTGACAGTCGATGATGTGGAATGTAGTCCGCACCGACCCTTAAGTATTTATAGTAGCGATAGGAATAGATTCAGCTTAAACACGGCTCATCAGCTATCAGCTCACAACCGTATCATCACTTCCATAATAATAAATAAAGCGTACTTGATAAAGAATCGAGTTTAAAATTAAAAATTTTAGTTTTGGGTTTACTTTGGCTGGTTTTATGCGCTTGTTCCAGGGGTTGATGTAGTTGTCTTAGCTGGTGCTATGTTCTTCTCAAATGTAACTAGCTTCACTACCTCCCCCTGTACTAGGTCTACGTAAGCGTATGCAATACTTACTTTACTATCTGACTTAAATGTTAGTACAGCTACTGCCTCAGTTGCCTTAATGGTTACAGTTCCATCACCGCTGACGTACGCGTTGAATATCGGCTTCACATACGTTAACGTATAGTTCTTCTCAAGCAACCCCTTAGTGGTTTCATTATTTTGAAGTACTATTAGGATTGCATTCTTATAGTCATCGCTTACTACCACGTTCAATGGCTTGAACGGAGCTATTACCTTACCTACCTTACCGAAACCTAACTCCTTACCCCAACCCCACTTAAATGCTTGACGTAGTGGTAAGTACTGGCATTGACAGCTAGCACCAACTCCATTACCAATCTTCCTGCCGTTATTCGCCTGAGCCTCAACGTACATTGAGGTGGTAGCTACCGCCACTACGACAGCAACTACTGCCGCTACAATCGCGATTAATGCTACTTTCCTGCCACTCCTCACTTTCACATCACCAATGCATATACGCGTAGGGAGGATTTAAGGGAGTCCCTGAAAACGCCTTTTCACATACATATGAATCTACATGGGAAAGGAGTTTCACGATGATCTATTTAGCTGTAGTTGGAGCAGAAACCATAATTAAAACTGCTTAGTTATGGTTTAAGGTAATTAGGCCTGCAGACGTTAAGGAGGCCATCTCTCGTTAAACGATATCGAATACTCTTAATTATTCCTAATTACCTAATAAGAGAATGTGTAGGTAGGTTTAAATATCTGTAAATGTTCGTAGGCCTTGAGGGGCTTCAATGACCCGCCCTGCGGTGAGAATATAGATCAGCCTCAGATGGGGGTATGGCGTCCCCTCGACAGAGCCCCTGGGGTTTTGGGCGAAGCTAATGATACCAAGCCAAGGGCTAACCCCACTCACAGAAATAAAATATTGAAAGCAATTAGAAACACCGTGAGCGGGGAAACGCTTCGGGGAAACATCTGTGAAAAACGTTGCGTTAAGGGAGGACGATGGAGCTAGAACCTACTTAACCACCTTACTAGTTGACTCCAACTCGAGGGCTGTGCCTAACTTCCTCAACCTAATGTTCCTTAATACGTTATTAATTACTAGCATACCTCCCCACGTGGCTAGGACTGCGGCATTCATTGAAGTACCTACCACGGCAATCTCATTGATGGCTATAGCCCATTCTTCAGGGGACTTCATAGCCGTTAGGAATGGAGGCCATGGAACTACCTCACCATGCCATAGGTGCTCGAACGCAAGTACCAATGCACCACCCCACAGCATTAGCTCAAGGATATCTAACCTCGTCCTCTCAGCAAACCCCTTAAACAACTTCCTAATAATCGATACAGCTATAGCTGCAGCCGTCGGGGCTAGGAAGCATGCCATGTGTACACCAAAAAACTTAAATAGTACACCCTAATAAGTCTTTCGGCGATAGTATGTGGTTACTCATAATAGCATACGCTGCAGTTATATCAACAGCCCTATGGTACAGTAAGGCAGGGAACGACGCGTATGGATTTAAATACCTAGCCCTAATCCTATGGGGCACGGCAATAATGGCGTTCATAGACCACCTACACAGCTACTTAACCGAGGGCGGCGAATTCCTCGAAGCCTCGTTAGACAACGTATTGCTAGGGCTCTCGGCACTCCTAATAGCCTTAATCATGTGGATTGTGATAGTATTGATTAAGGATCCTAGAAGGGTCGTGCACTAACTTAGGGGCGCTTAGTAGCTATTCCTTAAGAGCTAGCTACCCATCCGAAGAAAACCTGATAAGTACGTCGTAGGGCTACGGATAAATATTAAATCCTGGTAACCATGAAATCGTACTGGATCACACCTAAAACACCTAATGGCCTAAAACACGCAACTCAAGGGAGCACGCATAAAAACAATAAGTATTTAAATGATGACTACGTAAAAAACGTAGGGTATGTTAAATGACATCAGCTAAACCTCCTACTATATTATTAGGTGTGTTAGTTGTCTTAATCATTGTTGCTGGTGTTGTTGGTTACTTCGCAGGTAGCGCTGTCGTGCCGCCTAAGGTAGTTACGTCCACTGTTACTGTAGCTCCTTCAGTAGTAACTACTACAGTTACATCAACTACAACTACTACTATCACTGCGACCCCAACTGCTATCCTAACACCCACTCCAACACGTACGGTAACGCCGCCACCGCCAACACCACCACCATACTGGCCTAAGGAGGTAGTGTTCCGTACTTATTCCGTTGGCACTCCAGGCTATGTGTTAGGTGGTGCGATTGCTAGTTTCATCGAGAAGGAGTTAGGAGTTAAGATAAGTGTTCAACCTGGTGCAAGCGCCGCTAACTTACTAGCCATAGCTAAGGGGGAAGTTGAGATGGCATTCACTCATGCAGCGTGGATACCGTTTGCAAAGGACCCAGCTAAAGCTACTAAGATATGGGGAGAGGAGGTAGATTTATCTAAAGTTAAGTACGTCTTAGGCCCTACAGAGAGGTATATGGTGTTAATAACTAAGAGACCTGACTTCCCAATCAATAGCATTAAGGAATTAGCTGATCACATTAAGAAAGGCAATAGCGTTAGATTAGCTGTCGGTGGTCCAACAGCATCGTTAGAGGACTTCCTATTTAGGTGGTTACTCGAGCATTATGGCGTGACTGAAGAGGTAATAAGGCGTTCCGGAGGTAGCCTCTTAGTCCCAGGTGAGGTGAAGGCCGTTGAAGCCCTCATAGAAGGTAAGGTCGACTTAATATTCGACGTTACCGCAGTCCCCTCATCAAGCTACATGCAGTTAGAGGCCCGCATGCCTGACGTTAAGGTCATAGAACTAACTGATGAGGATATAGACTTCATATTAAATACGTTAGGATTTAAGGGAGCGTTAGTAATGGATAAACTCCCTAAGGAGACCTACAAATTCCTAACCAATGACTACCGTACGTTATTCACATTCACGATACTGCTAATTAGGTCTGACATGCCCAATGACTTCGTATATCAGATAACTAGGATAATATGTGAGAACACCGACTACCTACAGAAGGCTGTTTCGGCATTCAAAATATTCGACCCAAGCACCTCATGGAAATATAGTGCCGGCCTAGGCATGCATCCAGGAGCTGAGCAGTACTACATTGACCGCGGCTTTATAAAGTAATGTTTTTAGAGAATAAAACATAAAAAAATTAACCATCCCTTACTTTAAAAGATCTTGGTAGTAGATATGCCTAAAAGAACGTTAAGCAAGTACAATAAAGCCTTAGTTGAGGCATTATTATGCGTCATGGCTATATACTTCATATATAAATTACTCTTCACCACATATGATGTATATGAACTCATGACCGTTAGCCTACTCTTCACCCTCCCACTAACCTTCATAACTTATTCAGCTACAAAGAAGGACGTAAATAGAGTTCCTTGGTACGACTATCTACTAGCAATCATAGCAGTAATTACGGTAGGGAACATCTACTTAAACTATGCTAGCTGGTTCTTCAGAAGGATGTGGCTCGTAACTCCCTTAACTACAGAGCAAATAATTGTAGGAGTAATACTCATAACACTAATCATCGAATTAGCTAGGAGAACGTCAGGCCTAGTTTTCACGGCACTCATCCTTTTCTTCATAGGATACTTACTATTAGCTCCCTACCTACCCGGCATAGGCTTTAGAACGGACCCGGTAAGAGTTATTGAGTACCTATATCTAACCCCCTACGCAATATTCTCAACACCACTGGAGGTCATGTCTACCTATGTTATAGCATTCACGCTACTGGCAGCGGCATTCTCAATGAGTGGTACAGGCGAGTTCTTCATAGGCCTAGCTAAGGCAGCTGTAGGTAGGAGCTCTGGAGGCCCTGCTAAGGTATCGGTCATTGCATCCTCACTCTTCGGCACCGTAAGCGGTAGTGCGGTCGCTAACGTCTACGCTACGGGGGTATTCACTATCCCGGCTATGAAGTCTGTTGGATTTCCGTCACATGTAGCGGGAGCTGTTGAGGCTGTATCATCCACGGGAGGTCAGATAATGCCCCCACTGATGGGCGCTGCGGCATTCGTAATGGCCGAGCTCCTCGGCATACATTATGGCAAGATAATGATAGCTGCCATTATACCGGCTATAATATACTACCTAGGAGTATACCTCCAGGTACATTACTACTCCCTGAAGTCCGGGCTCAGAGGGCTACCCCCAGATCAAATCCCTGACTGGAGAAGAGTGTTAAGGAAGGGGTGGTTCTACCTGTTACCCATCATAGTATTAATATACATTGTTGCGGTGCTCCAGTGGTCGGCAGTTACTGCAGCACTCATATCATTCTTCCTAGCGATAGCGTTAGGGATACTTAGCAGGCAGTTGAAGATTAAAAGCCTTTACCAAGTTCTAGCCAGAGGTGTTGAAGACGCATTACCCATAATAGTTGCTGGTGCTGCCGCAGGGATAGTTGTCGGGGCGGTAAGCTATAGTGGATTAGGGGTTAAGCTCGGCTACATAGTCTCTAGGGCATCCTTCGGAATTGCAACGATCGCATTAATATACGTAGCGTTAATAACCACCTTACTTGGGATGGGCATGCCTACAACTCCCGCGTATATAACTGCTGCAGCCGTATCAGTACCAGCGTTAACGGCTATGGGTTTTGATGCTTTTCCAACGCATTTCTTTGTATTCTGGTATGCTGTCTTAGCTGCCATAACGCCGCCAGTAGCATTAGCATCATTCGCTGGGGCATCACTAGCTAAAGCTGACCCTATGAAGACCTCGGTGATTGCCTGTAAATTAGGCTTCGCGGCATTTATACTGCCGTTCATAATGATGTTTAAGCCGGAAATATTCTTAGGCTACGGTAATTACGAGGCAACGCTGAGGGCGTGGAGCGTCATCACTTCATTTGTAGCCACGTACGCTATAGCAGTCGGCTTCGAGGGATTCCTAAAACGCAAAATCAATGCATTCCTTAGACTAGCTTTAATTGCTGCAGGCCTCACGCTCTTCATACCGACATCCGCCATCGTGGATATAGTGGCATTTGCCATCATATCGGCGATAGTTGCCGTAAATTATATTAGGAGTTAAAGGTAGTTAGTTAAAGCATATGGAAGGACCTTCTGCAAGATTCATAACTGCTTTTAAGTTTTTAAACTTCATTATACCTAGGTAAGTGTTATTTTTACATAGCATATCATGTTACGGTGGTTTATGTGAAGGTCTTAGTCCTCAGCTATAGGGATGTAGCGGAGTTAGCTGACATGGGTGAGGTGGTTGAGAGGGCTTTCCATGAGAAGGGCTTGAGGAGGGTTCAAATGCCTCCTAAGGTCTACCTATTCTTCAATAGGTATGAAGGTGATTCAAGGGCCATGCCCGCTTACCTGGAGTCGCTTAATGTTGCTGGCGTTAAGTTAGTTAACTCCCATCCAAGGAATCCGCTACGTTATAATTTACCTACAGTCATGGCCGTGATAGTCCTATACGACCCTGAGACCGGTAGGCCCGTATGCATAATGAATGGTACTTGGATGACCGGGGCTAGGACTGGCGCGGCTGCAGCTGAGGGCGTATTCATGAAGTTCAACCCCCTCTTCTTAGGCGGCTCAGCTGGATCTAAGACATCAACTATAGGCGTTCCCCGCTCACCACCATGAAGCCTCGCCTTTCAAGGCGGGGGGCCGTCAGCGCTAAAATCCACAAGTAAAAAGTTATTCTATTTAATTTCCTTAAACTAAGGCGTTTTAACGTCCTTAAACTTCTCACTTGCCTGCTCTCCACCTACTCCCCAATTCTCCTTAGGTACTTCATGAATTATCACTTCAACTGCATACGAAGGTATGCCTAACTCCTCAAACACCTTAGTAATTCCAGCAATAGTTTTCCTCTTAGCCTCGTTTGAGAATCCCTTCCATACATACACATGGACTACTGGCATGTCATAACCCAATCAACAGTCGTCGTACACGTTAATAAGTGTACCATTAAATCATAAACAAGTTTGTGGCAGCGTTTCCCCCACTCATGGGGGCGTGAATGGGGCTAGTCCTCTGTGCGGGGTTGCTGGCTCCACTCGCACCCCACGGGCTCGTAGAACCCAGCGCCATGGGATCCCCACCTAATGATGGCTCCCACAACAAGGCATATCATTAAAGCCCTCAAGGCCCGCAAACATTCATAAGTTTTTGGACTCACATACACATCCCCTCCATCAAGTAATCAATGACATTTAATATCGTTCAACTAGAGACAGCCTCCTTAGGCCTAGGTATTGGCATAGTTGCCTAGCATACCCAACGCATTTATGTATGTGGACTGTTGGCTCAGATAAAGTTTATGAGCTTTTTAGTCACGCAGATTTAGATCTACGCCTCGATGATGGCGGATTAGCCATCAGGGGCAGGGTCATAGTCCACCGTGAGGC
>JAGDWE010000029.1 GCA_023255965.1 Desulfurococcales archaeon | reverse complement strand
GGGCGCTTCCGTCGTTTAGGCACAATGGAGATGAGGGCCAGGGGCTTCACGGCAATCCCCACATTAACCATAGGATAGCTAATGCATATACAACAGCCTGCAGAAGTTAAGGAAACCCAAGAAACAAGAACCCTCAATCCCCTCAACGATGCTTGTTGCAAACTAATTAACAAAATTATATGATTTCAGAATTTAAAAAAGGTTATACCTTTAATGCTGAGCCTCGACAGACTTCTCAGCTGACGGTGCTGTAGGTATTGAGGGTAGCTCTGGGAACTTCTCCTTCATCCTCTGCTCGGCTATTATCTGGGCCTCCTGAAGTATCTTCCTAGCCTCAGGAGATGCGACGACCTCATATCCGCCTCCACCTAGCACTTCGCCGGCCTCCAATACCGTGTCCTTAAGTATTTCCTCGACCTCTGCTAACTCAATACCTATCTCAGGTAGCAATCCCTTCAAAGCTGACCGTAATTCCCTCACTAAACCTACTACAGGCCCTAACGCAACCATCACATCGCCTATTTCCTGAACGGTCTCTAGCCTTAGTACCACCTGCTCTAACGCTATTTGAATGGTCAGCAATTGCTTAACCACCTTCCTTAGCTCAACTATTTCATTGGCATACATCGTTGCTCTCGCTGTATCCTTAACCATTAGTGCATCAACTACCCTCTCAAAGAGTACCTTATCCCTCTCCTTCATCCTCTCAATGAATACCTCTATCCTGCTAACCATAGCCCTTATCTTGTAGGACGCCATAGCCATTCTATATCTAAGCGGCTTCTCTCTACCTATAGCCCTCTTTAACTTAACGCCTAACGTATCTTGATTCCCCTGCCAGACCTTCTCAAATCCCTTTAAACCCATTTTAATTGAAACACCCGTATAACGATCTCCATAAATCACTTACTTAAAAGCCTTTACCCTGCAAGGGGTTGCTATTTAAATTTGAAGGACTTAACTAAGAACATATTAGGAACATTATTTCGCTGCTTATACTGTTGTCTGTATTTATGTCTTAGGGATTGCATGCTACTACCTGAGCTCCTTCCCGCCTTAGGGCGGGGCTTTTCCAGGCGCGCCTCTAGGCGATTATTAATAGAGGGGAGGTGTGATCCTAAGGTCTTGCCTAAAGCTACATATTTTGGTATACGTTCCCTTAATTGGTGGATTACTGCCGGCCCCACAATGAAATTCCGTACTTACTACGCCGGGATATACGTTAATTAAATGGATCCTTCCGGCCTTTAATTCCCTTCTAAGGGCTCCTGAGGCATAGTGCAAGGCTACCTTCATTGCTCCATAAATAGGTAGTTTAGTCATTAAGACGGAGACCCCCCTACAGTAATTACGTTAACGACTACTGATCTGCCGCTCATAAATGGAAGTAACCCCTAACTAGAGCTAGTGGCGCGATGAAGCTAACTGAAGTCGTGCCAATAATTTCATCTAAGGTTATTCCGAGGACGCCTTTATATAGACCGTACCCGGCATTATTCGCTAGGAGATCGATGTGCGAATGCCTACCATACCTATTATCTTCCTAATTTCATTAATTCTAGATAAGTCAGCAATTAAGTAATCGAAGCATTCACTGCATACTGATTTAACTTCCTGCAATGCTTTTTAATTTCTACCAACGCCTATCACCTTAAATCCCTCCTTACATAGCTCTATACTTAACGCCCTTCCAGTGCCTGATGATGCACCTGTTACTAACGTATTCATTAATTATTACCGCTATTGATTTTACCTAATATAATTTGAGCTCAGCGGTATAGGATTTTTGAAACCCTACTAGGGATATAATTAAAAAATATTGTCCTTTAGTGTTTACCAGGCCCTATCTGAGCTCCACTCTTGAGTAGCCTGTAGATTGGTTGAAGCATTGCCTTAACGCCCATTATCATGGCATTAGCCTTATTAACCGTTATTAGGGCATCAACCTTCATGCCACTGTCATACATACTCTTAGCATTATTCAGCATTTCATCAGCTTTATGCAACGTGCTGTTAGCGTTTTTAAGTAGGTCAGGGAATTTCTCTAGATACTTACATACGGGTGAGGTTGGATGCATGCCTGTGCATGATATATTCTTGTACGTGTTATTTATGAACTCTAACATGCTTTTGGTTTCATTAAGGTTTTCTACTGCCTTATTGAATGTGATATTAAAGGCGTTATCTACAGCTCTTACAGGTAAGTTACCCACCTGTCTCTTGAGGTCGGCCTCGAAAATCTTAATCTGAGCTCTTATTCTTGCAAGTTCTGCAATTACATTGTTGATTTCGTTTAACTGGATCCCAGATATGCTTACTCGCTGGAGGGTTGATGACATAGCGCTTAATCCATCTTTGATTTCCTTCAATCTAGAGGCTACCTCAGTAGCGTTTGCCTCTAGAGCCTTACTTATTAACTCACTTACCTCGAGCTTAAGCTCTTCTATGGATTCATTGATATGCGTACACAGCTTTTCTAAGCTCTTATTGAGGGTCCCCCTAACCATTTCCCTAGCCCTTTCAGGTGGATATGATGATGCATTGCCCAGTATGCCTGCAATTAATTCCTTAGCTATTGAGATGTGTTCAATAGCCTCACTTATATTGCCTAATACTTCATCAGATACGTTTAACTCACCTAATCTCTCAGAAACCCTGCTCTTTAAAATCTCTTCAATTTTACTTAATTCTTCATACGCATTTACAGCCCTCTTCGATCCTGGCTCCTCGATGCTAGTATTAATTAGCTTGCCTGAATACTTAAATATGCCTTCCGTGAACTTACCCAGCCTAGCCTTCTCAACCCCTTTCTCAACGTCCTTTAAAATCCTATTTAATTCGTTTAAGTCCCTAACTCGTGATATATTCCTTAATGCATCATCGAATTGTATGCCGTAATGCCTCTCCATGGCTCTAGCCCTAGCTTCGATTGCATTCCTGAGCCTCTCAGCATATAAGTTACCTAGCTCTAAATTCCACCTACTCCTAACTTCATTCTCAACTCTGGCTAAGGCTAACGAAGCGTTCGCTATGTACTTTGCTAGCTCGTTAGTCGATAAGGTTGATACGTTAATAGCTAGTAATCCCTCAATATCACTCTTAAGTCCAGCAGATATGTTCAACGCTAATGCATTCCTAAGCATGTTCTGAAGTACTAGAGCCCTACCTATATATGCTGACTCATCTACGCTGAGGGTTGAACTACTTCCCTCGGCGAGGACTATAGTAGTTGCAGTTGGTGTGGTTATTGAAGATAGTAGTGTAATCGCAAGCAACACTGCCACGCATCTCTTTGTACTCACCATTTGATCTACCCCATTTAAGTCAGTAGTTTAACTTACTTATTAAGTACTCCCTGAAAAGGTTATTTCAACTGAGGCGGAACCTCAGTGAAACGCTGATTCAGCATCAAATCTTAACCTTCTTCATTAACACAATCTTATTTTGTAATCCAACTTTCTCGACCTTAACTATACCTAGCTTTTCGAGCTTCCTTACATGCCTCCATAAGGTAGTCTTAGGTACTTTCACATCGCTTTGTAGCTCTGACTGCAATGCGGTACCTCCTCTAGCCTCCAAGGCCTTAATGATGTTTTTATCTACATCATCGAGTACACCATTAGACGCTGAAGCTCCTCTCCTCCTAATCAGGTACGCAGTAAGTATAACTGCAATAACGATGACCCCTAAAACAGTTACTAACGTAGTGGGTTCAGGGTATTGTGCTGTAGGTGTTTGTATGGGAGATGGGGTAGGGCTTTGGCTTGGTGTTGACGGCTGTGGTGCAGGTGATGTGGTTGGGGATGTCCAATTAGTTAGTGTTGGGGGAGGAGATTTAGTTGATGGCTTAATGACATACTTAAGTGTTAGGGGTCCTTTAAGGAATAGTATTAACATGCTTTGATTTACCTTAGCATCCACTAAGTTATCACCAGGCCACGATAAAAGCACTATGTTGGAAGGAATCCTAACCTCGACTACTTCATCGGCCCTAATGCCCAAGTTAAATATGCCATTATCCATACTAACATTGGCTATATAGTTAATGATCACATCAGCCTTAGAATCAAGTACGAAGTAGAGGTAACCATTAGAATAAATTATAGGCAGTGGAATATTATTAGCTGTCGCTGTAATAGTTAAGTATATAGGGTCCACAGGCGCAGGTATACTATGCACACCCTCATCAACTTCCATCAAAATAGTTACATCTACTATGCCATCTTCATCAATGTTTACTACAATGCTACTAGCCAGAGCGCTATATACGTTGATGCTGTGCAAGAAAAGAACCACTAATATGCATATCAATATTATGTAGGATCCTTTCAAAGCACCACCTAACTCATAAATTATCATTTATCTAAAATAAGTTTTTACATAACATAATACTGATGGCTATGGAAATATAAGCCATAGTAAGACTTCCTGCAGCGATTTTTAATTTATCTGGCATAGGCATATCTGCTTTTATTGTCTAGAATATAAAATAGCTTACCCCAGCCGTGGAGTGGTATTGACACCTTTGTTAGATCCCATCCATAATTTCCGGTAGTTCCTTCCTTTACGTACGTCGCAACCACCTTACCTATAAATATCTTAGATCCGCTTACATAGATTCTCTCAATTAATGTTGACTCAATAACGCCTATGGATTCACCTATGGCGTAAGTACTTAGCTTCCTACATTTAACTAGGGTTACATTCATCTTGCTTATCTTATCCACCTTACGTCCTGACGCTGATCCAGCAGTCCATATTTTATTGATTAATTCAGCTGGCAATATGTTAATAACGAATTCCTTGCTCTCCTCTATACACTGCGAGGTATATGCCTCCTCATCAATAACTACAGCAACTGTTGGTGGATCTTCAGACACCGGTGTGAACCACGAACATGCCATAGCATTGACCTTCCCAGAATGGCATGTAGAGGTAATTACCGCTACGGGTCTCGGATGGAGAAGTCTATAGTAATTACTTAAATCGAAATCCACGAACATGTGAATCCCTTTATTACTTAGCAATTAGTCTTTATCTCCTTTAATCAAATTCACCTAGTTTTTCATACGGATTATAGGTGATGCATACGTAGAATTAGCGATCTACCTAGCCTTATGTTATTTGGAATTGCCTTAATTTCCTCTAGCGACCCCCTTAAATTCTTAATGGCAATATAATCGTCCTCAGTAAAGGGGCCTACCCTATATATAAGTAAGTAACATTCAGGCGATACTATACCGGCTCCTAAACCCCCGTCAAATAGGAGCTCAGTAAGCGATTTTAAGTCGTTAGGTGATGGCAAGCAACCATATCTATGGGTATGAATGCTAAGAACCGAATTTACCTTCGGGATAACTACTTTATCAACATCGCCTTCAATGAGTACCGCCTTGCCGTCATCTAGTACTACGTACATATATTCAATCCCAGTTAAGGATGCTCTAAGCGAGATGTCTCTTATATAGGTAATTAAGTCCCTATCTATGATGTTAAATGCTATATTATACAGAACTCCATACCTTATACCTACAGAACCTAGCCTAATTAGGACGTTATTTACTAATCCATAATCAATCAACCTCCTCAACTCGAACAACTTATCAGGCTTGTATATGCAGCCATTCAGGTATACGGGTACTTCACCACCTAATAAGCCCTCTACATCATTTAGATCTATATCTAGGTACCCTTCCCTGCATTGACAGTCCATAATCAGAGATTCAATCCCATTAACTAAGTGATTAATTAACGCTAATAACCTAGAAGTCCTTGATGTAACCTCCGAAGCGCTAACCATTAAATAACCTAATCAATTAGTAGAGGGACGTCCAACTTCAATTCCCTCAAGCCCCTCAGTACCCTAATGCCGATGAACCCCTTATCAATAGCACGCTCCGTAACCCTCCTTAATTCCTTCGAGTTCTTTATCGCTACACCATCGACTTCAACGATGATGTCCGAAGGCCTTAAACCAACTTCATCGGCCGGTGAACCACGTAGTACGTTGACTATTATTACGCCTTGATTTACTGGTAACTTATACGCCCTAGCTAGCTCTGGAGTTACATCTGCCACGTAAATGCCTATCCAAGCCCTTAAGGCCTTACCGTACTTCCTTATATGCTCTAAGAATACCTTAACATCATCGATAGGTATCGCAAAACCTATACCCTGAGCAAATGGAACTATCGCTGTAGTTACCCCTACGGCTTCACCCCTAATATTTACTAAAGGCCCTCCACTATTCCCTGGGTTTATCGCAGCATCAGTCTGTATTAAGTCCTCAAGTATCAACTCAGGACTGGCTGATATTGTTCTTCCAATAGCACTCACTACACCCATGGTCACGGTGGGACCAGCCCATAACCCAAGAGGGTTACCTACGGCAAACACTAACTCGCCGACCTTAATAGAAGATGAATCACCTAACTGTAAAGGCTCTAGACGCTCCTCAACCCGAATCAATGCCAGATCCTTCCACGGAGCAGATGATAATACATAACCTCGGCTCTTACCTCCATCAGCAGTTACGACAGTTATTTCGTTACTACCGCTTACTACATGGTTATTAGTCACGACTAAGTCCTTACTTACTGCAAATCCTGATCCAGCACCCCTTATAGGGACCGGATTTAAGAGGAAATCATATGTGTAACTTACGGTGAATATTGCTACCACCGATTTAGAAACACGCGAAATAATGTTTGATATCTCATTACTTAAGTCCTCAAGCCCCATTAAATCACCTAAATTTAATTAACACTTTAATCTTTATATTTTCAAATTATTAATTTAGTTGACCGTTTGTCCCTACGCCTTCATTTCAACCATTTTACGTCCGTCCATGATCAG
>JAGDWE010000066.1 GCA_023255965.1 Desulfurococcales archaeon | reverse complement strand
CCCCTAGACTTAATTAACTCCTTAGCTCTTTGTATTACCTCATTTGCTAATTTCTCATTGAATGAGTAAAGCCTTGAAACCCTCGCAATATCAGCATTCGCAAGATCCTCTAGAGTCCTTATACCGCTGCTAGCTAGCACTCTAGCCCTAACTCTACCTATGCCCTTTACGTAGGTCAATTCAAGTACGTCCTCCTTAACACCAACCTCAATACGTTTAGCTAGGACATCCAAATTAACAGCGTGCTCCATCAATCCAGCCACACTACATATTCTACTGGCCGCATAGGTTAGCCACGTACCAGTCTCCACGATTGACGTTAAATCCCCTACTCCCACATCATACTTCCATATAATGGTATCTTCATCGACTTCATTAATCCAGTCATTAAGTATTAACGCTATTTTAAATCCCCTCAACCATTCATCGTAGTCCACATCCTTAACTAATTCAATGCCAGGTATTAACCCCAGGTCTTGAGCGCCTAATGCATCATCTTCTAATTTACTATAACCTGTCACCCTAACCCGACTAAAATCGGGCGTTATTGAGATGACATGTAAATAATATAGGTCGCTTACCCCACTCACACCATCTAAGCACTTAATAACGACTCTAGCCGTAATGGGATCAATATACAGTTTAGATACGGCCACCCCTAAATTAGTAGGCTTTAAATCGCCACTACTTAATTCAACCATGCCCATAGATACCAATGACTCAATAACCTTACGTAGCTTATGCTCACTTAATAGCTGATGCTTAGTCTTAAATGCTAAGGTGTTACGTAATAATTCCTTTAAATCACGTTCACTCGATATGTAACCTGAGGCTATGGATGCAAGCAGGTGGGTCCTTAAAGACCTTTCATTGACTAATGCTGAGCTGACTTCCTCAACCCCGCCATTTATATATCTTAAGGCCTCGGCAGCAGATGATGCATCTGCAATTACTGCCTCACCGTATGGGTCGTACTGAGGCCTACCAGCTCTCCCAGCCATCTGCTTATACTCCATAACCGTGATAGGTTTTAGAAATCCCTCATCAAACCTCCTAGTGTATATGAGGACGCGGCGTGCAGGTAAATTAATGCCGGCAGCCAACGTAGGGGTAGCTACTAGTACCTTAATTAACCTCCTTCTAAATCCTTCCTCAATAATCCTACGGGCCGGCAGTGATAAGCCAGCATGATGATATGAAGTACCGAATGCTAATAGCCTGCTTAGGGACTCAACCTCATTACGTGATGGAGATCCCTCCTTAAGCTCATTAATTAAATCATTAATTAAATCACTCCCTAATCTATAGTTCCTAAGTAATTCGGTTACCTTAAACGCCAACGACTCGGCCTGCCTCCTCGACTGCTTAAATATGAGTAGCTGATAGTCGTTATCTAGCGCATGTTTAACGCAATGAGCTACCACGTCATCAACTACCTCCTCAACCCTACCATCAATGAATTCTATTAGCCCCTTCCTCCTGTTGTAGAATCCCTCAACCAGCTTCACAGGCCTCCAGTCGCTGACAACTAACTCAGCGTTTAGCCAATAAGCTATTAACTCAGGCTCACCCACAGTCGCACTTAGGCCCACCACCTGAATACCTTTCATTAACGCCCTCGCACATATCAACTCAATTATGGGTCCTCTATCATCATCGCCTACATTATGTAGCTCATCAATAACTAAGGTCCTAACCCTGCTTAGCCATGAAGGCCTATGCCTTAATATCGAATCCAATCTCTCATATGTGGTGACCAATACGTCATACCTACCTAACGACTCCCCTACCTCATCATAGTCCCCCGTAGAGATACCTACCCTAAGCCCGTAGTTCATCCATAAACTAAATTCATTAAACTTCTCAGCCGCTAATGCCTTAAGAGGGGTTGTATACACCCCTATACCGCCATTTAATACGGCATTAACTAATGCCATCTCCGCTATCAACGTCTTGCCGCTAGCTGTAGGGGATACTACCACTAAGTTATTTCCTAGATTAAGTAGACCCCTTCTTAACGCCTCAGCCTGAGGGGGCGTAAAGTACTTTATACCTCTACTGCTGATGCCTTCCTTAATAACTCTGGGTAGTTTAAACTCATTAACATCTACACATCCATCACATGAGGCGCTAGCACTCAGTACTTATACCCCTAACTACAGATTAAGTATGGATATGGTTTTAAAGTCTGCAGTACCCGGTTTTGCATCTATGATGTATGAACTTCTTTAAACCCCAACTAAGCCTAGAGATGCTGCCTGTAATAGAGTACTTCATTACTGGCTGAACCCTAAATCCCCTAATGGACTCTAATACGTCATCTACTGTAAAATCATCCACATCAACTATGCTATACGAAGCACCTATCAGCTCAGCGACATGGGCGTCCGAATTAGCTAGTAGAGGCTTGTTTGATTTCATTACAGCTAAATATGTAATGAGGTTTGAGATAGGGTCGCTTGATGCGTTGAAGACTTCAACTGCGTCCCATACATCCAGCTTAACGAGGTTTCCTATGCCAAGCCTTAAGATATCGTATGGGTGTGGAGGTACTACTAAACAGTTATTACTCCTCCCTAAGTCGATCAATGTATTTAAATCACGTAGCGTATTAACCCCCTCAATCTTATTAGGACATAACAATAACACCTCACCAACGTAAGTCATGAATTCCGCCCCATATATAAGTAGCTGAGTCTTATCCATGTATTTACTTGCAACTATGCTTCCTAGGAAGGTGTTGTGATCAGTTATTGAAATAACTTTAACCGACCTCGACTTAGACACATTAACTATATCGGCTGGATGTAAAGAGCCATCGCTCACTATCGAATGAATATGTAGGTCGCATACTAACTTCAAATCAATACCCCATCATTATCTACGCATTAGTGATTACCTGAGAATTTATAATCCTAACCCCTAATTCAATAATGATTCAGGATGTACGTTGATATTACGTGGTATGTGGAGGGGTTAAAGGAATTCAAGGCTGATGCCTATATAGTGGTTGACGTACTTAGATTCTCCACTACGGTTGCTGCCGCATTAAGCATCGGATTTAGTAAGATATACGTATTCTCAGACATTGGCAAGGCCATAGAATTCTCTAGAAAGATTAAGGCTCTGTTACTAGCTGAGGTTGAAGGAGTTAAACCTATTAGTGCGGACCTAGATAACTCGCCGACGGAATTGATGAATTGGGTAAGTAGGTATGGGGTAGGTAGCGGTGAACTGGTCATTAGAACCACGTCAGGTGCGTTAATAGTTGATGAGGCTCTTAAACTAGGACTTAATAACGTATTCATAGGCTCCATAGCGAACGCCAAATACGTGGCTAGAGCTATTAAGGAGTTAAATGTAAACACCGTTAACATCGTATGCGCCGGATATAGGAGAACTAAATTCTCTCTTGAGGATTTCCTAGGCGGTGGTGCCATAATACTCGAATTAAGCAAATTAACTAGCGTAGAATTAGGCGATGAAGCGATAGCTGCGTCACACTTATTTGACTCAATAATCACTAAGAATAAATTAATTGATGTAGTTAAATTAGGACGTCATGGCTCATTCCTATGGAAGACCGGAAGGAGCAAGGATGTTGAGTTCGCATGTAGTTTTAACTCATTAAACGTTATTCCAAAGCTCATTAATGGCGCTATAGTAAGACTCTAACTCTACATCGTTTTAACAAGCTAAAAATCTATTTATTTAATATCAAATTACGTAATTAATGAATTTTATATCAAATCACATCATCCTAAGGGAAAATTTTTAAAATAGCCGAATAAACATTTATTTGTGAAAACATGAACGCAAGTACTCAAAGAAGTCAATTCCTAGATAACGTCCTAAAGATAATTAGGAGAGGGTGTGAGTTAGGTGGCTTCCCAGAGGAATTCTATGAGTTGATTAGTAGGCCAGAACGCGTGGTGATCGTTAAGATACCTGTCAAGATGGACAGTGGTAAATTAAAGGTGTTTGAAGGGTATAGAGTACAACATAACAGCGCATTAGGTCCGTACAAGGGCGGTATTAGATTCCATCCCGAAGTCACTTTAGAAGACGATATAGCTCTCGCAACAATTATGACTCTAAAGAACTCGTTGGCTGGAATACCTTATGGAGGTGCTAAAGGAGCTGTTAGAGTTAATCCTAAGGAACTATCTATTAGGGAATTAGAGGCACTATGCCGTGGCTATGCTAGGGCTTTAAGGGACGTACTAGGCGAGTACATCGATATACCGGCACCTGATGTTGGTACAACGGCGCAGACTATGGCCTGGATGGTTGATGAGTACAGCAAACTAGTAGGGCGTAACTCACCAGCTGTATTCACAGCTAAGCCGCCGGAATTATGGGGTAATCCTGTGAGGGAGTACGCTACGGGGTTTGGATGCGCAGTTGTCAGTAGGGAGCTTGCTAATGAGTTATTAGGAGGGTTGGAGGGGAAGAAAGTAGCTATCCAAGGATTTGGCAACACCGGTCAGTGGCACGCGTACTTCGTATCTAAAATGGGCGCTAAGGTAGTAGCTATTAGTGATACTAGCGGTACCGTCTACGTACCTGAAGGAATTGATATAGAGCTGGCCATGAAGGTGAAGAACACCACCGGTAAAGTCATTAACTACCCGAAGGGCGAGAAAATACCTGACCCTCAGGCACCTCTATACGTGGATGCTGATATTTTAGGGCCCGACGCGATGGAGAATCAGATAACGCTAGATAATTACCACAAAATTAAAGCTAAGATCATAGTTGAGGGAGCTAACGGCCCTACGACCCCTGAGGCCGAAGCAAAGCTAAGTGAACGCGGTGTCATAATAGCACCCGACTTCCTAGCAAATGCCGGTGGCGTGATCATGAGTTACCTTGAGTGGGTTGAGAACCTGCAGTGGTATATATGGGATGAAGATGAAACCAGAGCTAAGTTAGAGAGGATAATGAAGAACAACTTCTTAAGAACTTGGAAGAAGTTTGAGGAATTACGATCAGCTAATAAATCAATGACTATGAGGGATGCAGCCTTAGTTCTGTCCCTAGAAAGGATATACAGGGCCATGAAGCTACGTGGATGGCTTTAAATTGATTGTACGACCTCTACCCTTTCCCTTATCCACATACCCCCCTCTTAAATATATTTTAAGGCCACATCTAGGACATCTACCATCAGGTGTTAGCCCATAATACCTGACCCTAAACCAAGACCTTACTATTAAGGTCTTACCGCATCTAGGACACTTTGTACTTTCGAATTCAGTGCTACCCACGTTGCCTATATAAACATAGCTGATTCCCTGACTTAATGCGTAGTCCCTAAACTCAACTAATTTATTAAGCGGCGGCTCAGGCTTATGCCAGTAATTAGCTGGATAATATTTATTTATATGCAGCGGTATTTCCTGTCCTAAGTAATTTAGGTGTTTATCTATAACCCACTTAAAGCACTCCCAGTCATCATTGAACCCCGTAACAACGAGGAATACCATCTCAACATGTGCACCTAAATTAATTAAGTACTTCGCGTTCCTGAATATAACTTCATGTTCGACGCTCCCTAAGGCCCTACCTCTACTCCCAGGGCATCCCTTAATATCTATCGAGTAGCCATCAACTCCTACATCCACCAACGCCTTTAACGCCCTAGCAGTTAAGTAGCCGTTGGTAACTATGCTTCCATACAATCCCTCCCTACTACCTAAGCTAAATACATCTAATAGGTAATCAAATAACGTCGTCGGCTCATTGAAGCTCGCGCACAGACCCTCATCACGATTAAGTAGTGCCTCCCTAACTAGATCTTCAGGACTTACCCTAGGGACGTCCTTAGGCGGACTAGAGAAGCTTAGATGGTAGTTCTGACACCATGGACAGTAGAAGTTGCATCCGTAGCCTGAGAAGGTGAGCGAGGTGCTATTGGGCCAGTAATGGTATAATGGCTTAATCTCTATGGGTCGAGACTCAATAGCGCTTATCACTCCATAACCTATGTGGACTAGCGATCCATTTAAATTCATGTAATTCCTACAGAGGCCTACATCGTTGCTCTTCAGAATACACTTCCTCTCACAGACCACGCACCTAATGATGCTTTCATTAATTACCTCATAATATTGGCTCGGCTTCAAGATCTCATAAAAAATAATACTTTCAGCAACTTAAAAAACAGTAGATGATGAAGACCTTTGGGCCTGAGGGTTGATGTGTAAGCGGAGTTCTGACGAGCTTATTGATTGAAGCGCTCTCAGCCAACCAAGTAATTCTTGTTAGTGAGTCGCCATGCCTCCTGCGGATCTCCCACAGCATTAGCTCGCCCACAGCTTCCTAGGGGCTTACAGACCTGCAGTCCCCCGAAGACCCCACGGTAACCACGCGCCTACCTGGGTTCTAGTCCTACCTACTCACGTTGTAGTGATGAATTAGTATTGGTCGTAGACGAATTACCTCGATATCTAATAACCATAAAGGCGCTTGAAATAGCTGGAAGCGATTTAAAGTGTTGAGAGAGGCGCTACAGCCCTAGGATAGGTGAGTTTTTAAGTGGTCGCCCATGCCCATTATTTTGCTATTTTTGTTTCCATGGGTTCACCCCGCCTTTCGATCCCCCTGCCCGCCTGCGGCCCCGGCCATCGGCGAACAGCGGTTCACAGGGCCTCGTCCCTCGCCAATGGCTCATCAGCTCACAGGCCCCAACGCGTACATGGTGGCCCTGTTATATAAGCGCCTCGGTTGGCTAGCGATGGGATTAGGTAGGCATAGCGCATCATATGTGCTCATACTAAGATGGCATGGAGTCTAAGGTGCTCTTGAAGATCCGAAATAGCCGGAGGAATCCAAAAATCACCTAAACAACGGTCCTTACTTATTCCTCTTATATCTCACGGC
>JAGDWE010000068.1 GCA_023255965.1 Desulfurococcales archaeon | reverse complement strand
TCCTCCGTCGGAGCCTCGGGTTCATCGCCGTGGGGAAACCACTGCATCCTGGGCTCCTTTTCCTTTCTTCCACTTTCTAAGTACTTCTTCCTAATCAACCCCTGTAAGCTTTTATAAAACTCGAAACAGCTAACAAAGGCAACTCTGTTACATTAGGTTGTACCGGAGGTGGTAGTATCCTTGTTATCGTGGTCACGCTCGTAACCGTAGTAGTTTTGTGGCGGGTGGGGTTATTCCGTAAACGCTATACGCACCTGCTAAAGCCAGAATCGCACTAAGCACTACAGCGAGCACAACCGACCTTATCTCCGGCCCCATGTAATACGCTACTCCAAAGTGTTATTAGAGTTTGGGGATAGCCCCCTTAAGCTATTAGAGAGCATGAGTTTAAAATAAGCAAGGTTAAGAGTTAGGTGGGAAGCATATCTGAATAATCTAAAACAATTTATTCTAGCTCACTAAGATATGGATGGGGTCTTGAATGAATGGTGAGGTAGAATACGATGTGATCATTATTGGTGGTGGTATAGCTGGTTTATCTGCAGCACTCTACACCGCTAGACATGGCTTAAGGACTCTCATAGTTTCGATCGATATTGGCGGTCAGCTTACGTATGCTGGATTGATTGAGAATTATCCTGGTGTTGAAGTGGCTAGGGGTATGGATTTGGTTTTAAGGATTCAGAAGCAGGTTAAGTCGTTTAACGCGGAGATATTAATTGATGAAGTAGTAGGGCTAGATAAAGTGGATGAAGTATTTGTGGTGAGGACTAGGAAGGGGAGGGAATTAAGTGCATTAGCTATCATAGCGGCTTGCGGGAAGGCGCCACGTAAACTTAACCTACCTGAGGAGGAGATCTTCGTTGGCAAAGGGGTAAGTTATTGCGCTATCTGCGATGCCCCGTTCTATAGAGGTAAGGAGGTCGTTTTAGTGAGCTTAGGTGAGAAAGCGGTTGAATCTCTGTCGCTCCTAGCTCCACTAGCTAGCCACGTTTACCTGGTAACTCCATCTGAGGATAAGGCGTTAGCGGAGGAGGCGAAAAAGTATAGCAACGTCTCTACATACCTAGGCTATAGAGTTATAAAAATATTAGGTGAGACGTCAGTTGAGGGCGTAGTGCTAATGGACAGTGCTGGTAACTCGCTTGAAATAGCAGCTAACGGCATCTTTATTGAGCTAGGCTTTGAAACAAAGATAGACTTCCTTAGGAAGTACGTGGAGTTAAATGAGAAAGGTGAGGTCATAGTTGATAAGCTCGGAGCAACAAAAACTAAGGGGCTCTTCGCAGCAGGGGACCTCATAGAGGTCCCATACAAGCAGGCAATAATTGCAGCATCCTCAGGAGTGGTAGCTGCATTATCAGCAATAAATTACGTATACAAAGTAAAGGGCATCGTACGAGAGCTTAAGGCAGACTGGAGCAAAGTACATAGGCAGCCTGAAGCCGGTAGGCCTTCTGCGTTAAGGCTGTTGCCGATTTAGAGATAAACTTGAATACTTTTGTTCGCATACGAATACTTGATGATGAGAGGAGAAGCTATGCAAGCGCATCTCTGCGATCAGCCATGCGGTGAGGGATGGGTCCCCAGGTGGGGAGCCCCGTGAGGTGCGGGCGAGGCTAGCGATCCCACACCAAGGGCTAACCCCACTCACGGGATTAGAAATAATGAGAAACAATTAGAAGCACCGTGAGAGGGGAAACGTATCAGCTCCCGGGCATGCTGATTTAACTACATTAGTTATTCATCAACCCATTAAACTATTAAGTATAATGAGGTTGGAGTGTATTTAAGTTAATTAATTAGTATTTCTAACAAAATATTATTGATCACTTATATTAATTTGATGTATGCGATGGTTAGGTCTATGGACTAAGGATGCATTATTATCTGCCTTCTGCAGTGAGTCAATGGCCCACACTAGGTACTTGATATTCGCTGAGATAGCTGAAAGGGAGGGTTATCCAAATGTGGCTAGGTTGTTTAAGGCGATAGCTCGCTCAGAATTAATTCACGCTAAGAACCACTACAATAATCTTAAGGAGTATAGTGAGGAGGTTAAAGTTGCTACAGGACTACCTATAGGTGGACTAACCATCAATATGTTCTTAAGAAGCTTTAAATTATCTAACTTTAATACCATCCTAAGGTGGAATATAATTGGTTAAGTATGCATTAACCAATTGCTACGTATTTGACCCGTCAGGCAACATATTTAAAGGCTCAGTCATTATAGATCCCCCATACATAAGTGATGTGGGGACCACAGGATCAGTGTCGATACCGGACGATGCTGAAGTAATCGATTTAGGGGGCAGGTACGTATTACCCGGCCTTATAGATGCTCATCTGCATTTAATTGGTATGAGGACCGGGGACTTCGTGAAAGAACCATTACTAACGCCGTACGAGACCTTTGTTGCGAGGGTTGTTAAGGATTTGGAGGAATTAATTAACTCAGGATTTACGTCAGTAGGTGATGCCGGTAGCTTAATAGCCGTTAAAATTAAGCCAGCCGTTAATGAAGGAACTATAATAGGCCCTAGGATAGTTGGGGCTGGCCTTCCATTAAGCCCCACCTTCGGCCACGGCGATACACACTACCTACCCATAGAGTACGTAGACTTCAGGACCACTAGGAAATTGGTGCCACTAGCGTCTTTAATATGTGACGGAGTTGATGAATGTAGGAAAGCAGCTAGATATGCCTTAAGGGAGGATGCCGACTTCATTAAAATAATGGCTACTGGAGGAGTGCTTTCGCAGAAGGATAGGCCTGAATACAGGCAATTCACGTTGGAGGAAATCAAGGCTATAGTTGATGAGGCTAGGGCTGCTGGTAGGTTCGTGCATGCACATGCCCAGGGGACTGAGGGGATTAGGAACTCGATAATAGGTGGCGTTAAGGTAATAGCGCACGCTATATTTATTGATGAGGTGACCTCAGCTTTAGCTAAAGATAACGACGTAGTAATAGTACCAACGTTCTCAATTGTAGAGAAGATCGTTGAGTTAGGTAGTAGGATTGGAATACCTGAGTGGGGTCTTAAGAAGGCTGAGGAGGTACGTAAAGAGCATGTCAATAACGTAAGGAGCGCATATAGGATGGGGGTTAAGGTGGCTACAGGCACCGACTTCTGCGGCGGTCCGTTTAGGATGGGCGATAATGCTTTAGAGATTAAGTTACTTGTTGAGAGAGTAGGTATGACTCCTAGGGAGGCATTACTTGCAGCAACTAAGGTAGCGGCTGAAGCGATAGGTTTAAAGGATAAGGTAGGAATCATAGAAAGAGGTAAGCTAGCTGACTTAATAGTAGTTGAAGGCAACCCTCTAGATAACATTAATGTCTTACTTAATAAGGATAATATTAAACTGGTAATAAAGGATGGGAAAGTCATTAAGAAAGCTATATAAATTATAATTTTATCTTTAATTAAAAACTTAGGTCCTCATTCACTAAAACCGCATGTACATCGATGTTAGTAGGTCTTCTCTCAATCATTATGAAGACATTACACGGCCTCTCTGGTGACCTACAGTCAATGCAGTAGCCCAACGTAGTACATGGCGTATTGTAATTATATCTTAAGCAATTAGCTACTGCAGCTACGTTCCTAGCTCTCAGCATCCCCTCCTCAACATTCCTGACCATCCTATTCCTCCCTACAACTACTATCACCTTTTTAGGACCGAAGACCATGACAGCAATTCTATTATCTATAGCATCAATATTAATTAACTTCCCATCAATGGTCACAGCATTAGAGCTACATAGGAATACATCAGATAGCAATTCCATCCTCCTAATATTTAAGATTCCTCGTGAGACGCCTAATCCGATGATGTACAACCTTAAATCCCCATCTCTCTAATTCGTCTATAAGTCCCAGCTCCCTAATGGTTAACGAACCTCCAATACCTACCGTGGATTCCTCGGGGATTAAGCTTAGTACTAAATCCCTAGCGCGGGCTCTATCTTGCACCACATAAGCCTTAAATCCATTAGCCTCTAACGCCTTAGCTGTAGTGTTAAGTTTTAACTCGTAGAGCTTATTTTGATATCTTCAAACATATTTTATCGATTACCATCTAAAGCATAGTTAATAAGTTTTTAAACCACGGGTGCTTAAGGTATCATGGGTGTGGATCGATTGATAGATAGCGTTATTACAGCATTAATAACGCCATTTACTAGTGATTATCAGATATATAAAGACGGCTTAAGGGATCTACTTGACTTTCAGTTACGTAATGGGGTTAAGGCATTCTTCATCTGTGGCACGTATGGGCTTGGACCAGTCATGGATGTATCTGAGAGGAAGAAAGTAGCTGAACTAGTTGCTGAGTACGCTAGCGGTAAGGCTAAGGTAATAGTTCATGTCGGTTCTACTAATGTCGATGAAGCGCTAGATCTTGCTAAACATGCTAAGGACTTAGACGTCTATGCCATAGCCTCAGTACCACCTTACTACTATGCATATGACGATGAAGCCGTGGTGAATTACTATAGCGAATTAGTAAGTAAGGTAGATATCCCTGTCTTCGCTTACAATAACCCTGCTAGGACTGGGATTAAAATAAGCGGTGAATTACTTAAGCGCTTAGCTGATGCTGGAATTGCTGGAGTTAAGGATAGTAGCTTCGATTTAATTAGGTTCTATGAGGATTTAACGTTAATTGATAGGGAGAACTTTATATTCATAATAGGTACCGAGTCATTAATGTTCCCTGCTATGATCGCAGGGGCTGAGACTTGCGTCTCAGGGCTATCTAACGCATTTCCAGAATTAGTGGTCAAGCTCTATGATTTAATAATTAACGGTAAATACTCAGAGGCATCTAAAATGCAGTTAAGTATAATTAAGGTTAGGAAGGTATTACATTCGGTCCCAGTAATATCGGCAGTATATGATGTACTAAGACTTAGGGGTATTGACGTAGGAGTTCCAAAGAAACCGCATAGGAGGCTAAACAATAAAGAAATAGAGCTATTAAGGCACGAATTAATTAAGCTAGGACTATTGAGGTGAGCTAGTATTGAGTGAGTTGCATAAGGATAAATTCGTATCTATCGATTTAGGGACTACAAGTATTAAGATATTTCTATTCGATGAGGATGGAATGTTAATAAGGAGTTATATGGAGCCTATAAATATAATTAACGTACCGGAGATAGGTGGTGTTGAGCATAGGCCAGAAGAAGTGTATCATAAGGTATTTAATGGACTCAAGCACGTAGTTAGGGGCTTTGAAGGAGGTATAGTGGGAATCACGTTTAGTAGCTACGGATATAGCTTAATGGGCTTAGGTCATAATTATACACCATTATTTAATATACTAACCTACCTAGATGCTAGGGCTAAGGATGATCAGAACGTGCTTGAAGCTTACGGACGGGAGCTATATGAACGTACTGGGTGTCCACCACTCTACATATATCCTATAGCTAAACTACTATGGCTTAAGCGTAGGGGGTTATTAGGTAGTATAAAGAGGATTTCATTCGTTAAAGATTACATTATTTACATGCTAAGCAGGCATAAGCTATGGCATGTAGACTTAAGCACCGCATCTACTACTGGATTACTTAATACTCATAAATTAAGCTGGGACGACCTAGCATTAGAGATTGTGGGGATGGATGAAAGCTACCTGCCTGAGCTAATAGATGGGGCAAGGTTACTTGATTACATTTCGGTGCCTGAACTAAATTTAGGTAAAGTAGCTATTTCACTAGGTGCTATGGATGGAACTCTTCAAAATCTAGCCTACTCTCTCTACGGTGATGAGGCAGCAATGAATCTAGGATCGTCCGCTGCTTTAAGAGCCCTCTGTAAGGATGTAGTCATAGATAGATGTGAGATGAGATTATATCACTATTACGTGGCCGATAATTATAGGGTTACTGGAGCAATATTTAATAACGGTATGTCAGTGATTGATTGGTTTAGGAATATCACTAATTTAAGTGACTGGGGACTAATTAGGGGAGTTATTAGGAAATCACCGGCATGTAGGGACGGTATATATGTGTTGCCGTTTGCTATGGGTGAGACGTTGCCCTTTAGAGCTCAGTACATGAAGTTCTCAGTGCTCGGGTTGACGTTAAGTAGTACCTTAGGCGACCTATTTAGAGCCTTATTTGAAGGACTAGGATTTCTATTTAAGGAGATTATAAATGCCCTAATGGATAATGGAATCCATGTAAATTCTGTCCACTGCGGTGGGGGTGGTTGTCTAATTGGAGAACTAATCGACACCATATCTGAAGTCATATGCCGACCCATAGTGACTTACGGCGATGAAGTATCTAGGGCTGCTAGCGCTTTAGGGGCTTTAGCAACGTTGCTTAGGTCGTTGAACTACGTTAGTGATGTGAAGCATGTGAGATTCGATAACGTAGTAAGGAGTAGATCCGTAGTAACTCCTTCTAAGGACTTATGCGGGATCTACGATGAGTGCCTTAATGATTTTATCAGGACATTTGATACGGTAAAGCATTTATATAGACGCTAGGGCTTGCCTTCCCCGCACGTACTAGCTATTCTCTCGGCTGTAAGCCTGTGTGCTAGCTCAACTATCAGTCCATCTAGAAACGTCATGGTCGTGACCTCAAATAGCGACGCCAGGGGAGATAGAGGTTCGTAAATACCTAGTATCTGCCTTGAGAAGTAATCTCCTTCAGAGCTAACCTTAAGCCTGCCGGGTATTTCAACAACTATATCAGCCATGCCTGCGAGAGGTGAGTCTCGATGGCTCGTTAGTGCTATTACCTTAGCGCCCAACGTTTTAGCTACTTCAGCGGCATCAGTAACTAATTTCGTCCTTCCTGATCCAGATATAGCTATAACTATGTCACCCTGCCTCAATGCGGGAACTATGGTATCCCCTAACACGTAGACCTTAAAGCCTAGGTGTAGTAGTCTAACCGCAAATGCCTTACCAATAAGTCCTGACCTACCAGCACCTAAAACTAATATTTTCTTGCATTCGCTTCTTGCATTCATTAAGGCATTAATCAATTCCTCAACTTCATCGCTCTTTACGTAATCAATAGCCTTTAGGATGTAGTTAGCTACTTCACGCATGGTGCCTACTATGTACTTCTCCTTGTCATTATCCAAGCTAATCCCCATCTTAAGCTTAATTAATAAAAAGTTTTAAAATAATGAGTTCCGTTCGTCCCTACGCCTTCATTTCGATCATTTTACGTCCGTCCATGATCAGGCG
>JAGDWE010000072.1 GCA_023255965.1 Desulfurococcales archaeon | reverse complement strand
ATCGGAGCCTCGGGATCATCGCCGTGGGGAGACCCCGCATCCTGGGCTCCTTCCCACTTCCCACCGGGAGTTAGGACCGGAGTTACGTACCCCCTTGACAAAATCCTATATTGTGTAAAATTACTCATTAAATGCGTTTAAAGTCCTTAATTATCTCCTCAGCTACCTTCTTCCCTGAAAGCATCATGCCGCCGAATATGGGCCCCATCCTGGGAAGTCCATGTACTGCAGCTACGGACATACCAGCTACGTAGAGTCCTGGGATCAACTTACCTGTCTTCTCAACAACTAATTTCTCACTTACCTCAGCATACGCTGATTTCTCACCAATTACTCTAAGGTTTAGCTCAGGTATCTTCCTCGCAACTACTGACACCACTTCAGCGGCATGGCCTGTTGCATCTACTACTGCCTTAGATTCCACGAATAATGGATCTACGTGAAGTCCTGAAAGCGCGACAGCCGACCACTGTATCGCAACTCCGCATATTCTTAGCGGGTTATCCCTGAATATTACATCCTCAACTTGAACGCCATGGATTATCTTAGCACCCGCATCTATAGCCCCAGCAGCTAACTTAGCCATAAGCTCTGAAGAATCGACCACGTACAGGCCATCACCGACTTTTAAACACTTAATCCCGAATTCATCAGCTATCGATTTCGCATCAGATTCAATTAGTATTTTATGGAGTAACATGCCTCCACCGCCTATACCGCCACCAAAGCTTAACCTCCTCTCAAATACAACTACTTTAAGGCCGTTCCGTGCTAAGTACCTAGCCGCTGTCAGGCCCGACGGGCCCGCACCAACGATCACCACATCACAGCTAACTATGTTCTCAAGCCAATCCCTCATGGTATATTCGAATATTAGCTTAGAGATCCTGCTTTCAAAACTCATTTGATCACCAAAAACATATTTAACTATGGTTTAAAAATATTTTACACATATATTACATATATTTATAATATAATCAAGGCTGTCTGATAGTTCAACGGCGTTAAACTAATGTAGGGCCTCCCGCTAGTTGGATAGGCCTCGATAAGTTCTCCATTACATCCTGAAAGACTTAACTTACTTACTAATTTAGGGTTTATAAGGTAATAACCACCACCATCTATAACCATATCCATTAACACGTAGTTGATTATATCCCTGCAGGACTCCTTGTTGATCCTTATCCACCTAACCAAGCCATCGGATAATTCCTCAAATATATACTTAGTCCTTAAACCCCTCCTTAATAACCTCCTTCTAAGCTGGTATCTATCTTTGAATACTGATGGACAGTAATGTACATTGACCTTAACTCCCAGCTCATCAACAAGTCTAAGGGTCTCTAAAGCCACTGACTCGCTGCCTACAACTGCAACTCCATTATAATCGAATTTAAACCCCCTCATAATTAATGCTTCATAATTCGATTCGCTTACCTCAAGTTCATTAATATTTACGTACTCAACCCCTAATTCTTCGGCCTTTAGAATTAAGCTCAACAACCACTCCTTAGAATTAGGTATAGCTGGAACTTCAATAACTACGTCCATATCGTATTTTAAAGCATGTTCAATAGCCCGCCACGTATCCTTAGAGACTATATGGAACCTTATCTCATCTAGACCTATATCACTTAATTCCTTAAACATATTGGTACGCGCTTGGGTCCCTGACGTATATACGTGTATGTGGAATTTATCGCCGAACACCCTCTTCAATCTAGCTACGTACTTAACTAACCTACCATATACTAGTAAGGGGTCCCCACCTGTAATTCCAGCCCCCTTAGAACCGGACGCTATGATCTCCAATTCGAGAGCCTTAAAATCCTCAGGATTATGTAGATTAACTTCGTTGACATATACTACATCTACACTCCTTCTCTCATTTGATATTGGACAGTAATAACATCTATCAGCACATAGGCCGGTGATGAAGATTACGGTCTTAAGCCCATCCATGCATAATCTGCATCCTAAAGGTAGTTCACCAACCCAGCATCCTAAATCATCGCATACACCATTAATCATTCTCAAAACGCCTATCCTCCTCTAGGCATAAATCCTCCCTACATCTAACACTTGATACTTCGTTAGTTATTGGCACCTCAGTAAGCAACTTTATTAGGGTATCCCTTAATGTTTTCCTAACTTTATATACGTTAATTAAGTCTGCTACCACGGGTTTTAATGCCTCTGGATTACCTTCACTTAATGCCACGTCCTCAATCCTCTTAATTAACTTCTCGGCGACCTCATCGCAATGTACCAGGCTCATCGATAGGTGCTTTAAGGTGCACCAGAAGCTCTCTGCCCTGCCTCTGAACTCACCTCCAGAGCCACCCTTAACCCCTAAATTATTAAATAACACCTCCCCCAACATTTTCCTGCACATCCTTATTCTATTAATAACGGCAGTAAGTTTAGGCGCCTCCTGCTGACAATCCACCTCAATAATGTGCTGCTCGGTATGCGCTAAATGAGCTATGACGTATATTAGCTCCTCAAGTAATGCCTCCTCCCAGACACCGCCTACCTTAGACATCCATACACCCTAAATAAATCCTAAATAATGACGACTTAAAAAGTATAAAAAGTATTGGAATGAGGTACCGATTTACAACTCTAGCCTCCTCCCAGTCCTGAAGGGCGAGGCTTTCAGTTGTAAGACGCATCCTTTAGGGTGGGGAGGAGGTCGGAGGAAAGCGCTTGCTGTTTAGATATATGGGTTATAAGTTAATACCGAATTGAAGTACTACCTTAGATTGTAGTAGCTTATCTATATCTTCATTACTATATCCTAACTCCCTTAATACTTCAACGCTATGTTCGCCAAGGATCGGCGGTGGACTGTACGCACCTATGTCCATGTTGGTAAATTTAATTGGATTTGCTATTACCTTAATAATTCCTACTAATGGATGTTTAAGCTCCTTGACCATGTCCCTGGCAAGCACATGTTCATCGTTTAATATCTGGCTAACACTATATACTGGAGCCACAGGTATCCCATATTTTCTTAACTCCCTAACCCAGAAGCTAACGGTCTCCTTGCTAAGTACCTCATCTAAGATCTTAACAAGCACCTCCCTATTCCTCACTCTATCGCTATTTGTAGCGAACTCCATCCTTTGCGCTAGTTCAGGCATCCCTATAGCCCTACAGAAATCAAGCCATAACCTATCATTACCTATAGCTAGCACTAAGAACCCGTCACTAGCCTTAAAGACCTGATATGGGGCTATACTTGGATGCGCGCTACCTAACCTCTGCGGATCCTTACCTGTTGCGAAATAGTAACCAGCCTGGTGAGTAAGCAGTGATATAGCGCTATCAAGTAGTGAGAGGTCAATGTAGGTACCCACATCGATGTAAAGGGCTGAAAGTATCGCGATGACAGCGTACATCCCGGTCACTATATCAGTTATCGGGACACCGAACTTTACCGGAGGCCTATCAGGTTCGCCAGTGAGGTCTAATAAACCGCTCATAGATAACGCTATTAAGTCATACCCAGGTAGGTCCCTATAGGGTCCGTATTGTCCGTAGCCGGATATTGAGCAGTATATTAACTTAGGATTGATCTTAGATAGCGATTCATAATCTATGCCCAGCTTAGATGTTACCCCGGGCCTGAAGGATTCCACAACTACGCGGGATGTGCGAACTAACCTATAAACCACCTCCCTGCCTGCCTCGGTCCTGAGATCGACCACAATACTCCTCTTGCCTCTATTAACTGACGCAAAGTAACTACTGTACTTCTCACGGTAGAACGGCGGTCCCCAGTCCCGTGCATGGTCGCCTGCTGGAGGCTCGACCTTAATTACATCAGCACCTAAATCAGCTAATAACATTGTTGCGAAGGGGCCTGCCATAGCTGATGTAAAATCGATAACCCTAATGCCCTTCAGGGGCAGGTTCATGGCCAGTCCCTATATATAAGATCCTTAGAGGCTTAAATATTAGCGTTCTAAGTAGTTCTGGTAATGCTTGATGGATGTACTACGTTTAGTTGACTTAAATGACGTTACTGCTGGCTCAGATAAGGAGTTAATTGTCGTTAAGTATATTACGAATTGGTTAAACGATCTAAACGTCGAAGTCAAAATAAATCCCATTGACGTAATTTCATGGAACGACTTAGAGTGTCACGTTAGCAACTTTAAATGCGTGTCATTACCGCCAGTCCGTAGTAGTGAAGTCTATGGGGAATTAACTGATGACCTAAATAAATGCGAAGATAAGATATTGATTACGAGTACTACGGATTTCCCAGATAACGTATGGACCATATATAACTTAGCTGTTGAGAGAGGTGCTAGGGCTGTAATATTCTACGATGAGTTCCCAGGCAGGTTTAGGAGGATAGTAGTTACTGGGGTTTGGAGTTATTCATTCAATGAGGGGTCCATGCCGCCAATACCTGCCGTACACTTAAGGCGCGAGGATGGAATTAACCTAATGAGGAACTACCTAGGTAAGTCCGTTGAATTGATATGTCGCACCGACTTGAGGGAGAGCACTGGATACAATATCGAAGGATTTATAGGCGGTTCCAAAGAGGAGGAAGTAATCATATCCGCTCACCACGATAAATGGCTTAAGGGGTTTAGAGACGATGTAATAGGTGTTTATGCATTAATTAAGTTGGCGAGTAAGGTAGTCAATAATAGGGTTAAGTACTCATTAAGGATCGTTAGCTTTACCGCTGAGGAGTTCGGAAATCCTAGGTTGAGTCCATGGTATTGGTCATACGGATCTAGGACCTACGTAAGGAGTGTTGACCTAAGTAGCGTTGAATACGTGGTGAATTTAGATACCGTATGCATGGAACCTGTAAGGGTTAATGCTACTGGAATCGAGATAGGCAAGTACTTCATTAAGCATACAACACTTAACTTCACTTACGAAGGCTTCGACCATCCATATACTGATGGCATGAGCTTTAGCATGCTAGGCATACCTACAGTCACCCTACATAATTTAAGGGATATACATGAGGTATATCACACAGACTTAGATCTACCATATACGTCTGTAGATGAATTCGTTGATAAATTAACTACATGGATTATTAAATCCGTGGATAATTATGAGCTAGGCAATCTTAGTCTACGCGACTATGTAGAATTCATTAGAAACACCCTACCTGAGGAACTACACGCCTACATAGATAGAATTCAATCGATTGATGATGTAGCTAAATTAAGCACGCTCTTAAGGAGATTGTCTAAGGAACTTGTAAGACCAGTAGTTATAGGTTCTTACAGAGAGCTAAATAACGACTTAACCACGGTGTTAGCCCCCCACGCGTTGGTGATTAACAACTTAAGAAAGGGTAAAAGAGTACCTATTAGAATCCCTGGCTTTGAGGTCGAATTATGTTGCAACAGCGGACCACCTGTGGAGGAGTACCTTAAATACCTCAGGGAATTGCTTGAGGAGCTCATCAATGAAATTAATAAGAATACTTAAACGCTCGATGAATGATACAACCTTAAGCTAGGCAGTTACAACTGAAGGCCAGCCCTAAATGACGGGAGAGGAGGTCAGTAGGTCCAATTAAAGCCAGGGCTATATGTGCGTGCGTCATCATCTGCTTCACCATGCTTCCATCCGGCTCCATGCGGAGTATCAAAGGTAGTTTTCAGCCATTTTAACTCATATCCGTTAATAGTCAAAGCCGCCGTAGCGTGAGAAGCATGTATATTATTGCCAAACCATCATTAATACATGACTTCCTAGCGGTTTCATGAACCATATTAGTGAGTTTATTTCTATTAAGGTATACTTAGGGTCAACATCCATAGCTATCACCTACTCAACTTATCTATGATTTCATTAAGGAATTTTAAGCCATCATTAAATGCTTGAATGCCTTTCTCAGTAACTCTATACCTAGTGTCATTGATCGATTTAATACTCTCTATCAATCCCTCTTCACACATCTTATATATGACGACGTATACAGTAATTGTTGCAGGCCTTATCCCAAAGTTACTCACCAACTCCTTCTTAATATCGTAGGCCCTTAATTCGCCCTTGTCTTTTAGAACTTTAATCACATACATCCATAAGTTCTCAACCGTCAACTTCCTCCTAAGTCGTTCTAATGCCTTGGTGGTAATATCCATTCCATCACCTATCAAATTACATGATATATTTATGAAGTTAAATATTTATATGTGTAAATATAGAGTAGTATGGAGTCCCTATGATTAGAGTCGGCATAATAGGCGTTGGAAACATAGCATCAATGCTTATTCAGTCAATCGAGTATTATAGAAGCACCGGGAAGACCTCGGGATTAATACATCATAGGATAGGTAAATATGGGATAGCAGATATAAACGTAGTTTACGCGTTGGACGTCTCAAAACATAAGGTAGGTAAGGATCTAAGCGAGGCGATTTTCGCACCGCCTAACTTAGTCCCTAAGTTAGTTGACCTAAGGAGAACTAACGTCATAGTACGTATGGGTAAAATACTAGATGGCGTTGCAGACCATATGTTGGACGACTTTCCACTATCTAACGACCCTGAGCCATCGGCTGATGAATTAGTTAGGGAGCTAAGTGACGTGGGTTTAGATGCGTTAATTAATTTGCTTCCAGTAGGTAGTTCTAAGGCAACTCGCTTCTATGCAGAGGTAGCTGCGAGAGCTGGCGTTTCGTTCATTAATTGCATACCTGAATTCATAGCGAGTGATGAGTCGTTTAAGGCCCTCTACGAGTCTAATAAAGCTACCTTATTAGGCGACGATATAAAGGGTCAGCTAGGGGCTACAATAGTTCATAGAGCCTTAGCTAGGTTGATAGCTATGAGAGGTGGTGAGATAGTAGAGTCGTATCAGTTAAATGTTGGAGGTAATACTGACTTCAAGAACATGTTAGAGCAATCTAGACTTCATAGTAAGAAAATAAGTAAGACTATGGCCGTAGCGTCCACACAGCCTGAACCTCATGACGCGTTTAATAAGATATTCGCAGGACCCAACGGATACATACCGTTTCTAGGTAATACCAAAGTCTCCTACATTTACATTAAGGCTTCCGCATTTATGGGGCTACCAGTAACCCTAGACGTTAAATTGGTTGTTGATGACAAGGCTATGGCATCGGCGGTGCTAGTAGATGTTATTAGGCTTACTAAAGTACTACATGATAGTGAGGTCTATGGAGCCCCCGCATGGGCTTCAGGGCCTTACTTCAAGCATCCTCCTCAACCAGTTAACTCTGATGAGGAAGCATTGGAGGACCTCTACAGGCATCTAGATGAACTAAAGGTCGAGATAGAGCCTAGGTACGCATTAAGCTGACCTCCTCCCCGCCCTTTAGGGCGAGGGCTCCCCTAGGGCGGTTCATGGGTTCCATTTTGCCATCTCTATAAGCTAGTCTAGCCTCCCTATCCTCATATGAGTCGTATCTTCTATCCCA
>JAGDWE010000075.1 GCA_023255965.1 Desulfurococcales archaeon | reverse complement strand
CCAAACCTCCCTGCTCTAAGGGAGCCCTCGCCCTTCAGGGCGGGGAGGAGGTCAGGACTTGAGGTTATGGTTATTATCACGGCCTCCAAGGGCGTGAGGTTTAAACTGCGTGCTACCTTACATCAGCAGAGCTTTATCTGAAAGCGGCCCCGGAGGCTCCTCAGACGCTATCTTCATCACCGGGAGAATTGAGGAGCACAGAGGCTTATAGACCTTCATCCCTGCCTTTAAAGGCAAGGCCTTCGGTTTATAAGTACTACTACACCTATAATAATATAAATTTCGATGTGCGTAACAGTATCTGGGATTGAAGTTTATGGTTGATTCGTGGATGATTGTGCATCCTAGCGCTAAAAACTTAGTTATCATACTGAACACCCTAGCTAATATAGCTGATGAAGCTGGCCTTCTTATTACAAGTAAGGGGGTAGAAATTAAGGCCTTAGATCCAGCTAAAGTGGCGCTAGTAGAGATATTTATGCCTTCATCAGCGTTCATGGAGTACAAAGTTGGTGGAGACTTACTAATAGGCTTAAACCTGAGTAGCTTGGTTAAAGTACTCTCCAGACCTAAGAAGGGCGATAGAATGACCATAATGGCTAATGAGGAATTCCATGAAATCACAATCGAGGGCAGAGTTAAAACTAGGTATAAATTCAGGAATATTGAAGTAGCATCTACAGAATTACCAGAAATTAATCTAGAGTTTGGGGTTACGGCTTTAGCACTTTCATCCGCTCTAAGGGATGCTATAAAGGAATTAGAAGATAGCGATGGAATCGAATTCATAAGCGAGACCTCCGAGTATATGCTACTTAGGGCGTTAGGGCTGAACGCTCAGGTAAAATTATCTAAAATTAGCGGCTCGTTATTGGAGTTAAATGTTAGTAAACCGAGTAAGAACGTCTACGATACAGATTACTTAGGTAGAATAAGTGATTTACTTAACGTTGCCGAAGTCGTCGAACTGCGATATGGTAATGAAATTCCATTATCAATATCTTTTAAGATTATTGATGATACCCAAGTTAAATATTTATTAGCTCCTAAAACATGACTTAGCAAATTTTTTAAACATTGATTTACTAATTTTTATTGGTAAGTATTATGTCTATAGGTGAGGAATTAGACCCTATTGATAAGGAATTAATTAAAATACTACAGGATAATGCTGATTTAACATATACCGAGATAGGTAAGTTGTTAAATTTAAGTCCGTCAACAGTGTATATGAGGGTAAGGAGGCTAAAGGATAAGGGCTTAATAAGGAGGATTGTAGCAGAGGTAGATCCGGCTAAATTAGGCTATAGGTTGAAAGCATTAATATTTATAGACATGGATGTTAAGAAGTACTCTAAGGTAGTTGAGGGAATAAAGGAATTACCTCAAGTTAAGGTGATATATGACGTTACGGGGGAATGGGCGCTAGTTTTAGAGGTTTTAGTAAAAGATCATAAGGAGCTATCAGAGCTGCTTGATAAGATTGGAGGGATAGATGGTGTTTACTCTACATCAACGATGGTTATACTAAGAACCATTAAGGAGGATCGTAAAATATATCCATGACGGATCGCATTAAGCCGATATATGGTCAGGGCACATTCATAGTATGTAGTGATGGAACGGTAACCCAAGAAGTAATATTTGATTACATAGACGATGATGCGTATTACTGGAATTTACTTAGTAATGAAGTAGAGTTTAATATGGAGCTAAATAACTTAATGAATAATATGCAGTCATTCCTTGATGATGAGGAGGTTAAAATTAATGGAAAGAGCGTGTACCCCAAAGTCTTAGGTATTGACATAGGATTTAGAGGATCTCCAAATAGACCTTACATAGTCTTCTACATCTCCTTCAAAGGGGAGTTAAGGTCTGGGATTAATTACTACGAAAACATCTACGATCCTGAGATAACTGAGTACGATTACTGTGTTACATGGATCTTTGCGGGGGGTCTTAAGGTTATAAAAGCTGATGTCGGTGTAGCATACGATATAGTAGCCAATGGCAAGATACTCATGTTCTCTATGCATAAAGGTTCCTTAACTCCTGGCTATGAAAGGATAGAGTTCCTACGTTAAGCCCTCTTTATCGATTTTAACTTTAATTTATAATATGATATTAAGCTTTTAACACCACAATCATTTACACACATCCCCAAGCTCTTCATCTTATCACAACTATATGATAGGTATTTTTTCCTAGACCCCCTTAACCCAGCGAGGTGTTCTATCTGATATCTTGCAATTTTTTCATTAAAATCAGGTGCATGCCTAAATAGTTCTAGAATATAATCCACGCCAACCCCAATATTTATTAGGAATGTAGCTAAAGCGAATCTTTGGCTATGACTTAAGTGCTCGTTATTCCTCAACTGCATAATTATGTTCTTAATGCACGGTGGAAATGCATCTTCATTAATTATGCCTTCCGAGGCCTCTAATCTAGTCCCATCGGCCGCCTTAAGCTCTCTAGGTACGATCTTACTTAATTCAGCAATAACTTCATTTATGCGTCCCTCAAATCTGACCCCGCTTAAGTCGGGCGTCGAGTTAATTAGGTAGAACTTTACGTACTCCTGTATGAGCCTCGCTACCTCTTTTTTATTTAAATATACATAACCGTTCTTAACGTATTGATTGACCAACTTCCATTTAATCTCATTCAATAATCTCGAAGCAATCGGTAAGTACTCAGTGATAGGAATTCTATATTGAAGGCAGTGAATTACTACGTTATTAGGTCTACCTCTATATCCAGTAACGATTCCCTCACCACACATACCACCATCTTCGATGTACTCAACCTTAACTCCTAATTTAATGGCTACCCTAGTTACGTTATCACTAGAATCGCTCAATAAATAGGAATATGACCTCTTGGCTTCACTATCCACGTACCTCCTTAGTGACCACCTTCCTAGCGAGGATGATATGAGCAACCCTATATGAAAGGATGCGAGCTCTAATTCCTCAAATGATGTCGGAAGGTATTTTAAGTTATTTAATGCTGACTTAACCCTAACTATAGCCCGTTCTATGTAATCCGGCCTACCGTGATTAACTATATCTACAATAGAAAGCATACCGCCGTAAAATTTCTTCATAAACTCCTCTAATGATACTATAAAAGGATATTTAATGTACAGCGACAGCCTACGAATTACTTCATGTTCCTTCACACTTGCACCAACTAATAGCTTATTAATTTAATTATTAAAATCACTTCTAGGTGTGTTAATGAACCTAAGTAAGTGGATAGTGACATCTGCGTGGCCCTACATAAATACTGTTCCGCATTTGGGAAATATGATAGGCAGTATTCTGTCCGCCGACGTCTTTGCCAGATATTTACGATTACGTGGCTATGACGTAATTTTCGTAAGTGGTAGCGATGAGCATGGCACGGTTATAGAGGTTGAAGCAAGAAGGAAGGACTTAGATCCTCGGCAACTTACTGACGAAGCTCACGAATATGTAAGTAATTTGTTCAGAAGGTGGTTAATATCTTTTAATAACTATACTAGAACAGAGAATGAAGTACATAAGGAGTACGTTAGTAAGTTATTGATGGACATTTATAAGAGAGGGTATGTAGATGTTAAAGAACAATTAATGCCTTACTGTATTAATGATAGAATATATCTGCCGGATAGATTCATAAGTGGTACTTGCCCGTACTGCGGTTATGAAGATGCAAGGGGGGATCAATGCGATAATTGCGGTAGGGTATTAAGTCCAGAGGAACTTGTATCACCGAAATGCGTCTTCTGCTCTAGTAGGCCAATATTTAAGCTTACTAAGCATTGGTTTTTTAGGTTAGATGAACTCGAAGGCGAGCTCACTCACTGGTTAGTTAATCATAAATACTTAGAGGATAATGTTAAAAATTACTCCCTGTCTTGGATTAAGATCGGCTTAAAGCCGAGGGCTATAACAAGAGATAATAAGTGGGGCATTAAAGCCCCCTTCCCAGGGGCTGAAGATAAAACCATATATGTTTGGTTTGAGGCATTGTTGGGTTACATTTCAGCAACTATAGAGTATTTCATGAAATCCGGTGAAGTAAATAAATGGCGTGAATACTGGTTTAACCCTGAGGTAGGCACTGCGTATTTCATAGGCAAGGATAATATTCCATTTCATGCCATAATCCTCCCAGCGATGCTAATAGCTAGCGGCGAAAGCTATAACCTACCTACAATAATCTCAGCCACCGAGTACCTAATGTTTGAAGGACAAAAATTCAGTAAGAGTAGGAGGGTAGGTATATGGATTGATGAGGCATTAGAAATTATACCTGAACCCGACTATTGGCGTTTCGTGCTAATACGTATGAGACCTGAAGGCAAAGATACGAACTTTACATGGTCAGAGTTCGTGAGGATAATTAATGATGAATTAAATGATGATATAGGTAATTACATACATAGAGTACTCACATTAATATACAGGTACTTTGACGGCGTGGTTCCAAAGCCGAGGAAGTTCTCTAGCATCGATGAAGAGTTCCTTAGTAAGATAAAATCATCGATATATAGGTATTGCGAGCTGATGAACCTAGCTAAAATTAAGCAAGCATCCGAAGTCATACTAGAACTTGCTAGAAGTAGCAATCAGTATCTAAATGCTAAACAGCCATGGGCTAAGTTAAAGACCGACATAGAAGATGCCTCTACAACGCTGTATCTAGGATTTGTAAGCATTTACGTTCTCGCTTTAATGCTTTACCCTATAATACCTAACTCCATCGAAAAATTATTTAAGATCATGAATGTGAATAAGGATAACGTAAGGATAGCGGATAAGTTAGACCTCAAAGATATCAATGTAGATGTAATCAATAAACCCGAACCCCTGTTTAGGAAATTAGATCGAAACTTTATCGCAAATTTAAATGAGATAATAACTAATGCAAGGCAGAGGGCTCAATTAAAGAGGCCGAATAGCCTTAAGTAAGGAGTGTAGCGTTCGTTGCTTTAATACGATTTTTATCTCGTTTAACGGTTTAATGTTCTCACCAATGATTCCTAAGTTCAACGACCTCTCCTTGTCCTTGATGGCGGATGCTCCCTATATCTACTCTGATTTAAATGCTTCGTTTAGAGGGCGATTGAGGGCCAGCACTCTTCTTATTTTAATTCCCTAGGCATCACCTAATCAAAATCGTTGCAAATGGAATTAGTGAAAGGTCACCTAAATGACGAGGCCTTCATGTATCACATCCTTGAACATTTTATATACCTATGTTTTATTTGGTGTGATATGCTACTTAGGTTTAAACGTAATAACGAGTTTACCACGTCTAAGTGCTTCGAATTAATTAAGGGTAGGAATAATACGGTAATTAAAATTGATTTCTTGGAGGTTGCAAGAAGATTACTTAAAGTATGTAAGGATTTGCAACTCGATGTAGTAACTAGAATTGCTAGGAACGGCTATAGAACTCTTATTAGGCTCTCATCTAAGGACTTAGTTAAATGTACTGAATTATTTAAGGTTATTCTATCCACATATATATCTGACGATATAGACCTTAATGAAGTTGATTGTAGTAATGGAATTGGTGACAAATACCCTTTCTCATGAGACCTAGGGGAGGTTTTATGGTAGATGATGACTTACTAGTAAATGAGTTTACATATAATGGTTTTAAGGACGCGATAAGGCTAGGTTACTCTCTTGATGATGCATTCTTAAGGGAAATCAAAATACCCGTACATGATCTTGCTAGACATACACTAATAGTTGGATCAACGGGCTCAGGTAAAACTACCACAGCCGCAGTGCTTGCTTCTCAATTAGTTAATTATGGAAGCGTCCTTATCATAGATTGGAATGATGAATACTTTCAGTTGCTGAATAACTTGGGTGTAAATGGTGGGTTAGTGGTTAACGATAACGTGAGATTGCCTGGAACATTAGGTGATTGGGAGGACTTCATAACGATCCTAGATGATGTATTGGAGTTAACTGATGCGCAAGCTTACCTACTCTACAAGCTTCACGATGAATTCGGTAAGTTGGATGAATTATCGGTAGGCGATTTAATAACCCTTCTTGAGTCGATGCAACCAGAATCTAAATGGATGCTAGAGACGAAGGCTTCATTACTTAGAAAGTTAAAAATGCTCTACAATGTTAAAACTAGGCACCTTTACAATGTAGATAAAACGTTAATGAACGACCCTTTGCTGATTGAGAGAAAGATAAACATAATTTCCCTACGTGACTTAAGGGACCTAAAGATTAAGAGGTTAGCGGCATTGACTTTAGTATGCTTTATTGAAAAAATCAAAAAATTAAAAACATTAGGCAACGTTTACATAGTTATCGATGAAGCTCACAACGTCATTGACTCTAATTTACTAAACAGGTTGATTGCAGAGGTACGTAAGTTAGGTATAGGGTTCATACTGGTAACTCAATCACCAGCAGTAATCAATAACAGTATACTATCTAATTGCAACGTTAGGATCTTTCATTCATTAAAGTCCTATGCCGATATAGATATTGCTGTTAAGTCTTTAGGTGTTAACGAATTACGTGATGTTCTACCAAGGCTAGGGGTCGGTGAGGCTGTGATAGATGCCCCATCATTTAATGGCGCTGTTAGAGTTAAAATTTGTGCTAAACAATATCCAGTAACTTGATGATTTCATCAACAACCAGCTCATCACTGAGCCAATCAATAAATACCCTGCACTCAGCTTCGCCATTAATTATAAGTAAGATCTCTCTAACTATATCATCACTGGTCTTAGTAGTTGCATCTACTTCACAAACTTTATTAACTCCATGCGATTCTAAAGCATTTGATGTGCATATACCAAGTAATTCGCTTTCAACATTATCCGTTAATTTCCTCCCAGACCATCCTCTCTCCTTCAACCTCTTATAAAGTTCGCGTGGACTCAATCTAAGGACTATGATTTTCTCAAGTAAATCGTCATCTATTACTTCACCATAATGACCATCCACGATAATGTATCCATCGTATCTAGTGATCAGCTTCCTTAATTCCTTTCTTAAGGCCTCTTCATCAATTACGTAGGATGCGCCCTCCTCATCATAATATGTATAAAGTTTATTAGATATTACGAAGTCCGTTAGATTTACATACTTAGCTTTAAGTGTTTCGGCTAACTTCAGAGCCACGGACGTCTTACCAACACCTGGAGTGCCGCTAATAGCTATCGTTCTAGCTACCATAGCTATCACATAACTTCTTTACTTGGTTCCACCTATAACTTATTATACTATGTAGCTTAAATGGCTTGAATTCTCTGTCGCCTCTCTCATAGAACTTAGGTAGGAATTCAACGAAACATAATCTTAGTGAATGAGCGAAAGGCCCTATAACTCCGAGGGCTAGATTTATGGTATTTGCGAAGAATACTATAGTTATTGATAATATCAATGCTATTAAGACGTTAATTAATGGTAATGGTATCACTATAGTGCCAAGTCATTAAAACTCTTAGCCATTAAATACGTAGCCGGACCTATGCCAGCTATACGCGTATATGAGAAGACGTGGTTGCCT
>JAGDWE010000061.1 GCA_023255965.1 Desulfurococcales archaeon | reverse complement strand
ACAGAACTTATAAACACCATCCCCACCATAAATGGTGAGGCTTTCAGTTGTAATTCGATGACAACTTTAGATTTATAATTAGTTATTAATTTAATTTTGTAGTATGCAGGGTGGTGTTTATAGCTACGGGACTGAGGCCTCGATTCAACGTCACTAGATGGGACTTAAAGTATGAATTAGACCTCTTAGAGAAGTGGAGGAATGAGGGGATCTACAACCGCGACGTAGATCTAACCCAGGATAATGTATTAGTTATTGACACACCTCCACCTTACCCATCGGGAAAGTGGGGAGTCGCTCAAGCAGCCCACTACGCCCAGATAGACATGGTAGCTAGGTTCTTCAGGATGAGAGGGTATAAGGTGTTAGTTCCTTTCTATGCTGATAGGAATGGCTTGCCTGTTGAGGTAGCTGTTGAGAGGAGGTTCGATATAATTGCCTCAGAAATAGCTAAGACCCCCGAAGGGAGGATTGAATTCCTTAATATGTGTAAGGAGGTGCTCGATGAGCTGGAGAGGGATCTAGTTAACGTGTGGCTAAGGCTTGGGTGTTCATTTACTTACTTGAGGTCAGGCACAGATTCCGCTGACTATAGGAAGTTAACTCAGGCTACATTCATTAAGTTATGGAATAATGGCTTGATCTACGTATCTGAGAGGCCAGTGAGCTGGTGCCCTAGGTGTAGGACTTCATTAGCTGAGGCGGAGGTGGAATTCGTTGAAGAACCAACTAAACTATACTATATTAAGTTCTACTTGAAGGACTCAAGCAACTACGTAGTCATCGCCACAACGAGGCCCGAATTGATCGGGGCGTGTGACGCCGTAATATATAATCCTGACGATGCTAGGTATAAAGGACTTAAGGGTAAGAAATTGCTATTACCTATATACGGCAGGGAGGTACCTGTCCTAGAGCATCCATACGCCAAGCCCGGATTCGGCAGCGGCTTAGTGATGATATGTAGCTATGGGGATATAAACGACGTCAGGTTGTTTAGGGAATTAGGCCTAACACCGAGGGTTCTCATAAACCCGGATGGAACCATGAATGAGCTAGCCGGCGACTTCTTAAGAGGGCTACCAGTGAGAAGGGCTAGGGAAAAGATCGTTGAAGTTCTTAACGCTAATGGGTATATAGTTAAGTCGGAGGAGTACGTACATGAGGTGCCTACGTGTTGGAGGTGTAAGACCCCTGTAGAGTATATACATACTGAGGAGTACTTCCTCAAGCAGCTGGACTTCAAAGACGACTTACTGAAGTTAATAGACTTAATGATCTTCAGGCCTGAGGAACATAAAATTAAGTTGATCAACTGGATCAACTCCATAAGCATGGATTGGCCTATATCTAGATCTAGGTACTACGGGACTGAAATACCTGTGTGGATATGCAGTAAATGCGGCTTTAGGATCGTTCCCACGGAGCTGGGCAAGTACTATAGGCCCTGGATTGAAGAGCCACCAGTAGGTAGTTGCCCTAACTGCGGTGCCCCTAAGGAGTCAATACGAGGCGAGGTTAAGACCTTCGACACATGGTTTGACTCATCAATAAGTCCGCTCTATATAGTTAATTACTTAGGTAATGAGGAGGTAGCTATTAAGGCGTTAAGTAAGATTTTAAGACCTCAGGGATACGATATCATAAGGACTTGGCTCTATTACACGATACTGAGGGTGTATCAATTAACGGGTAAGCCTGCCTTTAAGTGGGTTAGAATAACTGGTATGGGCTTAGATGAGAAAGGCGAGGCGATGCATAAGAGTAAGGGGAACGTTATATATCCAGAGCCGTTTATAGAGAAATACGGTGCCGACGCATTTAGATATTGGGCTGCTGCTGCATCTAAGTTAGGTAGTGATTATAGGTGGTCTGAGAAGACCGTTAAAACCGGCTTCCTATTTATGACTAAATTACTTAATATAGCTAGATTCATATCATCGTTCCCCGAAGTCAATGACGCCTTTAGGTTGAGGCCTATAGACGAATCCCTACTTAATTACCTATATGAAGTAGGAAAGCAGGTTATTAAGTCGTATGAGGAATTAGATGTCTACAACCCAGCAAACTACATCTACTCATTTACATGGGATGTCTTTGCATCAAACTACATAGAGGCCGTTAAGGTCCGTGCGTATGGGTTAGGTAATTACCCGCCGGAGGAAGTTAGAGGTGCCTGGTACACTCTGCATAGGACTCTAAAGGTAATCCTTAAATTACTAGCCCCTATAATGCCATTCATAACTGACTATATATGGAGAAATCTCTATGATGATAAGGGAGTGCATACAAAAGTAATAGAAGATGGAGAGCTAGCGTATGAGGGGAGGTATTCAAGGGAGCTCCTCATAAAGTTGATGAAAGTGAATTCCGTGATATGGAAGTATAAGAAGGAAAATAACATTAAATTCACACAGCAAGTTAATGCGATCATATATTTACCAAAGGACTTAGAGCCAGTAATTAATGAAGTAAAGGACTTACATAAGGTAGTAGATGTAGTTGTAGGCGAACCATCAGGTGATTATATAAGGTTAAGCGAGGACGTAGCTTTAAAGCATTTATAAGGGCCTGCAACCAAGTTCGTTGATTGCTGGGCTTGTTTTTGCTTGGCGACCCCCGGCCTCCAGCCGCTCTAGTGGGCGACAAGGGGCCTGGGGACGGCAATCAACGAACATAAAGCTAACCAACGACCGCCCTCAGGCGAGCGGTGTGGTCGGAGACATTTAATAGTTTGTGCCCCTACACCTCCTAGCATTCATGGCTGCCGGACCATACATACCTATTGCTGAGAGCGTAATTGACTGCGAAGCCTATTACTATTCCAGTTAGTTGCGCTAGCACCGACTCAACGCCTAATCCGTAGTGAAGCGCTTGAGACGTGATGTACTGAACTACTACAGCTGCTAGTGTTGAGCCGTGGAACTTAACCAACCTGAATACCCATTTACCAGCCCTCCTATCCCTGAACGTCCAATGCTCATGGAGTACGAAGTTACTTATTATCGATGCCTCTATGGCTGCTGCACTAGCTATGAAGTGCTCGACGCTTAGCATGTACCTTAGTAGGTAAAGCGCTCCTAAATTGACCGCCGTCCCTACAGCGCCGACTATTAAGTACTTAATTAGCCTTAGGTACGGCGTTAGGTTTATGAGGGATACTACGTAATCGATCAACTCGCCTAGGCCTAACTTAGACCTACCCCTAAGTCTGACCCTGAATTCGTATGGCACCTCAGCGACCTTAGAGTACCTGCCCTTAACTAATAACTCAAGCAATATCTTAAAACCCCTAGGACTTAGGTCATTCATCACACTACTTACTACCTCCCTCCTAAATAGGAAGTAGCCTGATATGGGGTCCTTAACCCCTCGTGCTCTAGGTATTAATAACTTAGCGAGTAGTATTGCTACCCTAGAAATCAACCTCCTATGGATACCCCAACCACTTATTGTCCCCCCCTCAACGTACCTTGAAGCTATCACTAGGTCGTAGCCGTTTAACGCCTCATAAACCATCTTAGGTATCAGCTCAGGCGGGTGTTGTAGGTCTGCATCCATAACCACTATTAATCCGCCGCTACACGCCCTAACTCCATCCAAGACTGCAGATGCAAGTCCTAACTTACCCGGCCTCCTAACAACCTTGATTGGGTACCTCCTAGACAGCTCCTCAGCCAGCTCTGCAGTGCCGTCTGGTGAGTTATCATCTACAACTACTACCTCATACTTAAACCCCTTTAAGGCGTTGTTGATCCTGATAATTAATTCCTCTAAATTCTCCCTCTCATTATATGTTGGGATCACCACACTTACTAAGGGCTCTGAAATCCACTACACCTACTGAAGAAGTCTAGATGGAGTTAAATATACTTATTAACCGTTCTTAATCCTGTTTAAGACTGCCTCATAGAGCTTAAGCAGCAGCCTCCTTCTATCCTCCATCAACACCACGTCGCTGTACCCATGCACCACTATGTTATGGGCGAATGGCGATGGTATTGAGGTCCTAACGACCTTAATAACCACCTCACCGTCCTCTATGGACTTAAGCACCTTGATCGCATCCTCTACATCCATGTAGTCGTTGAGTACTTCCCTATATGCTTCCTCGAGTATCGGGTAATTACCGAGCTTCTCAGCTACCTTAAGTAACGTCTCTGAGCTCACCTGCCTCCTACTAACGCTTGTGTCCACACCCCTATACCTCCTTAGAAGGGCTAGGGCCCTCTCAGCGCAGTGCCTAAACCTCCTCTTAATTAACTCGCTCCTCCTTAAGGACCTCCTAAGGATTTCAACGATGTTATCAGGCCTTACTGAGGCCAGCAGCTCATCTACTAAGGCCTCGTCTACCTTAGCCCTAGGTACCGTTAACATAAATCCATTATCGGTTACCGTGACCCTCACGTTAACGCCTAGTAAGTCGCTGAGTACTGAGGCGTATGCCCTCGATAGCGCATCGTTAACCCTCCTACCTAGTAGGAAGTGGAATATTAGGTTGGTTGTCCTACCCTCCAAATCATCCCATATTTCAATCACGTATAGATTCCTACTAGGCACTAGCCCTAAGTAGGTTGCCTGCTCGTAGACGTATTCAACTATGTACTTAGCTACATCTAATCCTATCCCATACATCTTAGATAGCTCATCTATAGCCCCCTTAATGCCGTAATTAACTATTAACTCATGTACTAATCCCCTGAACTCAGCTACCCTAAGTGCTGAGTCAAACGACAGCGGTAGCATCTCAGAGAACCAGCTAGGTACCGTGGGCCTTGCGTTCTCAACCCTACGTACAATAACCTTCATTCCCTCACTCCTGACGAATTCGTACGTCCTACCGCCTAACACGAAGACGTCCCCGGGCTCTAGGTACTCTACGAAGCCCTCCTCTAAGTCGCCTACGTACTTCCCGCTATCTAGGAACACCCTCACCTTAGCCTCATCTGGTATCGCGCCTACGTTTAAGTAGTAAATCATCCTAGAGCCCTTCTTCCTGCCAAATACCCCCTCAAACTCGTCCAGCCATATCTTAGCGTATATGTTAAGGCCCTCTAACTCCTCCTCAAACCTACCTGCTAGGTACCTAAGGACGTTGATCAGCTCATCGTACTTTAGGTCCTTAAAGTTGTATGACCTCCTAATAACCCTTAGTGCATCGTTAATGCTCCACCTCCTCTCCAACGACATGCCCACTAAGTGCTGTGCTAGTATGTCTAAGGGCTTCTTAGGTATCCTAACGTTATCTAACCTCCTCTCGAGGGCTAACTTAGCTAGCACTGTAACCTCGAGCAGGTCATCCCTATCAACGGCTACTAAGTAACCCCTACTAACGTCCCTTACGTTATGTCCCGACCTCCCGACCCTCTGAATCAACCTAGTGACGCTCTTAGGCGAGCTAAGGAGCACCACCGTATCTATGTAGCCTATATCAATTCCTAGCTCAAGCGATGTAGAGCTAACGACGACCCTCAGCTCACCCCTCTTCAACCTCTCCTCAACGTCAAGCCTTACGTCCCTACTTAGCGAGCTGTGGTGCGCCTCGATCTCATCTGCGTCTATCACCCCGTTCTTCTCGAACAACCTCTTGAGCTTGAACACGACCCTCTCAGTCGCGCTCCTAGTGTTAGTGAATATTAGGGTGGTCCTAGAGCTCTTAACTATGTCCTCGATAGCCTCGTATATGGCTGCATTTAGCTCCTCAGCACCGGCCCTAACTATATCTACCTTAGGGCATATGACCGTCAACTCCATTGGCTTAACGAACCTTGCGTCAACCACCACGCAGTCCCTCTCAACCCCCTCATCGCTGTAGCCGACTAGGAATCTAGCCACTTCATCTAGCGGCGATATCGTTGCACTTAACCCGATCCTCTGGAAGCTACCGGCTAGCTCCTCAAGCCTCTCAAGGCTTAGGCTTAGATGCGCCCCCCTCTTACTGCTAGCTAATTCATGCACCTCATCAACAACCACCCACTTAACAGTCCTCATGAACTCCCTGAACTTAGGCGTTGATAGGGCTATGGCTAGTGATTCAGGAGTGGTTATGAGTATGTGCGGCGGCCTCCTAAGCATCTTCTGCTTCTCATTGGGTGATGTATCGCTGGTCCTAACAGCTAATCTGATCTCAGGTAGCTCAACGCCTAACCCCTTAGCTTCACTCAATATCCCCTCAACGGGCTCACTCAAGTTCCTCCTCATATCGTTGTTCAACGCCCTTAAAGGCGATACGTAGATGACGTATATTGAGTCAGCTAACTCGCCTGACTCACCTAACCTACATAGCTCGTCTATTATGGCTAGGAACGCTGCCAAGGTCTTACCGCTCCCTGTAGGGCTAGATATCAATACGTTCCTACCCGACTTGATGTAGGGTATCGCCATTAACTGCGCTGGAGTGAATTCCCCGTACTTCCTACGGAACCACGAGTAAGTATAGGGCTTAAGCAGCTTAACTACCACCTCCTCACTAGGTACCTCACTTACTACCTCAACCATACCTAGTCACTACTTATTCAACTATTGATTAAAAACTAACCTCCTCCCCGCCCTGAAGGGCGAGGCCTTCAGTTGCAACTACCTTAGCACATCATTTGGTAAGGTTTAATACTTGGTAGTGGACTTAATTTAATGTGAGGTATTTAAAGCTCTCCACAGCTCTAGTGATTACGGCGTTCGCGTTAGGCGTTATCAGCGGATTAGCAAGCGAGCCGGCCATTAGGGGGAGGTTCATTGATGAGGTAGTTAGGGAGTTGAGGCCTATTATTGAGGGCCTAGCAATTAACCCACTGATAACCGCCTTACTCATCTTCCTTAACAACCTCAGGGTTTCCCTGATATCATTCCTCACAGGACCTACGTTAGTAGTGCCGCTGGCCATAATTTACTTCAACGGATACGTGGTCGGGGCGTTCCTTAACTACCCCTCAAGGCCCTTAATCCACAACTTAATACTACTCATGCCGCACGGCGTACTTGAGCTACCCGCCATACTCCTCTCAGCATCGTTGGGTACCACATTATCCCTAGCAATGATCCATAAGTACATGTTTAAGGCCGACGTAAGCGTTTCCAGGCTACTTATCAGCCACTCAAGGCACCTAGCATTAATCGCGTTACTACTAGCTATAGCTGCATTGGTTGAGGTATTTATAACCCCCTTAGTTGGGGTATTCATCGGTTGAGCTGATGTCATGTGAGGAGGTATGTAGCCACTTCATAAGAACCGTTAACTCCTACCTAGCCTCCAATGGGGGTAGATTGGTAGCACTAGCTAGGGCGTCAAACCAATCGACGGTTAAGCTAAGCACCTACGGCCTGATGAGGTATTACAGCCCCCTACTCAACTACCCCAAGTTAATGAACCTGCTTAAGGCGTTAATCGATTGCGGACTCAGCGAGTGCCTAAGTAGCCATGGATTTGAGCTAATCGAGGAAGACGAAGTGTATGTGAGGATACCTGTTAGATACGTTGAGGAGCTGCTTAAACGCCATCAATGATTTGCCGCAGGCATCAGCACCTGACGAACTTAACGGCGGCCCTGAGCCGCTCCTTTGGGCTACGGAGGGGGTATATCGGCTGAAGGGTGTTCGTAGGAGGAGTGATGAACAAATTTTACAACTGAAAGCCTCACCATTTATGGTGGGGATGGTGTTTATAAGTTCTGT
>JAGDWE010000003.1 GCA_023255965.1 Desulfurococcales archaeon | reverse complement strand
CACCCGCTTTAAGGGCAGGGGAACCCTCGCCCCTTTAAGGCGGGGAGGAGGTCAGCTGGCTCAATACCAAGCCTGATCAATCCATCACCTGGTTGTAGATTTCATCCTAGGTGCCCCTATGCTATGGATTTATGTAGGCGCGAGGAGCCGCTAATTAAGGACTTAGGTAACGGGCACTTAGTCTCATGCTGGCTGCATTAACTTAGGTAGGCGTTTCGAATTTATTTGCAACGATTTAAACGATCACAAGCCTAGGGAGTAGTCCCCAAGTAATGCTTTATTATCTCGCAGAGCCATAGATTTAATTCCATTGAGGTCACGATTTTAATTCACGTCTTTAGTCCGCTTGATGGGGAGGTATTCGTCTAAGGTCAGTATGAACTATACTAATGGAATACAGCACTGAACTGCCTATAAAGCCACTATAGGGTAGGTACGAGAAATTTATTACTTACACTATAATTATGAGATATTAGGGGGTATGTAATTGAAATACACTGAAAGGGCGGTAAACGTATTTCTCAATACTGGCACCAAATTCCCTCGTAGAATCATATGGGCTATGGGAATCATTAAATATGCTGCAGCTAAGGCCAACTCATCTCTGGGACTGCTCGATGAAAGATTAGGCGAAGCCATAGCTAAAGCCTCCCTCGAACTAGCTAACGGCCTTCACGATGATAAAGTGGTAGTTGACGTCTATCAGACGGGCTCCGGCACGGGCTTAAATATGAACGTTAATGAGGTCATCGCCTGGAGAGCTTCTGAGCTATGCGGTTGTGAGGTCCATCCTAACGATCACGTAAATATGTGTCAATCAACTAATGACGTAGTTACTTCAGCCATAAGGATAGCTGCAATAGTTGAGGTCAGGGATAATTTGATTCCCTCGCTAAGGGGCCTCATCAATGTGCTAGACGAGCTTGCGTTGAAGTATAGCGACGTAGTAAAGCCTGGTAGAACCCACTTAAGGGACGCGCTTCCGGTTACCTTAGGATTAGAGCTAGGGGCGTATTCGAGTGCATTTAAATATGATCTAACTTTAATACATAATGCTCTAGATTACATCATGGACATACCGTTGGGGGGTACTGCTGTTGGCACCGGTATTAACGCGCATCCAGAGTATCCAAGGTTGGTGCTTAGTATACTGAGGGATCTAACTGGAATTAATTTAACGGTGTCTAAGTGCATGTCTAGGGGTATGAGGTCATTAAGTGATTTAGTAGCTTTAAGCGGCGGCTTAAGGGTTCTAGCCTTAGATATGCTCAGGTTATGTCAGGACTTAAGGTTGATGTACTCAGGCCCTAATACAGGGCTTAATGAGGTAGATATCCCTCAGGAAGTTCCCGGAAGTAGTATAATGCCTGGAAAGGAGAATCCCGTAACGGTTGAGGCAGCAATGCTCGCGGCCGTCCAGGTAGTGGGCCTTGATCATTCTAATACCTTAGCTAATACATTAGGGGAGTTCGAGTTAAGCATGGGTATACCACTAATAGGTTACAACATAATTACCCAGATAACGCTGCTCTCCGAGGCTATTAGGAAGCTGGGGGAAAAAGTCCTCAAGAACTTGAGTCCTAATATTGAGAGGATGCAGAGATTAGCTATGAACAGTCGAGCCTTAATAACCATTTTAACCCCCCTTATAGGCTACGATAAGGCAGCCGAATTAGCCGTAGAGCTAAGCAAGGGTAAGGACTTAATGGCATTACTTAAGGAGCTAGGCTTCGATGACGCTACTATATCTGAGGTCCTCGACCTAAATAAGTTGGTTAAACCTGGATTCCCAATTAGGAAGGCAGGTAAGTAGCTATTGATGAACGGCATTATGTGGGAGAGGACGAAGCACTCATTCAGTAGTGCGTATTCCGGATTTCCTGGTCAACCCCCTATATGTAGGGTTAATTAATTGATATACGTTTTCATGACGCATTCCCCGTTAACGGTAGATGCGAATACTCATAGATGCATGTGATCCCGTTAACGGGAAACGCATTAGATTGCCTTGGTACTTAACTTAGTGACGTTGTTAGTGTTGTTATTAAGCACTCCCCAGGCGTTGAGGGGGAGATATTTATGAAGGAATTGTTTAAAATACATAGTGCCAACGAATTTAAGTACGTGGATGGTTGATACCTCGCCGACAGGCATAATGTTAAGGACCTTGGTAATGCCTAGGCTCTATAAGGTATGGCTCGATAAGTTGGTGGAGATCAGGGAGGGGATAGTCGCATTAAGGTGCACCCTAGCTAGGGCTCTAGGCAAGGACGTTAAACCGGATGATCCAGCACTAATGAGATTGCATGAGCTAAGGAAGGATTGCAACGATTTATAGGAGAACTTAAGGAGCAATGATACATCATAAGCGTTGGTTGTGAATTCCGAGTTAATGCCTTTAATGGAAATCAACGATGTAATTAGCTTTCTAGGTAAGGAGTTAAATACTAAGCTTAAGTCGTTGGTGATGAATAAATACGTATCATGTAATAGTGATGCGGAGGTGATAAAATTGTTTAATAATTACCTTCTTATAGTAAGACTGTCGTTCCTAAGACAGAGCCTCTACCACTAGTTTAGATTGCATTATGGAATCACTTAATCATGTTGATGTCGAATCTATTTTAAGGGTGCTTGGTCAGCTTAATATAGTAGCGGGTTTAACCTCATGAATATTGGATAACAACTTCGGGATTGCTGGGATACTTTTTTAAAGTTTTACCTTCGGACTAGTTGTTACATAGTGACTAAAGTGTGGCTAGTGTTAATCACGGTGGTAATAGGAATTCTTCAGTTCCTTGATACGGGCCTGTATACGTACTTAGCTTACAATCTAAATGTTGATAGCGTGTACTTAGGGTTCCTATCAGCCTGCTGGAGTTTAACATATATTCTAACCAACTATGTGATGGGTGGTTTGGCTGATGAAGGCCACAATAAGCTACTCACATTAATATCATGCATCACCGCCATCAGCGTAGCGACCCTTCTTAATAATCTTAATGAGGTGAACGGATTAATAGCCTATTCCCTACACGCTTTAACCTTAGCGGTTATTAACCTAGCAGCGTCTGTGACTATACTTGAAATTTATGACCACTTTAACTGGAATACTATCAATTCATCAGTTAGAGTGCTTTCCAATCTTATAATGGGCGTATTATTCTTAGTGGCAGCATTTGGCGCTGTGAGTGTTTCATTAATTTGCTACGTAACTGCTTTAATTGCTTTGTCGCTCATGATATTATTACCTGGAGTAGGAATCAATCTAGAACGTAGCCTGTATAGAATTAATAAGGAATTAAGCAGTATCAGTAGGTATATTAAGGCGTCAACCGCGGTATTATATCTTCATAGGCCTAGAGAAGCCTATGAATTCTTTGAAAGGGTTTGGGGTAGCGAGACTATATCTTCAAAGAGGATCTTACTAGCTACGTCGCTATACGTGATGTTCAGCGATTTGATATCAGTTTTAGTACCATTAATTATGAAGCCATCTATAGGTCTGCACGGGATATACCTTTCCTGGGGAGTGGCGTTCTTAATAGCAACCATTCTCATGGTTTTCATATTACCGACGGCATCGTGTAGCGCTAAATTAACTGCCCTGCTAGTATTTTCAAGGGCTTTAATTCTCCTAGCTTTGCTGCCATTAATTAACAATACCTACTCATTGATGGCGTACCTGATTTCTTTAGTGGTCTTGGGTACTTTAATTAATGCCTCACTATACAACATCTACGTGGATGCCTCTTCTGGATATGGTACATCGAGGTACTTCATATCGCGTGAGCTGGGTTCTATTTTGGGTTCGATAATGGGCGGTTTTATATTTATGTACATGCCAAGTCTACTTCCGATAGTTGTGTTGGTTTTAGCTTTTACGTCAACCCTACTTTTATTCGCCTAAGATTTATAAATTTAGATAAGTCTAAATTTATTGTGGATGATATGAGGTTAAGAGTTGAAGATAGCGGTTTGGAGGACTACCTAACGACCATATATAGGTTAATAGAGGTTTACGGATACGCTAAAACTACATTAATATCTAAAGAACTAGGCGTAACTCCAGCGACAGCGTCTAAGGTAATTAAATGCCTAGAGTCCAAGGGATTGATCAGAAGGGTTAAATATAAGGGTGTGTCCCTCACTGATAAGGGTTTAGAGGTCGTTAAGTACGTTGTTAGGAGACATAGGATTGCAGAGGTCTTCTTCAGAGCATTCCTCGACATCGACTTACTACACTCGCACGTCTATGCCCATCTATTTGAGCACTTGCCTGATGAGATAATCGAGAGAATCTATATTAAGCTAGGCTCCCCGGTAACGTGCCCTCATGGCAATAAGATAGCCATCCCAGCTAATAACGCTGGATTAGATGGAATAAGGCTCAGCGACGTAGATGTAGGTAGCGAGATAGTGATTATAAGGATCGCAGGAGAGCTGATACATGCACTAAGGGTTATTAGCGAATTAGGCCTGGATCTAGGCTCTAGGATTAGGGTGATCGGTAAGTATCCCCATAAGATAGTCATCGAAGTCCCTAGTAAAGGAGTTTACGAATTGCCGTTGGATGCAGCTAAGGCAATCATCGTGAAGTGATTAAAATGCCTAAGCCTTTATCTACTATACCTAAGGGATCCAAGGTTAAAGTCGTAGATATAGCTGCTGGCAGGGGCCTTCAATATAGGTTGATGCAGATGGGGCTAACGCCGGGGACTGAGGTAGAGGTCGTCGAAAACTATAGAGGACCTATAGTGATTTCGGTTAGGGGCGTGTTAATAGCGTTAGGCAAGGGTATGGCTGATAAAGTCTTAGTTGAAGAACCTACTTCAACCAGCTTCTGAAGCGTCATGACCCCTGAGATAATGTTGCCCTAATACCAATGAACTATGATTTGAGGCATAGTAGCTGCCATCTTTTACTTCAAGGGGCGAGGAAACTTCAGGCATGAATGCTATCATAGACATCAATGGCTGCTTAATTAAATGCGTAAGACTTAAAATTTAGACCTATCTAAATTTTATGGAGTAAATGATATGGGATGTAAGCAGGTAAGTAGGTTAAGTAGGTACGATGTCACAGTCGCGGTTATAGGCAACCCTAATGTAGGTAAGTCCACGTTATTCAATGCCATAACCGGTGAGTTAGCACACGTATCTAACTGGCCCGGGACCACGGTAGCTCTTAAGGAGGGATTTAAGGAGTGGAAGGGCATTAAGATAAGGTTTGTAGATCTACCTGGTATTTACGGATTAAGTGCATCTTCCCTTGAGGAGGTCGTCAGTAGAGAGTACTTAATTGGTGGTGAGGCGAACTTAATTATAGCGTTAGTTGACTCAACAGCGCCTGAGCGCTCCCTCTACTTGCCACTTCAATTACTTGAGTTAACGCCTAATGTAGTGATAGCCTTCACTAAGGTAGATGAGATGAGTAAGTTGGGCATTCATATAAACTTCAGCAAATTACGTTCCCTGCTTGGGGTACCTGTAATACCTACATCAGCTATAAATAATGTAGGCATTAGGGAATTACTCGATACTATAGTCGAATTCGTTAAAGGGATTAGACCTAGGGATAAGGCGTTAGTAATAGATTACGGAGGTCTTGAACCATTCATAGATGAGGTCTCTCAGCTAATAACAAGGTCTAAGGTCCTTAGTAGGTACCCCGCTCGATGGGTAGCTATAAGGCTACTTGAGGGCGATCCTAGGCTTGAGGAACTATTAATGGCCGGCAATGAGCTAGAGGTCCTCAAGGACGTCCAGAAAATTAGGGAGGCAGTCAGACGTAGTATCGGTAGGGATCCAGCAGACCTAATAATCAGCTCCAGATATAATTACATAAATGATTTAGTTCATGAAGTCGTAGTAAGGGTTAAGGGCAGAGCCAATTTCATAGACGTTGTTGGACGTGTGATTCAGAGACCTACCATAGGCCCTATCATTAGTTTACTCATACTTCTAGTAGGTTTTTTCGCGATATTCTCAATAAATAGTGGGTTTCCATTAAATATCATCTTTAGATCGTTAAATATGCATTGGCTAGCCGACTTTATTGAGGAATATAGTTTAAATGGGATTATAAGTAGGGGGTTTGATGCATTATCAAGCCTCATTAAGGAATCATTAACCGGTAGCGAGCTGCTTTCATCATTCATAGCTGATGGGATATTAGTTGGTGTAGGTGCGGTAGTAGCATTCCTTCCATTAATATTTCTAGCATCTCTCTTCATGGCTTTGTTGGAGGATAGCGGGTTGGCCCCAAGGATGGCTGTAGGATTTCACAACCTCTTCAGTAGGTTCGGCCTATCTGGCAGGGCCATATATCCGTTAATACTAGGGCTCGGATGTAATGTGCCTGCGGTAATGTCCAGTAGGACTGCATTGGATGATGTAGAGAGAAAGGAGATCATCTTAGCGGCACCGTTCATTCCATGCCAGGCAAGGTTAATAGTTACTATGGCATTCATCACCGCGTACTTCAGATCGCCAGTGATTCAAACGCTTACACTGATCTCCATATACTCCTTAGGTATACTCTACTACTTAATCACGTCCTCCGTTGTTAGGAAGTTCGTTTACAGAGTCCCGGAATCCCCCGAATTGGTGTTGGAGTTGCCGCTGATTCACATTCCTAAGCCTAGGATCGTTTGGTGGATTAGCTGGGAGTACACTAAGCACTTCCTTAGGAAGGCAGGCCTGATAATATTTTCATTAAGCGTTTTTATATGGGTGCTGCTGAACGTAGGCCCTGGCGGATTTACTTCGAGTCCTGAAGCAAGCCTTTATGGGGTGATTGGGAGGGCATTAGCGCCAATGCTTAAGCCTTTAGATATTATAGGGGATACCTCATGGAAAATTGGAACAGCACTACTTCAAGGATTCATAGCTAAGGAGGCGGTATTAGAGACCCTGGCAATACTTGAGGGGACGAGTGATATAGGTGAGGCGCTCTCATCCCTAGAGCTAACGATGCCTCAGGTAATTGCATTGCTTATATTCATTAACATGTATGTACCATGCATGGCCACAGTAGCGATGGAATATAGCGAGAGTAAGAGCTTAAAGCTCACCGCCCTTCAAGCACTACTTATGACAGTTATAGCGTATGTCACGTCCCTTACGACTTACTACATAGTTAAGTTAATGGTGGTTTAATCATTCCTGAGGACCTATTAAATAAGGTGTTGGACTATTTAAGGACAAGGAAGTACGTAAGCGCCTACGACCTAGCAAGGGACTTAAACATCGGGGAACATGAGGTGGAATTAATACTAGGCCTGCTCCTCTCAGAAGGCGTGATAGTTGAATATAAATATAAGTCTGCATGCAACGTATGCCCACTAGGTAAGACATGTATTAAATCTGAATGCATTAATAATTTAAGGATATTCAGATTAAAGAATTATAGGAAATGATGAGCAATTAAATTAATATGAGTCGATGATTAAGGACTCGAACACTGAATCCGGTTAGGAATTTAAAGGATCAAATTAGATTAAATTACATGAGCTCTTAGGGCCCGTAGCTCAGCCAGGAAAAGAGCGCCGGCCTCCGGAGCCGGAGGACCCGGGTTCAAATCCCGGCGGGCCCGCTAGCCCTTATTAGCCCCGCGGTTCACTCCTAATTGGTGTGGGTGTGAACTATTGGGTGAACTCAGCCCTGAGCCCAGCCCTCAAGCGGGGGCCTCAGCCCCTAGTGTGCGATGGTGAACGTCAAGGCATTGTCCGACGAAGCGGAGTGGTTGTCCGTGTCCATTAGCTAGGTCGCTTTCGTTGTTTCAGCTACCTTGGG
>JAGDWE010000001.1 GCA_023255965.1 Desulfurococcales archaeon | reverse complement strand
CGCCAGCAATGAAGGTGAAGGCGATAAGCCACAAACCAACGAACCGCCCTAGGGAACCCTCGCCCTTCAGGGCGGGGAGGAGGTCAGACTAACACCACTCTGCTATCGCTGCATTAATCATACCTTATATCCTTGATACTTAATTAACTTCATAGCACCTTGAGTAATGATGGTTAGGGCAAGTAGTAAGTACTCAGCCCATGTTGCCATGTTGGCATTCTCCGCATGCCTCATATGCATTTATATGGTTATTAACTCGGTAACGTCACTCGATAATTGCCAAGGCGTAAAGGGAGTTGAATTATGTAGTGTCCACGCGTCTGAATTCATCAGTAGATGCCATAATTACTTCAACTTAAGTCGCTACATAAGCCTGTGTGAAGGCGTAATATGCGTATCTAAGATAATTTATGAAAATAATTACTCTGAAGCACTTAATTTACTAACAGGAGGCGATTACTTCCCTGGAACGGTAGTTACATTCGTTGACTTAATTAAGGGTGAGGTTAGTAGGTACGTCCTAGTTAATCTAACTAATTATTGCTCGGGGGCTGGGTTAATTAGATATGATAAGTACTTTAGTAGATTTACTTATCGTAATATAGATCTTAAGGGATTATATGAGGGGATGATTGAGCCTAAGGTGGAATTCGTTGATGATGACGGAGATGTAAACGTATCTATTGTATTACTAAAATATAGGAAGCTTGATTGTAACTCAGAGGGTTGTGATTACTTATATGAAGCGATTTCGGACTTAAGGGAACTTCAACCATACCTCAACGCGTTGGATGTATGGGGCCTGGTCTTTAATAAAGTATTTCAGTTAAGAGTCATAATTAGGGAGGTTAATTTGAATAAGTCATGGACAGCGTTTATATCTAATGATGATGGACTAACGTGCTACATGAACCTAATGTCCAGGATTAAAGAGGATCTTAAGCCGTTAGGAGATAATGTAATTATATTCATTGAGATGCCATTCCCCATCAGCTATAACGATGAATTATTAGCAGCCTTTAATATAGGTAATTTCATAGCAACTAATAGCAGCTCAATAGATGTACTAGTACATGAAGTAGGTCATGTTTTAGGACTCACACATCCTGCAGTCCAGGAATTTAGATCATTATTAGGCGGTAGCTTATTCCACGAATCAATAATGTCTAAGTCATTAAGTAGTGATCTAAAGAGAATATCGTTAGGGGATGTAACGGGCTTAGCATACAGTACAGCGTTATTACTTAAGGAGAGGAATCCATATGCTTACTGGGAATTTATTGCTAGATTAAGCATGTTAGGTATCGATCCAAATAATTTGACCATGAAACTACCATTGGTTAAAAGGGTTTATATAAGCAATGAAATTCCAGAACCTATAGCGGAAATTATTAGTGAGGGTCTTGTAGCGTTTAAAGCGGATGACGGAGATTTAAGGTATATGAGGTTTAATGAAGATCTAATTAGAATTCTTAGATTCCTTCATAGCTCGCCTGAGGATACCTATTGATCATCTCTAGTAGCGTACTATTTCTAGTAAGTCCTGACGCTATTAAGTCAGCTAATCTTAGCGGCTCGGGATATTGATTAACGCTCTGAAGGCTCAGAACTAATTCGTATGCCTCGGCTCGTGCGACCCCGCAACTAAAGATACGTAGATTTCCTTTAGGGGTGCTAATTACGTATGAACTATTATATGTTCTCTCAATAGTTGAATATCTAGACATCCAGTCATTGAAATTCTTCATAAGTGCTTCCTTAACTGCGTTTAGATCTAATCCGTACTTAAAGATGACTACTGATGGTATTGAAGTCTCGTTAAATACTACCTCGGGATCCACTATATTAAACCCCGCATATGTAACTCCATCTAAAAATACAGCATCGTATTTATTACATAACGGCCTCAATAGGTTTAATACAGCATTAGTTCCATCTAGTCCATCCACAGTTATTAACGCCATCTTAACGTTAGTTAATTTTAATCCCTCACATACAGTGAGCACTAGCAGGGTCCTGCCATAGCACCTCTTATAGTTGATTGGGAAGTAGCCATCATCTACTCCTAAGGTTCTTAATGAACGCTTCAATCTTCCTCTCCTCACTAAGTACTTTAATTAAGGTCTCCGAATCAGTGTTTAGGTTGATCACCCTAGTCTTACCATACCTACCCCTATTAACTATTCTTGTATTAATTATACCCAGCATATCTAATTCACTAATTATGTCGCTAACCCTTCTCTGAGTAACTGGCTCAACGGCTAGCGATTTACATATATCCCTATATATGTTGTAGACCTCTCCGGTAGTTCCACCGGGATTTATGGCTAGTGATAGCAGTACTAACTTACCATGTAGTGGTAAGGTCTTAATGACCTCAGCAACCCTATCACGTTCTATCTCCATCCTAGCGCGCAGGACGTGGTCCCTGACTACCTTACTAGCGCCCTCCCTTTCAGCTAACTCACCAGAAACTCTAAGTAGGTCTAAAGCCCTCCTTGCATCTCCATGTTCTTTAGCGGCTATTGACGCACATAGTGATATAACTCCTTCATCAAGTACTCCCGGTTTAAACGCCTTACTAGCCCTATGTAGGAGTATGTCCTCTAATTGTATGGCGTCGTATGGGGGGAATATCACCTCCTCCTCGCCTAAGCTAGACTTAACTCTAGGGTCTAACCTCTCCATGAACTTAACGTCGTTAGTTACGCCTATTATCGTTATTTTACTCCCTTTAAGTTCCTCATTAATTCTAGTTAGCCTATAGAGTAATTCGTCCCCACGCTTCTTAACCAGGAAATCGATTTCGTCGAGGACCACCACTAATGAAGTACTTAAGGAGTCTAAGGCCGTGATAATTCTATTAAATACCTCCGATGTAGATAGCCCTGTGAACGGTATCTTAACCCCAATGCCTTCAGCGAGCTTGGCGAGGACCCTATACGTGGTGTCGTCATACCTGCAATTTACGTAGCTGTAGTTAAAATCCCTACCTATCTTAGTAGCGTACTCCTTAAACTTAAGCAGTACATACTTAACTACAGCGGTCTTGCCAGTACCAGTTAAACCATATATAAAGATGTTATTCGGCTTCTCGCCCCTGAGCAGCGGCGCTAGAATAGAACTAATTTTACTTATTTGCTCATCCCTATGAGGTAATTCGTCGGGTATGTAGTCAGGCCTCAACACCTCCCTATTAATAAATATTGAGGAAGTTAGACTCCTCTCTAAAATCCTCCTAAATACGTCATCAACGCTCAGTTAGACCACCCTAACTAATAATTTATGTTAAATCCTTACTTAAATTAACTATGGTTAAATAGCTCGGATTAGCGTTCCCCGCCCACCAAGTAATTCTCGATGGACTGTCATCACGCCTCCTGCGGACTCCCTGCGTTAGTTCGCCTCCAGATTCCCAGGGGACTACGGCCCTGCGGTCCTCGGTATCTGCGGTAACCAAGCACTTAGTTCGGGCTTATATCTTCCATCAAGCATTTAGAAGTAGTTAGGAATGAGTTAAGGTATCGAGAAAGGCGTAAGAGACCGGGGCCCAATCCACTTAAATCCTGAGTAATGGGAATATCAAAAGCAGGTGACATATATAGATGGCCTACACCTATAATTCGCAAGAATGATGCGATTGTTAAATTAAATAACTAATATGGGAGACGATATACCTGCAGTAGTCGTTATAGTGTGAGGGAGGATAGCATTTGTTATTGGCTTATATCAACCATTCTCTAAAATATTAAAGCGTGATGAATGCCACTATGGTCTAAGGCATCGTTTTCATCAAGACTTTATTATGCAAATTCATGGTCGTGAAATTTATGTCACCTTCAAAGCAAATCCCTACAGTCCTTAATTAATTGGGCTATGGATTTACAACTGAAGGCCTCGTCCTTTATGGCGGGAGGAGGTCAGCATCACAACCCAAATTAGGTTAGATGGCTGGTTCCCTAGATGTGCCGTGGTGACGCATAGAGCTTATGTAGGGGAATAATATGGGGTCCACGTCTTCTATAAGATGGAGAAGGCTAGGGTGGGTACCACTTAATTAAGGGGCGGTACGATGCTAGGAAGAGGGAGGTTACTAGATCGTAGGATCCTGCGAGGGCGTGGAGCAAACCTTAAGTGCGGGGGGTGGGATTCGAACCCACGCAGGCCTACGCCATCGGGGCCTCAGCCCGACCCCTTTGACCTAGCTCGGGCACCCCCGCCCTACTAGATACTATCAATTTGTGCTACTAAAAGGTTTATGTAATATTAACTTTAATATATTTACGGGTTATTTAATTGCGTTACGTGGGTGTGATATGTGGATGCAGTTCGCATTGAGCTAGTAAGTAAGGCTGTCTATGAGTATGTGACCAGGATCGAGTCTGCCATTGATAAATATGATTTAAGCAGGTTAGTAGATCTTCTTAAGCAGTGTGGGGATGTTTTTATAACTTATTCAGGTATGTATGCATCTACGGCTAGTTATATGACGTTGCTACTTAGGTCCTTAACTAGGGTTAACGCTCTTTTAGTAGACCCTGAGGTAATTACGTATTATATAGCCCCCTATGCTGAGGAGGGGGTTAGGCGTGTATTGATAATTAATACTGGGGGAAGCGATGCATCACTTGCTAGGGTTTTAGATCAGTTAAACCTAACCGGATACGACGTCATGTTGATTAGCTTCGGTAGGTTAAGTGATGCACTTAGATATAAAGTAAGTGATGATTACTTAGTCGAGCTCCCAAATAATGACCTGCTTTATCAGCACTTAATAATTGGCTTAGTGGTAAGTAATTACCTCGATAAAGCAGGTGTTAGAGGGAGTAGGCTATGGCGTGAATTAAGTAGTCTGAAGGAAATAGTAAGCGATCTGATTAGCAGGTATGTGAGTAAGTTAATGGAGATCAAGGAATTCACTAAGGAGGAATTCATAGTTACTTATACGCCGAGTATGATGGGAGTGGCTGAGGATTTAGCATATAACTATGCTGCTGGGGCAACTCGCCATCTCATACCTTTTAATGCTGTTAAGCAGTCCGTTAAGTACGTGAAGAGGATATTAATTACCTCCACGGATGTTGAGGAGTATTCTGTAAAGGAGATTAGGGGTATGGAATTAAGTGGAGCGATTAAGCTATGCGAATTGAGGTTAAGGACGGATCCGCTAACAGCACCTGTATACGGCTTAATGCTAACAAAGGCGTTAAATGTACTTAGCGGTATGGACCAGCCATGAATGACTGTATAGGAGGCAAGGTAATCGTAATTACTGGTGCCTCAGGTAATGTAGGTAGGGAGTTGGCTAAGGAATTAGCTAATGAAGGTGCCGTGTTAGTTCTTCAGTACAATAAATCTAAGGATGTAATAGATGAGACTATGGCGTCGGCTAGGTTTAAGGATAAAGTATATGCGGTGCGATGCGACTTTAGGAAAATAGATGAGGTACACGGATTCATCAGATACGTCAAGGAATCCTTCAAGGAAGTCAACGTATTAATTAATGCTGTCGGGGTATATGATGAGACCCCCCTAGATGAATTAACCTATGAGTCGATAATTGATGTACTTAACGTGAACTTGATATCGGTCATACTAATTAATAAGGAACTAGGTAGTTTGATGAAGGAAAGAAGTGGGGGCGTAATCATTAATTTCTCATGCCTTACCGCGTTAAGGGGGCATAAGGTGTACGGTTGTTTGAGGCCCTCACTGCCTTACGTGATCTCAAAGGCTGGGTTAATAAATATGACTAAGTACTTAGCTAATGAATTAGCGCCTAAGGTTAGGGTTATAACTGTAGTTCCTGGATGGATAAGGAGTAGGAAGTTAAGCCCTAACCTAATTAAATGCATCGAGGAGTCAGTACCCTTAGGTAGGCCTGCAGACGTCTATGAATTGACAAGTTTAATTAAATTCCTTATATGTGAGGGCACTTACATCAATGGCTCACTAATTGAGTTTTCCGGAGGACTTTAGGAATCAGACGCGGGTCCTGAAATCACGCCTTCATGCCTTGTAAGTCTCATCACCTTATAGTAGCCCTATTATAAGCTAATTAGCTTTACTACCCCTGAGTACTTAGGTGGGGACCGTCTTCGAAATACTTAACGGCATTGAAATAGTTAATGAATTGCCAGTCATTTACTTAAGGAAGTACAAGGTAGTGGTACTTGCTGATACCCATATAGGGTTTGAGGAAGAAATGGCTGAGAAAGGGATCTTCATACCTAGGTTCCAGAAGAAGAGATTGCTAGGGATAATTGATGAGACAATTAACGCCGTAGACGCTGATACGTTGGTGATCGCCGGCGACTTTAAGCATAAATTCGATGGCTTAGGGAGGATTGAGAGGATAGAATTATCTGAGGTATTGAAGTACGCATTAAGTAGATTTAATAGGTTAATTATTGTCAGGGGCAACCACGACAACTACCTCCCTCTACTTACCCATAAATATAAATTCGAGATCGTTAACCACCTACTACTAGGTGATACCTTAATAATCCATGGACATAACGAATTACCTGATAACATTAAGGCAGGGGTGGTTATAATAGGTCATGAACATCCTACAATTACCTTAAGGGATTCTCTAGGAAGCATCGGTAGGTTTCAGTGCTTCTTAGTTGGAGATTTAATTAGCGGCGGTAAGTTAATTACGCTACCAGCTGTTGGGGCGTATCAGACTGGTAGTCGGGTGACCCTAGATAGGGGTACTTATCTGTCGCCGATACTGAGGAACTACGTCATATTAAGTGATTTAAGGCCCATAATAGTTGATGAGGATGTAGGTATATTAGAGTTACCTTCAATTAAGGAGATATTTGACTTTATATAAGCGTTTATATGATTTAAAAACCTCTATAAAAAGCTTTATAAGGGTTAGTTGTGGAGTTAAATCCGTCCATTAGGATCGAGAATATAGTAGCTACAGTAACTCTTGACCAGGAATTAGACTTAAAACTAATAGGTAGGAATGTACCGAACATTGAGTATGAGCCAGATGAATTCCCAGGACTTATTATGAGGTTAGAGGGTCCTAGATTAACTGCTTTAATATTTAACTCAGGTAAGATGGTAGTTACTGGAGCTAAGAGCACTCAAGAACTCATTAAGGGCTTTAAGAGGATAATTAAGACATTAACTAGATATGGAATAATAATAGTGGGTAAGCCTAAGATTCAGATCCAAAACATAGTTGCATCAGCTAATCTAAACGTAGAGGTTAATTTAGAGAAAGCAGCCTACCTATTGAGGAATACCATGTATGAGCCGGAGCAATTCCCTGGATTAATACATAGGATGGATGACCCAAAGGTGGTACTTCTAATATTCAGCAGCGGGAAGATGGTGATAACCGGGGCTAAGAGTGAGGAAGAAGTCTATAAGGCAGTCAATCAGATATACAAGACGTTAAAGGACCTTAGTTGCGTTAAGGAGATCTAGGCATAAATCATAATATTAAACATAGATCAGAGTGAGTTGTGGTCTTCATCGAAGCTCTAAGGCTGCCCACTTCATCATCACTTTCTCTTATGCTTCAAGCCTTATAAGGGTTTTTAAGAATAATTATCGAGCTATCATCATCATTACCATGGCGTCCTAATAAACTTGGCCATGGCTTCCTTAGGCACGTCCCCCTCCATCGATCATGGCGTTATTGGGGGAGTACTTTGCTTAGCCAAAAATCTTAGCCAGAAGGCGCTTTTTAGTCTATTTTATGTCTAAAATTTAGATTCAGAAGCATTTACGTTCTAAATGCGTTTAATTCGATTCGAGAGGTGAGACATTAGTATACACATTATT
>JAGDWE010000060.1:5957-8219 GCA_023255965.1 Desulfurococcales archaeon | reverse complement strand
CCATTAAAGGGGAACGTGAGCTGGGTTTAGACCGTCGTGAGACAGAGGGGTGGCTAGGCCTTGTCATCCTTATATAAGGTTTTGTTACTATGGGGGATTGTATGCTAATACAGGGTTTTGATAAATGAGATAGAATCAATAAAAAGATTTCTCGTAGAAATAGGTTTCAGACATCCTTTAAAATCTGAAAAATAAGTCATTTATTACGATTATACCTATAGCCTAGCCCCCCTCCTCAAAAGGTCGGACTCTACCCACGGGGGGTGCAGGCCGCCTGAGGGGAAGACGCCCTCAGTACGAGAGGAACGGGGCGTCGCGGCCTCTAGTCGACCGGCCGTCCGACAGGGCGTGCCGGGCAGCCACGCCGTGGGAGGTAACCGCTGAAAGCATCTAAGCGGGAACCTCTCCCCGAAAAGAGGCGGCCGTTCCCGGCTTATGCCGGGAGGAGGGCTCCCGTAGAAGACGGGGTTGATGGGGCGGGGGTGTACGCCCCGAGGGTTTATCCCGAGGGGCTCAGCCTGCCGCTCCCAATCGCCCGACGCCGAAGGCCCTAGGCGGGTTGGTGTGGGTGCTAATGAGCCTGTACATGGCGTTCATTATTCCCATAATTTGTATTTCTTTTCCCTCGGCGTTGTCCCGCCCCTTAAGTACCATCCGGCGTCGAACACGTTCTTGATGACCACGTCGTTAGGTCTTAAATAAGGTAGTTCGCCCTCATCAACTACTGATATGCCTAATCCATAGACATATCCGTCCCTACCCACTACGAATGCGTACCTACCTTTAATTAGCCTAGGGTACGTCCTAGTTACCGATGCCTTGAGGACGTCCTTACCGTAGAGGAAGGGCTTTAGCCCGGTATCAGATACCTCAACCGAATTTACGTACGTGCCTAGTTTCTTAAATACCTTATCAGCTAGCATGGTTGAAGGTATGAGTATCCCCTTACTTAATCTCCCGGCGTAAATCCCTATACAGTATGGGTACCTACCTTTAGATGCTAGTTTAAGGTATACGTCGAGCAATTTATCACTCACCAAATACACTTCGCTGAATCCGTTAGAGCATATTATTAGCTCGTTGTAGGGCGCCATTAGCTCGAGCACATCTGCTTGGAAGCACTCCGTCAACCTACTAGCAATCATCTCCCTACATTCATTGATGCACCTAGCACATCTTACAACTTTCTTAGAAGGCATATGAAGAAGCCCTCCATTCCGTGTATGTGGGGGAAGACCCTAACGCACTTCCTTAACTCATTAGAGAACTTAAGTCTGTGGAATTCAACGAGTCCCTCATAGAAGTTAATTAACCTAGGGACATCAACTACCTCGGCACATCCGCAGTCCTCGATAACGGAGTTAACAACGAACTCGCCTTCTTCAGGAGCTATGCTACATACCGAGTAGAGTACGTACCCACTGCTTTGCACGCTCCTTAAAGCACTAATTAATAGCTCATATTGCAGGATAGAAGCCCTAGCTAAGTCCTCAACGCCGGTCTTAACCTTCCTAGACTTATCCACCTGGATTAATCCCTCAGCAGTACACGGCGCATCGAGTAAGACCTTAGTAAAGAAGCCCTCACCAAATACCTCAGGCACCTTCCTGCCATCCATCCTAATGGCAACTACGTTGGATACCCCCAAACGCTCCAAGTTGCTCCTCAAAGCCCTAACCTTAAGCCTATTAACATCCACAGCAACTATAACGCCATCACTGCCCATCAACTGAGCTAGGTGAGTGGTCTTTCCCCCAGCGCCAGATGCTAAATCCAATACGTAATCAGATGATGATGGCCTCAACATGATCGGCGGCAGCAACGTAGCTACCCCCCTATGAAGGTAATACATGCCGGCTAAGAACTCATGCGTAGCACCTAAGCTAACTAAGCCTTCCTTAACGACCTTAAACGCATAGTTACACCAGTCGACGCCGAGGAGCTCGAATCCTAAGTCGCTTAATCGGCTTACTAGGTAATCGCAACTCCTCACCTTAAGTAAATTGCATCTAATTGACTTAGGTAGTGGTGCGTCAAACGCCTTAAGCAATTCCTCGACAACCAACCAATCATTAAATATGTTATAGTATCTTTCAACCATATAATCCCTAAAGCCGTACTTGCCAGCCAACGATCTAGCACGCATGCTAATGTTGACCGAGAATAAGTCGATCAAATCGCTTAATGAGAACCTCATCATCTAACCGATGCATTTTAAAATCCATAGTAATAATTAAGGCTCGATCAATATATACCTATGCT
>JAGDWE010000060.1:3311-5857 GCA_023255965.1 Desulfurococcales archaeon | reverse complement strand
ATGCATTTTAAAATCCATAGTAATAATTAAGGCTCGATCAATATATACCTATGCTTACCAGGCCACCAAGTAACTACCTTAACACCGAGTTTGAGCAGCTTGCTTCTGAGCTCAACGTCGTTAGTAGCGACTACGTATTTATTCCTTAATGATGGATCGCTCTTAAAAAACCTTATTAGGGAGAGGTCAGCTGGTAAGCCCTTGAAGATGGTATTAATCACTTTAATACCCCGTAATCGAATGTAGTGGAGTGCTAGGCTTGCTGCCCTTCCTTTGAAGCCCTCAGTAGTAGATAGATTGATTAACTCTCCAATTATGCTGTCCAATACGAAGAACTCACACCTACCTAAGACATCACTTAATAAGTCAATAACGTCTAGCCCATCATAGACCTGAAGTAAGGAGCTAGAGTCTAATATGACCATACACTCTTTACTCATACCATTAATACCTGATATAACCCCAGCCTACTAACCTCCACCTACCTAGGACCTGCCTACTAATAACCACCCTCATGCCCTCCCACACAACAATAGGCCTCCTAGTCTTGACCTCCATTAAGTCCCCACTCAGCTTAGTAATATCAGCTAATGTAACAGCAGTTCCAGCAGTTACCATAATAGTCTCCTTAGCCTTCAACGCCTCAACCTTAATTAACTCCTTAGTCCCTAAAACCCTCTCAAGGAGATTATACTCAATCCTCAAATCAGTTACTGGGTCCGGTACAGTTCCAGCCTTACCTAAGACGTTACCGACCAACTTATCGGACTTCGTAAGAGCCGGATCTAATTCGGTGCCGATAGCTACTAAACCACCAGGCCTTGCCTCGCTAAACTCAAACTCATCAAACTTGATGCTAACGACTCTAGATATTAATGGCTCATATGTAACGCTAGACCCCCTCTCAACTCTAACACCTGGCTTAATCTCGATCTCATCTCCAATCCTTATAACGCCTCTTATTAACGAGCCACCAACAACTCCGCCCTTCAACTCCTCAGGAGGGGTGCCTGGCTTATTGACCTCAAATGATCTGGCAATGAACATTAAAGGGGGTGACGCGAGATCACGCTCCGGTGTGGGAATGCATTTTTCTATGGCCATAAGTAAGGCATCAATGTTAATTTTATGCAAGGCACTAACAGGGATTATATATGCTGACTCAGCCCACGTACCTTCGATGAATTTCCTAATCTGATTGTAATTATCTAGCGCCTTATCCCTATCAACTACGTCAACCTTATTCTGAACTATCACTAAGTTCCTAACACCTATGATTCCTAACGCAGCGAAATGCTCCCTTGTCTGCGGCTGTGGACATGGTTCATTAGCGGCCACCACTAAAATGGCTCCATCCATTAATGAAGCACCTGAAAGCATGGTAGCCATTAGAACTTCATGACCGGGTGCATCAACGTAAGACATCCTCCTAAGAAGGCGGCAGTCCTCATGCTTAGGTTCGGTAAGATAACATTCAGGCTCTGGAACATTGGGACAGAAGTAAATATTACCACTAGCATAGCCTAACTTGATGGTCATAGCCCTCTTAAGTTCCTCAGAATGCCTTGAAGTCCAAATACCTGTTAACGCTTGCGTTAACGTTGTCTTACCATGGTCCACATGGCCTACGACGCCTATGTTTACCTCAGGTTGTTTGATATTACTCACTTAGAGGTGCCCTCCCGTGAGTATCTCTCAATAAAGACTACTTCATTAGCATTTAAGTACTTAAGTATATCATCTGAGGCCAGTCTCTTAGCGTATTGGATGCCTTCACTCAGTAATACCTTCCTAGGCAATTCTACGACGACCCTCCTAGGCTCGCCCTCGATGCTAACATTAATATCATCTAAGGCGATGTCCCTAATATGCCTCTTAATTAAGTACTTAACTTTCTCTATGTCATCTTCTAACTTCTTAACCACCTTAAATCTATATATCAACGTCTTATCAGCGAGCGGATGATTGAAGTCGACTACAACCCTACCGCTGCTCACGCTCCTTACAGTACCTAGCTCTCCATTAACTTCAACTACCTTACCGACCTCAGCTCTTACACCTGATTTAAGGAATACCTTTAACGGTATCACCTTAACCTTAGATGGATCCCTTAAGCCGTAGGCCTTCTCTGGAGGTATCTCTACCTCAACCTCATTACCTACGTCGGCCTTCTCTAAAGCCTCCTCAAATCCCTTTATTACCCTGCCCTCACCAATGATAACTAATAATGGTTCGTAATATCTGCTTGGATCATAGATCTTAAACTCCTTAGCCTTATCAGCTGAAGTGGTCTCTACAACTTCACCGCTCTCCTTAACCTTAACTGTATAGTCGACTAACACCATATCGTATTTATTTAATGGCATCCTTCCCCCTTCATATAGTTATCAAGGCATTTTAAACTTAAGTGAAACTAGATCGCGGGTTCGATTAACGTATAGTTAAAACGCGCTGACCTCCTTCGTGCCCTAAAAGGCGAGGCCTTCAGCTGTAGCAACCCGTGCCTAATATGAATGCTTTGAATGGCTTTTCTAATTCACCATATA
>JAGDWE010000060.1:0-3211 GCA_023255965.1 Desulfurococcales archaeon | reverse complement strand
AACTTCGATTACTGTATACGTATGCATAGTTAGGGAGGATCCACCTATGGCTGAATCGCCTTCGGCTAATGCGAGGTAAGGAATGATGTTATCACTCATATGGGAGTCAAACGCTGCCTTACTCTCTAATTCATAGATTAATTTCTTAGCTGCCTCTAAACCCACCTCCTCAGCTCTCTTCCACTTAGCACCCAGCGCGTCAGAGCCTATTACAGCACCATTGCTTGTCTCAGCCCATAGTACTATGCCTGACCCAGGACTTAAATGCGAATCACTGCTTAATTCATAGTATTCTAGGCCGATGTCTATAGGTACCTTAATGCCTGCCTCTCTTAGGTATTTCTCAGCCGCTGATGCCTGCCTCTCAGCGACGTGCTTAGGCAATCTAACACAATGTGATATACCCTTAATACCTAGGACTTCGCCTCTTTCGATTAGTTCAAGGCCCCTCAACTTAACTGGCGCATTAGCTACTTTAGCAACGACTATGCCTCCTCCAACAGGATAATGCCCTCTTCTTATGAGCTTTACATCCAGCTCTATACCTACCAATTTAAGGTAATACGAGATGACATTACGCAGATAATCTATTGGCGGACTCCACGGCACATCAGTACCTCCCCTGATCTCAACTTCGCATGGGCTCGGCATAAATGCAAGTATAGGTATTATCGTCTGCAGAACTAGAGTTACAGAGCCAGCCGTCCCAACATCAAATACGTACTTTCCGGGCTTAAATCTCCTAGGAATGTAGGTTATCTCGGTGGATCTCAGGTATAATCCTTCAACCGCGGCGTCAGTTAATTCAGCCGCTGCCTTAACCGCGGTTAGGTGCTGACTCTGAAGCCCTGGATTACGTCTTTTAGCCCTGATGTTCACTACCTTTATTGGTTTCATGAGTACTGAAGCAAGGGCTACCGAAATCCTCAGTACTTGACCGCCTCCCTCCCCCATAGAACCGTCTATTACTATGTACTCCACTCAGTCTACACCTACTACGTACTTAAGCCTCTCAACCCCCTTTATTTCCTCAATAAATTCAACTACAGAATTAGGTAGTAGCTCTCGCCATGATGGATCATTAGTAAGCATTAGCTTTCTAATCCTAGTTGATGAGTATTTAACCCTATCATACGGCGGCGGTATTAGTACTTCATAACCTGCCTCCTTAAATAATCTAATGACCAACGGATTCCTAGCAATCCCATACTTAAACTTAGGGGTATACATTGCTAGATAATGTACCCACACGGAATTCATTAGTATGTCTGGAACAGGTATTATATATACCCTACTTAAGTCTATACCTACTTCCTTAAGCGCTAGCTTAATCATCACAATCCTTTCACCGGCCGTAAAGGGATTGACAACTGTATGGCTTTCCTGCGCAGTACCTACAACAATTACTAATTCATCAACTTTCTCTAAGCCCCACTTAATTACGTTTACATGTCCCCAATGAATTGGTTGGAATCTCCCAGCATATACTGCCCTGCTTACCCCTTCCCAATACAAATTTTATCACCTACATTAATACCTAGCTTATTATACGCGCTACCCTTAAAAACACCTACTTCCGCTAGCCCAAAGCTATCCCTATATAAAGCTAAACACCCTTCACAAACGTCTGCAAACGTATTTACTACCCTAACATGGAATACGCGCTCACCCACCTTAATAAGGACTTCATCATTTAATTTAACTCCTAGTTCTGCTAGTATGTGATTGAGTTCTACATCGAGAATTATATTACCAAAGTCATCAACATAGTAGGCAGTTGCCTCTAGGCAGTCGCCCCTACGCACAGGCTTATATGGTGGAACATCGATGATCGTTAACTCATCTTTATTCAGCATCCTGCCTATGCTTGAGGGTTTAACACCTAGGCTCAGTAAAGCAGCTGTGGGAGCGAATACGTCCCTTCCATGAAATGTGCTTGAAACATCACCTATGCGGACCCTATTAATGTCTATCTCATATAACTCTAAAATCCCGTCGCTCAATGCAGCCGGAGTTAATATGCCGTTATTAGGCCCTATAAATACGTAGTTATTTGTAACTATAATTATGCCCTTTCTTGAGGTACCTACCTCAGGATCCACAACAGCTATAAATATTGTGCCTTTTCTGAAGTACTTATAGCTGGCTTTAAGTATGAATGCACCATAGCTAACATTGAATTTAGGGATATCATGGGTTAGGTCTATAATTACTGCCTGAGGATTTATGGAGGTTATAACCGCTTTCATCATACCTACGTATGGGTCCTTCAATCCGAAATCGGTTAGTAATGCTATGATTCCTCGCACCTGCCTCCTACCTCCTGCATTAACTCTAAGTAGGACTTACTGATCGATTCGCCTGTAATGCCGAGAACCGACATAACCTCATGCAACTTAGCAGTCGCGTCATTTTCTTCATCCATGCTTAGTATCTCCACCTCAATGTATTTACCTAGACACATTACTTTATCTAGGAATAAGTTAAGACCATTTAACGAATATTCCTCCCTTTCTTTCCTTAAGTGTATGATCTTGAAGCCCATATTCCCCAACATCCTCACCAACTCTTCAGCATTATTTAATTCGATGCTTAGCTCATCCCTAATCCTTACAGATCTATTAACCTGCTTCGGACCCTTTATTGTAAGTTCACCTTTCTTAATACCATAGACGTCCTTAATCCTAATTCTAAATACTACATCATCAACCCCGCTGCATTTACGTAGATCAACGTAGTAGTCATCCTCAACGACCTTACCCTTAAATATGCCCCCTAATTTGATTAGAGCGCTTCTAACGTTGTTAAACACGTCATCACTTACTTTAACCTTAATTTCGTACTCCTTAACCACTTTAGACTCCACTTATAATGGTAAATAATGGTAATTTATATTTCCCAGACATTTCCCCGCCGATGGCATCTCTGACCTCCTTCCCATCCCTCATCTGGGGAGTCGGCGGGGCCGGAGACCTCTTCATGGCATTTGATTGGAGTTGTCGATCCTGCATTGAGTCCTTGGGACACCAACCATCGAGACATGGTTCCTCAGTCAAATGACATCGCCTAGGCAACGATCATTGAGGAGCTTGTGAAAACTTTTAAGGCTCCTCTAGCTAACTTATGACGTAATTTAAAGTAAGGCACCTTAAGTGAGCGTGTAGATGCTTCGGGGCCGATGAACCTTAGGCGGGTCTGGACCCTGGGGCCT
>JAGDWE010000054.1 GCA_023255965.1 Desulfurococcales archaeon | reverse complement strand
AGCGCATCACATGTGCTCATACTAAGATGCTCTTGAAGATCCGAAATAGCCGGAGAAATCCAAAATCACTTAAACAACGGTCTCCAACTACGGTATTACATAGCTATCATGGTTGATAATTAAGCCTAGATAACTTACAATTACAACAAAGCTTATTTACATTGGGTTAAATACCAACCTAGGGATCTTGAGATTTACGTACTATTATGCGTCGGTGGTTATATGCAAAACCAAAAAGTAAGGAACCACGTTATGAGGGTTATTGATTCATGGCTTGACTACACCTTTGGTCCACTATATCATATCGCCTTCAGGATTAGGTTCTCTCAATACTGTAATGACGTGTACGAATTAGTTATCAATGACCCCCAAACGTTTTACATGTTGTTAGTTAAGGTATTAGGCAGCGAGCTACTCGCTAATTCATTCCTTGCAACACTAATTGCTTTCTCAAGGAAGTTAGGAATGAACAACCCACCTACATCCGAAGAATTGATTTCATGGTTTAAAGGCAACGAGAAGGATAAAGTAGTAAGCTTCATCAACCACCTAGCTAAATACTTAAGTAAACCCAAGTGATGTCGAACATCGTTACCTCTAGTAACTTATGATGTAGGGGATATAACCTCAGCGATGCTTAATCCGTATAACCATCTCACTAGTATTTCACTAGTACTAGAGCTCTCCTACTCGTTGATAGTTATTATCCATCATTCGTTATAGCGTAGGTTATTTAAGGGATATAGTACCTTAAAGACTGCCGACTACCTAGAGGATCGCTATCTAGCGTTCCCCACATACCGCGACCTCTCGTCATTTTTAATTACCTTTGATCGCTGCATGTAGCTCATCGCGCCGCCCGCGAGCCCTCACCGCAGTTGCTTAGGACCCAGAGCCCCGCGGATCTATGGAACCAGCGGCCAATACGGTTTAATGATCCTCGACACCGCCTCAGCGTACCTAATAGCTACTAAAGGCGTTTAGAGACGACTAGAAGCAAGTTAGGCACTAAGAAGGGCGTAAAAGCCTCTAACATAAGATAGATTTAAATTATCTCTTAAACTTAATTTCCTACGGGATATAGGATTAAGGTATTTAAGGAGTCCGTATTCACCATAGCTACGTACATATTGAACTCCACTAAAAATATAAAGGAATTTCAGTTTGAGGACTTCATAAATTTACTCCTAGCCACCTATAATGAGGGAAGGAAGGTATTAGTCGTCGGTGCCGGTAGATCCGGCTTAATAGGTAGGGCCTTCGCCATGAGGTTAATGCATCTAGGTTTTAATGTATACGTTTTAGGCGACACGATAGTGCCGCCGCTTAGGGCCAATGACGTATTAGTAGCCATATCGGGGTCAGGTAGGACCAGGCTAGTGGTTACAGTAGCTGAGGCGGCTAAGTCCGTTAACGCTAAGGTAGTGGCCCTGACAACTTACATTAATTCACCATTAGCTAACCTGGCAGACTTGGTTGTCGAGATACCCGGTAGGACTAAGGTAAGTAGCGAGAACGACTACCACCTGAGGCAATTAATGGGCATCTATGAACCACTAGCACCCCTAGGCACATTATTTGAGTTGACTGCCATGGTGCTCTTAGACGCCTTGATACCCGAATTAATGATTAGGTTGGGTAAGACCGAAGAAGATTTAAGGAGGCTACATGCCAATATAGAGATATAAATAAATTAAGATCCATTAGCCCGATGACCTCCAACGACCCCATAAGTTAAATCATCGCAATTCACCTACAGCCCGCTACGAAGCTCAACTTCAATTAGGGTTTATATACATCATGAAGTAATGCAGATTAGATAGTGCACTAGTCATGTACATGTCCATAGCATTAAAGTTGGAGGAGTGTTAGGCAGTCTAATGTGTAATCAAAAGACTGATGACGGAAGTTCCTAGATACAACAACCAATAAAAGATCTTGTCTAGGTAGGGGACTATAAAAAGCTTTTTAAGTTATTGGTATTATCCTTTTTAGGAAGTAATGCAGAGCGGTGAGCTGATCCGTAGTGAAGATTCCGCTAGATCAGATATGCGTTAAGTCTGGCGTGTTATGTCCTCGATGTCAAGGTTTAGTTAGTACTGGGGCTGTTGAGCCGTATGAGGTGGACGTTATGCAGGTACTCCTTGAATTAGAGGATGACCCTGAATTTAAGTTACTTAAAAATGCAACTTACTATAAGGCTGTGAGGGTGGATAACTTCCTAGTGGTGACGCTTCAGTTCGCGGATTCAATAGTTAATCCTAGATTAATTAACAGGTTGGATAGACGGCTTTCTGAATTGTTAAACCTTAAGGTTAGAGTCATAGATAAGTCCACTGGAAATATAAAGCACATAGTAAGTCAATTAATAATGCCTGCTAGGGTGTCCGGAATAAATACGTTGTGGCTCCCAGACGGCTCAACCCAGTATATAGTTAGAATACCTAGAAGCGATAGCAGGTACTTGCCGGCAAGCAAGGAGATTATTGAGGAGGTATTAAGTAATTTAATAGGTGGGGGCGTTAGAATTAGGGCGGAGTAGCATATGAAGTTTAGGACCCACCTCTCAAGCGAGATCAATGAATCCTTAAGCGGTCATGAGGTTGTCATCGCTGGTTGGGTTCACAGCAAGCGGGACTTAGGTGGGAAGAAGTTCCTAATCATTAGGGATAAAGACGGATTAATACAGGTCGTTATCAGTAAAGACGACCCCGAGGAATTAGTTAATAGATTCTATGAATTAACCCATGAATCGGTAGTTAGCATTAGGGGTATTGTAAAGATGGATCCTAGAGCTCCTAGCGGTTATGAAATAGTGCCTAAAGATATAATGGTACATAGTGTTGCTAAGGCACCATTACCGCTGGATGTTAGCGGTAAGGTTAAAGCCGACCTAGATACTAGACTACGTGAGAGGCCCTTAGACCTGCGCAGAGATGAGTCTAGGGCCATATTCAAGATAATCTCGGTGGCCGTTAAGGCAATCAGGGAGGAATTATATAGCAGTGGATTTATTGAGGTATTTACTCCCAAGATAATAGCATCGGCCACCGAAGGTGGTGCAGCCCTATTCCCAGTTATTTACTTTGGAAAGGAGGCTTTTTTAGCACAGAGCCCACAGCTATATAAAGAGCTATTGGCTGGGGCATTTGAAAGGGTATTTGAAATAGCTCCAGCATGGCGCGCTGAAGAGTCAGATACGCCTTATCATTTATCCGAATTCATTAGCGTCGATATCGAGATGGCTTTCGCTAACTACGAAGACGTCATGGAGGTCCTTGAAAAGGTAATTTTCAGGGTAATTAAGAACGTAGATGAGGAATGCTCTAAGGAGTTAAAGCTACTTAACCACAAATTACCTCAAGTTAGATTACCGTTTAAGAGATTTAAATATGTAGACGTTATTGAGACCTTAGGTAAGAGAGGCACTAACGTCGGTAAAGCGGTCGATATATCGACCCCGGAGCTAAGGATGTTTTCTAGGGAAGTAGATGAGGAGATATACTTCATAACTGAATGGCCTTCAGAGTTAAGACCATTCTATACTAGGCCATGTAGCGATAACCCAGAGTATAGCGAATCCTTCGACCTCATATATGGCTTCCTTGAAATAGCCTCAGGTAGCTCTAGAATTCATGAGAAGGAATTACTTATTAGCAGATTAAAGGAGAAGGGCTTAAACCCAGAGAACTTCAACTACTTCCTTAAGTGGTTCGATTACGGCATACCACCACATGCAGGATGGGGCATGGGCTTAAATAGATTAGCCCTAATGATCTGCGGAAGAAGTAATGTAAGGGAAGTAACGCTATTCCCAAGGGATAAAAAGAGGTTAGAACCTTAATAATGATTATGAAGTTAGAGTGAAGGACATAACTTATATAGGGCCATAGATTTAGTTGTTTAGGGATTTAAAGTTAGTTCGATTAAGCGTTATGAAGTAATCGATGAAATCGATAGAGGTATCCTGAGGATTTTAATTAATAACAGTAGGACATCGTATAGGAGGATAGCTGAGGATTTAGGCCTTAGCGAGTCAACTGTTTATCTTAGGATTAAAAAATTAAGTGAGTTAGGTGTCCTTAGGAGGTTTACCGTGGATGTGGACTTAAGTAAGTTGGGAGTTAACATAGTAGCATATATTATGTTAAAGATATCGCCTAAGGGTTATGAAGAAACGCTAAGGAACATCATTAACGTCTCAGGCATTAGTGAGGCATATGAGATATCAGGAGAGTACCAAGTACTACTTAAAGTTAGGGTCGCAGATAACAGGGAATTAGCTAAGGTGGTTGATGAACTAGGTGGTATAGGCAATGTATTGGAGGTAAAGGTGCTATATGTTATAAGGGAATTAATGAGTACTTATGAATTGATTGGCAGATCGCTGCTCTGACCCTCAATCTATTCTGCCATATCTCTGATCTCCTCCCCCGCCCTTCAGGTCAGGGGTTCCCAGCATCTATCCAGGTTTAAATATTTCATTTAGAAGGCAACCAGGCAGCCAGAGGCCTCCATCTGTATCTTAATACTACCAGCGCTAGGGGGTGTAGGATAAAAAGCTTTCAAGCCCTCATCCCAGCCATAAATGGTTAGGCTTTCAGTTGCAACTGCAGCCTCTTATATGAGTAAATTCCTTACCACATCTAGGCACTTATGGTATATTACCTCAACTACCTCTACCAGGTCCTTATTTCCTATGCGTCCTACGACCTCACGCGCATATTTTACGACCTCAAACCTCCTCCTAACCTCATCTAAATACCCTAGTGAAATTAATGCAGGTAATTTAGTATATTGAGTTAAGGCCTCAATAACTAACGCATTAGCCCTACTGAAGGCTAAGTTGCTTCCACAGCCCCTAACGCAGAGTAGCGGCTTCAACTTTATGTAGGCCCTATCATTAACTATATTCACCTCCTCTACTAGGCCCTCTACGTATAAGTCAACATAGCCTGAAATCCTAGGCGGTCTAACGCATCTTGAGCTCTCATACCCGAGTCTACTTGGATTAAATAGTGAGTAGTAATATAGCATAACATCGCTCGTTACGTTAATTACCGCCTCCCTAGTGTTAAGCAAGTTCCTATACGTTTCAGTATTTATATATGGTTGTACTAGGATGTAATTATGGCCCTCTACGTTAAGTAATTCGATGCCCATGGGAGCCGTATTAACACGTCCTTGGATATCTACAGTAGTAACTAATGCCTCATGATGCCCGTAACGCAGATATACGTTAATTATGTTGCACTCATCAGCTATTCTAACGCACCCGGAGATTAAAATTAGATTTAAGCGTATAAACCATTTATGTGTAGGTAGCGATGAACTCATGTAATTTAAGGAGTATTAATGTATGGATGCATATCTATGACTACATACGTTTAGACCTTAACTTAAGCTACGTATATGACTACCAAGCAACCGTAGTCCTCAGCGAACTAATTAGAGACTTAAGTAAACCGTATGTGGTTGAAGGATACTTAGAGGACCTAATGAAGGACTCAAAAGCGTATGTGGTTGGTGCAGGGCCTAAATGCATAGATGAATTAAGGAATTTGAGCAACGACTTCGACGTACTAATAGCTGCTGACGGCGCATTGAGGTGCTGCTTAGATGCAGGATATCTTCCAGACGTCGTGGTAACTGATTTAGATGGATTAAATCCCGATGAACTACGTTATAGGGACATCATATACGTGATTCACGCTCATGGAGATAACATTGATAAGCTCCTTAAGTACGTGAAGTTGGTTAGAGGCCCTGTCATTGGGACATCTCAGTGCATTCCTTATGGCGGTATTAAGATGTATGGTGGGTTTACTGATGGTGATAGAGCCGCCTACTTAGCTTACTACTTTGGAGCCAAGTACATTAAGTTCCTAGGGTTTGACCTCGATAGCGGTGTTGTCGGTAGGTACTCAAAGCCCTGGATGGTCAGCGACTTAAATGCCACGCTCATGAAGTTGAGGAAGTTTAAATGGGCTAAGAGATTAATTAATTTACTTAGGGTGTGTTCAGAGGGTGTACTCATCGAGCAGTAAGGTAACTGAGGTTAAGGCCGGATACAGGCTACATCTAGGGTTTTATAGGTTCTACGATCATCCATATATGTACGGATCGATAGGTATTTCCATAGATGAACCCTACGTTAAGGTCTCAGTAAGCGACTCGCACGAGTTAGAGATTAAAGCTCCTACAGACTTAAGCAAGGAGTTGATTAGGAAGGTAATTAATGTGGTTGGTAGGGATAGAGTCAAAGTAGTAGTTAATGGCTTCGTAGATCATAACGTGGGCCTAGGGAGTAAGACCAGGATGGTACTAACCGCTTACTCAGCCATCTCAACACACTTTAACTTAGGGTTTAACCTAAGCGATTTAATTAAGCTCTTAGGCAGGAAGATTTCGGGTGTGGGCATATACTCATTCATGTACGGTAATCTAGTAGTTGATAGCGGCTTAAGGGTGGATGGAAATGATGCCATCCCTAAATTACTGCATGTTAGTGATGTGCCTAGTGACTGGTATTTAATCGTAGCGATACCTGAAGGGATTAAAGGCCTAAGTGAGGGCGAGGAACGCAGTATACTGGAACATGTCGACGCATTTGATAAGCAAGGCGAGTTGTATAGGGAATTCATCAAATTAACTACTGCCCTGGTATTTAAGGACTTCAACGAATTCACCCAAGCATTAACCAATATCCAATTACTCACTGGCCGATACTTCAGCAAGTTCCAGGGAGGTATATATGCTCATGAAGTTATAGATGACATAATAAACTTCATGAAGAATGAAGGGGTAAGAGGTTTAGGTCAGAGTAGTTGGGGCCCGACAACCTACGGATTCGTTGATAGCTACGCTAAGGCATTAAGCGTCAAGTCTTCCCTAACGAATTACATGGAGAGGAGGGGGATGCCCATTAGATGCTGGGTCACTAACGTAGCTAGGTTAGGGCATCAAATATTCATCCATCCAGCGAATAAGTAGTAGAGAAACACCTTAATTAACGGCTTAAATAATAAGTTGTCGAGGGTTGCTAGAAGTGGTTAAAATACTAATAAGTAACACAACGATACTAACCCTTTCATCTAAGCATGAATTAATAATCGATAATGGATACATATTCGTAAATAATGGAGTTGTAGAATCAGTGGGTAAGGGGGAGATACCTGAGGAGTATCAATATCCTGAACTACTGCTGAGCGGTAAGGGCAGGCTCGTAATGCCAGGCATCTCATCCGGCTTCACCAAGATCGCTACATATCCTATCAGATACGCCTTACCGTATGTCAGCTCTAGCGATATTAATGAGTACTTATCAGTACTTACTAGGACTGATGTATATTATGCATCACTTCTTGCATTTACTGACTTACTCTACAGGGGGGTTACCACTTTAATGATCTCGGATATATTCCTAGATGATATAGCTAGGGCAGCTAATGATGCCGGGTTAAATGCTGTCCTAGCTCCTCCAATTAATATTAAGTTAAGGGACTACGACCCATTGCATGAGCTTAAGTTAATTATGCAAAGATGGCATGGTAGGGTCAATAACATCTATGGAGGAATTGCAGTGTATGGTGGATTAGATGAAGAAGTTCTTAGAACCATTAATGAATATGATGTGAAAAGCTTCTTCATAGGTTTTAAGGAATTAGCTTCCTTAAGTAACTTAGATAGAAATCGCTTAGTCCTCATAGATCCTTACGTAGATGTAGTTGATGGCTGGAACGTAGTTAGGACTTACAGAACGTTAGGTCTATGGAGGTCTATCCAAGGTCTAGGCATTGGCGACCTCTTCACATACGACTTAATAGATGTTTCAAAGGAATTACTTCGACTAGGACATAAAGGACTTGACCTACTATTTAGCATCACTACTGTAACCACATCTACCCTAGGATTTAATGATATGGGATGCATTGAGGAGGGTAGGAAGGCGAATCTAGTTATGCTGAATCTATCAGAGCCCCCTGGATGGCCTCTCCTCAACTCAGTTAATGCCTTAGTAAATGCTGTGTTAACTGGTCGCCCTAAAGTCGAGTCAGTAATAGTCGGCGATAATATTCTAGTAGACGGTGGCGAGGTCTTAAGCATAGGCAACGATTTAATTAAGAAAGCCTCTACAAGACTTGAGGGGATTATTAAGGATCTAAGAATAAAAGGTAAGTTGATGTTTTAAGCACTTACATACGAACGAGAGGCTCTCTGACCTTTAACTGCCCTGCAGATGAAGGTTGTTTTCGGTTTATC
>JAGDWE010000020.1 GCA_023255965.1 Desulfurococcales archaeon | reverse complement strand
CTAGCCCAAAGGGCGTAGGTGAAGGAACCCGTGAGGGATGAAAATCACCATGAGGATCAGCCTCTGATAGTAAGTTGATTAAGTTTTTATTTACTGCTGAAAGCCATAATTAGGTTGGTGTTGTTTTGGAGTTTAACTTAATAGTAATCCATGAGGCAGGAGTTGATAACTATAGCTGGGTACGTAGCTACTTAAGTCAAGTACTTAACGATAGAATTAAGTACGTAGCTTCCTATCAGTCAGTAATTCTCTATATGGCTGATGATCCTAGGGAAGTAGCTAGGTTAATAAGGGAGTCAGCGGCGAACACCCCAATAATTAGGGTCATACCCGTGGACTACGTCGTAGAGCCTGAGATAAGTAAGGTATGCGAGGTCGTTAAGGAATTGGCCAGTAGGATACCCCCCAATGAGACGTTTAGAATAACTTTGGAAGGCCATCTATATAGGGTTAATGATGAGGGATTTACTGAGGAACTACACACCATAGACTCTATTAAGGAATTAGCCAAGTACGTTGATAGACCTGTTGATCTTGAAAACCCCCAATGGATCATATACATTAGAGTCGTAAGGTACCATAGAGTCCTTAAGAGGGCTGCTATATCACTACTTAAGCCTGAGGAAATTAAGAGGGTCTAGTTAATGAAGCTCTTCGGCACATCAGGCATTAGGGGCGTTTACCTGAGGGATATAACTCCTGAGTTAATGCATAAACTAGGATTAGCTCTATCCACATTCCTAGGTAATAAAGGGAGCATAATCATAGGAGGCGATTGCAGGCTATCAACGCAGTTACTCAAGCTATCGTTAGCTACTGGTTTAATGGCTGGAGGAATTACCGTCTTCGATGCTGGATTAATACCAATTCCAGTTCTGGCGTACGGCATAGTTAGGCATGGATGTATAGGAGGTGTCTATGTAACAGCTAGTCACAACCCGCCCGAATATAATGGGGTTAAGGTATTTGACGCTAGGGGGCTTGAATTGAGGAGTAGTGATGAGAAGTACATAGAGGAGTTGATAGAGGGTAACTCCTTTAAATACGTCGATTGGCCTTCTTTAGGTAGTTATTCGATCCTTGATGGATTGAATGAGGAGTACTTAAAGGAGTTAAGTAGAAGATTAATGCCCTCCGAGATCCGTAAGAGGATTAAAGTATTACTAGATACAGCTAACTGTGCCGCATCGATTACTACGCCTAAGTTACTAAGTAATTTAGGTGCGCATGTTATTACCATTAATTCAAACATAGATGGCAGATTCCCTGGTAGAGAGCCGGAGCCTAGGCCTGACGTATTAGAGCGTTATATACCAGTAGCAAGATCGTTAGATGTGGACGTCTACCTAGCACATGACGGCGATGGAGATAGATTAGCTGTTATAGATCCAGTTGACGGGTTCGTTAAGCAGGATAGGATAATCGCGTTAATGTTTAAGTACAAGTTGATTAAGGAAGGCGGAGGCTACGTAGTTGCCTCTATCGACTGCGGTAATGCAGTTAGAGAGGTAGTTGAGAAGTACGGCGGTAAGTTAATCGTCAGTAAATTAGGTAAGATCCATGAGGCATTGATTGAGCATAACGCATTAATGGCTGCTGAGCCATGGAAGTTAATTGATCCGTCATGGGGTCTATGGATAGATTCCATATACCAGGTAGGACTGATAGCGAGGATGATGATTGAGGAGGGAAAGTCCATTAATGAGTTACTGAGGGATATACCTAATTACCCACAGGCGAGGTACTCAATTAAAGTGCCAAGTAACTTGAAGATGGGAGTATATGAGTATCTAAGGGATTACATCGAATCGAAGGCGCCAAATACAGCAAGTGTTTTGAGGATTGATGGATTGAGGATAGATTATGACGATTCGTCATGGGTTTTAATAAGGCCTAGCGGTACTGAAGCCAAGGTAAGGATATATGCTGAAGGTAAGGATGTTAGGAGGGTTAAGGAGTTAGTAGACGACGTTATTAGAGCATGTAGAGGCTACCTTAAATCAAGAGGGATGGAATTAGAGCTCGACGGAGCTCTCATTCCCTAAGCACTAGGTACTTCAGCGATCTATTACCCTTCCTTAAAATACTTAATGCCTTAGTAGCTAGTTCGAACGACTTCCTAGGGTATTTAGATATCCCAATACCCAGCTTGACGTCGTATTTCATTATCTCATTTACTATTGAATCCAGATACTTTGGGTCTGAAATTACAGCTACGTTATCGCCCCCCAGGTACTGCACTATAGCTCTACCGACTAACTTAATAGCTAATTCAGAGGTAATCCTCAATACGTCTACGTACGGATGATATAACCCTCTATGGCTTGATTTAAGTGTGAAGTCATTTAAGTCTAGGTGAGCTATACATATATCCCGTGGATGGCACTCAGCTCTAAACTCGTTACTTAGGACTTCATGGGGGAGTCCGCAGCGAACATTAATTGATATAGGGACAGGTGATTTACTCATCAAAGCACTCCTTAAATCATCTGTGAATAAATTAATATCGGCATTAAGAGGGAGTATGGATATTTGTACGTCATACCTTAGAGGCAGTGAGTACCCGCCGAAGTCCTTGGTGATGGATTGGATTAAGCTGTAGATCTCCGACTGCGTGATCTGTATCAACCACTCCCTATCATATCCTAGGGACTCAGTCCAAGACTTGAAATTAATTAATTCTATTAACGCTGTGTAAACCAAATCGCTTCACTCAATAAAAATTACTTGCCCACTAGCTGATGCCTTACCTAGCTCCTTAAGTCTCTTAACCATCTTAACTACAGCTTCTACAGCCCTCCTAGCGTAGTCCTCCACTCTTTCTAGGGCCTGCATTCTGGAGGCGCCAGGTCCAATTATTCCTAGTCCCACAGGCTTGCCGTATTGAATTGATAGATCCATAATCTTTCTCGCAGCTTGATGAGCTACTACCTCATCATGCTTCGTCTCACCCTGAATTACAGCTCCTAATGTTACCACCCCATCTACATCTCCCTTCTCGAGTAATTTACTAACAGCTAATGGTATCTCAAAACTGCCTGGAACCTTAATTACGTACACTACCTTAACTCCTAGGAAGTTAGCGTGATTTAATGCCTTCTGAAGCATTAAGTAAGTTACATCATAGTTGAATTCCGCAACCACTATAGCTATCTTAATCTCATTCGAGTTGCTCAACTCGATCCCTACTAATACCTAATGAAATTATTTTTAAGTAATTCGCTTATTAAAGGCGGTGCTAGATGATTTTAGGCATGTATTTACTGATTACGTATTCAGCGTTATTCCTTAGCAACTTCATAGCATTAGGTAGGTAATTCATTATATCATCCGGGGTCAATCCATCCTCACCTAAGTCTTCAGCAGCTAAATCACCTGCTAAGCCATGAACTAGTGCGCCCATCCTCACAGCACTACCTATATCCCTATAACCTATCCCGTACATGGCAGCTATAGTGCCGGTCAAAACATCACCTGATCCAGCCTTAGCCATCCCAGGATTACCGGTCATATTAACATATATAGTTCCATTGGGGTAACCAATTAGTGAGTGAGCTCCCTTAAGCACGATATATGCATTTAAATCCGTACAAACCTTCCTTAGAACCCCTATTGGGTCGTTAATAATTTCCTTCAAATCAAGGTTGGTTATCCTCTGGAATTCGATTAGATGAGGCGTCAGGATTGTAGGAGCTTCCCTGCCCCTAATCACATCTACTTCCTTAGATATTGCTGTCAGTCCATCGCCATCAATTATTAACGGCTTTTTAATCGCCTTAGCTAATTCCAGAATTAGCTCCTGGGTCTCGGCGTTAAGTGATGTTCCAGGGCCTAGCGCAACTATATCTATGTCATATAAATCTATAGCCTTAATTATGTAATCGTAATTAGCTTTAGATATGCTTCCCTCAGGCGTCTCCTCAAGGGGCATGTAAACGACTTCACTACATCTTGATGCCACATACGGTACGATGGACTTGGGTGCAGCAAGCCTCGAGTAACCCCCTCCAGCCTTTAGGAACGAATACGCCACATAGTAAGGAGCCCCGTAATAGTATCTAGCACCGGCAATGGCTAGGAACTTACCGAAGGTTCCCTTATGACCCCATTTAATCCTCTCGGGCATCGTTATAGGTGTATTCAACTCCACCTTAACTCCAACTAGGTCGTAAAGCTCTGGAGGGTAAGATAGCCTAGATACATATAGCTTTCCACAATAGTAATAGCCTGGATACAGTATGTTCCCATATTTAGGGGCTCCAAAAGTTACCGTGTAAGTTGATTTAATGGCCGCGCCACAAACCTGTCCATTGTCGGCATTAATTCCCGATGGAATATCAACGCTCACAACTACCTTACGTGCATTGTTGACTAATTCTATAACCTCCCTATAGAGGCCGCCCACCTCGCCCCTTAACCCAATACCTATTAATCCAACTACAACTACATCACAATTAATTAAGGCATCGATTAGAGTGTTTAACTCACTTGCACTCATTATAACCCTAGTCGGTACGCCGATAACGTTAAGTAATTCGTAATTCCTTCTAGCAGGCTCGGGATATTTACTTGGGTCACCTATTATAAATACCCTCACCCCACATCCGCAACTATATAATCTCCTAGCAACTACCAACGCATCTCCTCCATTATTCCCTGTGCCTGCAATAACTACATACCTTTTATTAAGACCTACTTCATAAGCTAGTAAGGAGTATATGGCTGTGCCAGCATCCTCCATAAGTAGTAGCGGGTCTACATGGAATTCCTTGCTAGCTAGTTCATCTATTTTCCTCATCTCAGCTGAGCTACAGACTGGTAGCCTGTAATTACTCATAAGATTCACCAGCATACCCTAGCTGAAGTACCTTTCAAGTATATTAGTGGAACTTCATCAGAAAGCCTGTATGCATCAACTACCTCACCGATGACTACCATATGATCACCTATCTTAAAATCCTCCGCATACCTACATTCGATCACTAATGGTGATTTAGGGATTACAGGTGCGAGTACCCTTCTTGCGCTTAATGGCTCAATACCACACGCCTTAAACTTATCAACATCCCGACCACTTAATGAGCCGAAGACCTCCATTGTTATGTTTTCCAGCTCCTTAGAGACCAGATTGATCGTGAAGGCTCTATATTCAATAATTAACTTATAGGTATGACGATATGGAGATATAGCTACAGCCATTAAAGGGGGATGGAAGGAGACCCTCGATAACCATGCAGCCGTCATGCCCCCTCTCTTCCCTACTTCATCGTACTTCCCTGCAGCAATTATGGCCAGTGGGTGAGGGACGTCATCTAATAACTCGAAGGTACTTAACGACATAATCCATCAATTAATTACTTAGTGAGGAATTATTTTAAGTCATCAGTTCATGGGAGTTACATCACTAATCAGATCCTTCCGGAAACATCACTAAATTTATTAACTGCCTCTACATCTAAATTACTTGCGGATAATAAGAGCCTAACTATAAAGGATTATTACAGAGTTTAAGCTGCCTTTTATGAATTTAACTCCATACCCGCCCTTAGATGTATTCCATCATTTGGAACTCGGAATTATCAGGTCATAGACATCATTGCCTTAGAGGCATTGGTACTTAACTCTATTTGTTTATCATATACTACTTGGCGCTTACGGACTCTATTTCATCGCTAAGGACATTAAAAGACGGTGGCATTATTTGTTAAGTCCTTGATTCCACGCTACCTAGCTAGAAGCCTTCAATGCTACCAACCCTTTTAAGTCCCTTAATCCTAAGGAGGAGGTAGAAGTAATAACCTTTTACACGACTTACCGGCTTAAAGAAGTATAGCTCGTCGTTAGGACTTCCTATGATATCTAGTGTCGCATCTCCCTCCCAAGCCTTAGTGGTCGATTCGCCATCAAATACTACCAATTCATTTACTGTAGTTAGCTCTGGAGCCACCCCAGGGAAGTACCTGGGTAGAAGGAATGAATGCTCGGATATGAGTGGAAGGCTATTCGTAGGGGAATTGCTTGTCAGCTCAACCTTCAACCTATACAGTGTAGAACCAGCCCTAGATATATAGCCCCCTAACCTAATCCCCTTCCTAGGCTCATTGAGGTGCTCTAATAGCGGATGTAGTCTGGTAATGCTTATCTTTGCTAGCTTCTTAGGCCACCCAGCAAGTAAGCCCCTAAGGAACGAGAGGTCGTTATCAACCCACATGAATGGGCAGTACACGTAGTTAAGGCCTTTTAGCCTGACCTTAAGGAAGAAGGCCCCCTCAGAGTACTGCACCAAGTCCGGGACATCTAAAGCGAGGTCTACAGCATTAGGACTCCAGGATATTATCTCAGTTAGATATGTAAATACTTCATCACTTACCAGCTCTAAAGGCTTAGGTACTAATTCCTTAAGGACGTCGAAGTCAGCCCTATAGTACGCCCCTAACCCGGTCATAGCATATTGCCATGGCCCTCTAGGGACTAAGGCGGACCTCCCAGACCTAGTTAGAGGAGTCGACCAGAAATCATTTACTAAGGACATATCAACTCCACATTATTAATCATCTTGTAATTTAAATTTTTAATTACATTTAATACTCCCATATTAGGGTGATGAAAGTTTCGCGCAATGAAGCTGGTGATTAGATCCCGCATTACTGACTCATAAATTTTTAAACCCCAGTAATCATAAGACTTGGGATCACGCATTGCATGTAGTGTTAAGGATAGATTAAGACCTAGGTTACTCAACTCAAGTAAGTACTTATTTAGCGATCTAGACGTTGACGTAAGACTGCACCTTAACGAATCTCCATACAGCCCCCCTGAGTTTGTGATTAATTACGTAGTTGGTGTATTAAGACAAGGCAATCGGTATGATGCTAAGTTGTTTAATAGGTTTAGGGAGTTGCTAGCTGATTACGTAGGAGTGGACATAAGCAACGTCTACCCATATCTAGGGGGTGATGGGGCGTTAAGAGCCATATTCTACGATCTAACAGAAGTTGGAGATAAGGTAACCTTCGTACGCCCTACATACAGCATGTACGATATATTCGCATCTATTAGGGGCCTACATAAAAATGAGGTAAAGTTGTTTGAATGCGGTGATTGGTGGTGCTTAGACTTAAGTGAATTAATTAATAAGGCATCTAACTCGTACTTAGTGGTTATAGACGATCCAAACAATCCTACCGGGTCCCCGCTATTAAAGGCACGTAGGGAGTCCATAGCTAGGTTAGCTGAAAACGTTAGTGGGTTCCTCGTCATCGATGAGACATACTACGAATTCAGTAAGTATACAGCAGCCCCGTTGATTAATGAATTCCCAAACATAATTGTAGTTAGGACTTTAAGCAAGGCATTCTCATTAGCGGGCTTTAGATTAGGTTACATAGTGGGCAATCATGAGGTTATTGAAGCCTTAAGTAAGGCGTACACGCCATTTGATATACCGGCACCCTCATTAGCTGCTGGGATTGCAGCATTGGAGAATAGGGATTACTTCGCTAAAATCGTTAATGAATTGATATCTAATAGGGACTACTTATTAAATGGCCTTAGAAATTTAGGGATTAAGGCTTATAATTCCCTAACTAACTTCATACTAATCAAGGACTCAAGGAGGATTAAGGAACTACTTTTAACCTACGGGATAGCTATAAAGGACTTAGGTAATAGCTACTACAGGATATCTGTAGGTAGTAGGGATGAATGTAATAAGGTATTAGATGTTCTAAGGGATGTAATATGAGGATAGCTATACCTAATAAGGGCCGACTTCAACAGCCAACGATAAATCTACTCCAACTAGCTGGTATGAAGCCATTAGCTATCGATGAAAGGGCGTTAATAGTGCCTACATCATGGAGGAGCATCGAATTAGTTATGGCTAGACCTGAGGACATACCATACATAGTTGAGTGTGGCGGTGCGGATTTGGGTATTACCGGACATGATTACGTAGTTGAGAGTAACGCGTTAGTTGATGAGCTATTATACCTTGACTATGGACACGCAAGGATAGTACTCGCAGTTCCCGAGAAGTGGAATATAAAATCGGTGGTCGAATTACCTCAAGGTATTAGGGTAGCTACGAAGTACTATACGATCGCAAGGAATTACCTAGAGAGTAGGGGATTGAAGGCGAAGTTGGTGAGGATTAACGGTGCAGCAGAGGTAATGCCATACCTAGGGGCAGCCGATGCTATAATAGACGTCATGAGCACTGGAACCACGCTAAAGTTGCATGGACTTAAACCCATCGACGTAATTATGGAGACCTCAGCAGTTCTCATAGCTTCTAAGGAATGGGTGAAGTCCCCCATAGCTGAGGAATTAAACCTGGTAGTAACTTTAATTAAGGGGGTCATCGCTGCTAGGGGTAAGAAACTAGTTCTGATGAACGTACCTAATGAAAGCTTAGATAGGGTACTATCAGTGCTCCCTGCAATGCTCGCACCAGCTATAACTAAGTTAAGCAGAAGTGATGTATGGGAGGTGATTACAGTCATTGATGAGGACTCCCTACCAGAGGTTATAGCTAAGGCTAAAGTATATGGAGCTAAGGACATAGTAGTTGCGAATGTAGAGAAGGTTGTTGAGTAATATGAAGGTCATGCCAAGCATTGACTTAAGCTCAGGTAAGGCTGTTAAAAGGGTTAAAGGGGTTAGGGGTAGCGAGTTAGTGATTACTGATGCGATTAAGGCAGCTGAGGAATTCTACGAGTTAGGCTATGACTCCATACACGTAGTTGACCTAGATGCCGCTGATGGTGTAGGTGATAACGAGGAATTAATTCGTAATATATGTAAAGTAGGGTTTAAGTGGATTCAAGTAGGTGGTGGAGTAAGGGATAAGTCTAAGGCATCTAGACTGATTTCCTATGGAGCTGACGCGTTAGTGATATCCACGCTATTTTATCTAAATAGGAACTCATTCGAGGAACTAATTAAAACGCTAGGCAGCGATAAGGTCCTAGTTGCTATTGACTATGGAGATGACTTAATGGTACGTATTAAGGGATGGAAAGAGAGTGCCTTAAGTATTTATGAAGCCATTAACCTAATAAATAGGTACGACCTACTTGGCGTCATCTTTACCTATATAGAGTTTGAAGGTAGTGGGAAAGGGGTAGACAGTAGGTTAAGGAATTTTCTCCACGTTGTTAGAGGGATTAAGGAATATGCTGGGGGCGTGAGGGATTTAAATGACTTAATATATTTGAAGAGCTTGGGTGTTGACTACGTCATCGTTGGGATGGCGATGTATATGGGCTTCTTAAAGGGTGTGAAGTATGTCTAGAGCAGCTCGTAAGGTAAGGGAGACAGCTGAAACCAGAGTTGAGGTATTCTTAGATATTGATGAGGGAGGTAAGGTTGAGGTATTAACCCCTATAGCGTTCCTAAATCACATGTTATCAACCATGTTTACATATATGAATGCAACTGCCTTAATTAATGCCTCTGAGAAATTAGTCTACGACGAACATCACGTGGTCGAGGATATAGCTATAACCGTTGGTGAAGCCTTCAAGGAGGTATTGGGAGATAAGGTGGGTATAAAGAGGTTTGCATCTATGATTACCCCTATGGATGATGCCCTAGTACTTGTGGCAGTTGACATCTCTGGGAGGGGAGGTGCTTACGTAAAGCTTAAGTTATGGAGGGAGTTGATTGGTGATTTAGCGACTGAGAATGTAATTCACTTCATTAACTCATTAGCGATTAATTCAGGAATAACCATACATGTAATTCAGTTGAGCGGGTTAAATACCCACCATATAGTTGAGGCGCTGTTTAAGGGCCTAGGTATGACGTTATATGAAGCTTCAAGGATAGTTTCAACATCTATTAGGAGTACTAAGGGATCTCTATGACTGCCAAGAGGATTATTCCATGCCTCGACGTAAGGCATGGAAGGGTAGTTAAGGGGGTTAAGTTCGTCGAGCTAAGAGATAAGGGAGATCCGGTAGAGCTTGCTGCCAGGTATGAGGAGGAAGGAGCCGATGAATTAGTACTACTTGATATTACGGCGAGTATTGAGGGTAGGAGAGCATTACTAGATGTTGTAAAGAACGTAGCAAGCGTCTTAACAATACCACTAACCGTAGGCGGGGGCGTTAGGAGCTTAGATGATGTATCAGCACTCCTCTCATCCGGCGCAGATAAGGTAAGCATAAATACGTCGGCAGTTAATGATAGATCATTAATAACTAAGGCTGCATCGAACTTCGGCTCACAGTCCGTGGTTCTTGCAGTAGATGCTAAGAGGGTTGGAGGTAAGTACATAGTATACACTAGGTCAGGCACATATAACACTGGCCTAGATGTAATGTGCTGGGTTAAGGTAGGTGAGGAATTAGGAGCTGGTGAAATACTATTAACTAGTATTGATAGGGATGGTACAAGGTTAGGTTACGACCTAGAGTTGACAGCTATGGTTGCAAGCATAGTTAACATCCCCGTAATAGCTAGTGGGGGTGCTGGAAGGCCGGAGCACTTTCACGAGGTATTCGCTATAGGGAAGGCTGATGCGGCATTAGCTGCAGGAGTGTTCCATGATGGCATTATAAGGATATACGACCTTAAGAAGTACTTAATTGATCTAGGTATTGAGGTGAGAGTATAGTAGTTAGTAGATCCCTAGATAAATTAATTGGTAGGTCATCAAATCTAAGTAAATACGTAGATATAGTTAGGGAGATAATAAACTACGTTAAGGTACATGGCGATGAGGGACTTAAGGAGCTTTCAATGAAGTACGATGGAGTTAAAGTAGATGACATCATAGTTACATCTGAGGAGCTCATTAAGTACTCTAGTAAGCTGATGCCGGAGGTTAGGTCAGCGATAGATAAAGTCTATGAACACCTAATGAAGATCTATGAGTCAATGAAGCCTAAAGATCTACTAGTAGATGTGGGTAACCTTAGGCTAGGTATCATGTGGAGGGCCCTAGATAAAGTAGGCATCTACGTCCCAGGAGGCCTTAGGAGCTATCCATCAACATTATTGATGGCCGGAATACCTGCTAGGGTTGCTGGCGTGGATAGAATTTATATATCAACTCCCCCTACTAGGGACGGCAGCATAGATCCAGCTGTATCATACATATCCCTAAAGTTAGGGGTGACTAAGGTGTATAGGGTGGGAGGGGCTCAAGCTATAGCCGCGATGGCTTATGGAACTGAAAGCGTTGATAAGGTGGATAAAATAGTAGGGCCAGGCAATATCTACGTACAGATAGCTAAGTACTTGCTTCAGGACGTAGTGGCTGTGGATGGCTTTGAAGGACCTACGGAGTTGGTCGTTGTAGCTGATGAGTCAGCTAATCCATATGATGTGATCTCGGATATGAAGGCGCAAGCTGAGCATAGAGATGCGTTAGTTGTCCTAATATCAACATCAGATAGGCTATTGAATGAAGTTGAGGAAGTCTTGGCACATGACTCAAACGAATACGTTCTAGTAAGGGCGGGTAGCGTTGAAGAGGCAATAAACTTAGTTAATGAATTAGCGCCTGAGCACTTATCACTTCATGTACGTAACTACCTCAGCGCGTTGAGGATGGTTAGGAATGTGGGTGCAATCTCATTAGGAGGTACACCATCGGCGTTAGTAGATTACCTAGGTCCAAACCACATACTACCGACTAACCGGTGGGCTAGATGTAAGGGAGGGCTCACAATATATGACTTCATTAAACCTATAATGCTGGCGTCTGGCGAACCCCCTAAAGAGCTGATCGAGTCGGCCATGAAGATAGCTAGGTATGAAGGATTTATAAATCATTTGGAAAGCTTAGGTGCTAGATATGGATGTACTTAACGAGCTCTATGAGGTTATACTTAGTAGAATTAAGGAAGGACCTGAGGGGAGCTACACGGCATACTTAGCTAGTAAGGGCAGAGAATATGTGGCTAGGAAGGTTGGTGAGGAGGCCTTAGAAGTAATCATAGCTTCATTGACTGCCTCGAAACAAGAAGTCATTAATGAAGTAGCAGACCTCATCTATCATTTAATGGTATTAATGGCATTAAACAATGTAACCTTAGATGAAGTTCTGTACGAGCTTAGGAGGAGGAGGAAGTGAGGGCCCTAATACTTAATTACGGGGTAGGCAATCTATTCAGCATATCATCTGCTTTAAGGAGGGCAGGATTTGACGTTGAAGTAAATGAGAATTTAATAGGCAATTACGACTTAGTTGTCTTCCCCGGCGTCGGGACATTTAAGGCAGTTATTAATTACCTAAGAAGCAAATTAGAGGTAATTAACGAGTTAAGGAATTCGTCAACATACTTCCTAGGGATATGTATAGGTATGCATGTCATGTTTGAATACGGATTTGAGGGCGGGATAAATGAAGGCCTTAAGTGGCTCAATGGATACGTAGATAGGATTAGAGCGGCAGATGTTAAATTACCTCATATAGGTTGGGATAAGGTATACGTGCTCAGCAATAACGAGTTAACGGAGGTTCTAGATGATGAATACGTTTATTTCATGCATAGCTATATAGCATACACCGATGAACCCGTTGCCGTCTTTAGTTACTATGGGATTAAGTTCCCAGTGACGATTATTAAGGATAATTTAATAGCCGTGCAGTTCCATCCAGAGAGGAGTGGTAGAGTTGGAATTAAGTTCTTAACTAGACTTTACAGGTGGTTAAGACGTTAGTGATTAGTGAGCAATTAGCTAAAGTTATTGCAAGTAAGTTGAATTACAGACACGAGGACAATACCGTAATAGCGGTCATTCAGGACTTTGAAACTAATGAGGTTCTAATGGTCGGTCATATGAATGAGGAGGCGGTAATTAAGACATTAATTACGGGGTATCTACATCTATGGTCATTAAGCAGGGGTAGGCTATGGTTAAAGGGGGAGACAAGCGGCAACTACCAAGTTGTAATGGACTTAATGATCGACTGCGACTATGATGCAGTCCTAGTAAAGGTTAAGTCGTTAGGACCTATATGCCATACTGGAAATAGGACCTGCTTCTTTAGAAGATTAGATAATAACATATAGTAGGCACTAGGTTGTAGCTAAAGGCCCTATCATCTATGGTTGAATGAGGGCTTTAAATCCCCTATCCTACGTCATCTAGCGATGGTCCAGGATGGAGGCCTCTGGCCGCCCAACTGCCCAGCAGGTGGGGATGTAGTGGAGGTGCTGGAGGACCCCAGCCCTCCAGGGCGGGGAAGAGCTCAGAACCCGAGCGACGTGATTGACGTATAACTAATGACGATCTTCCTGAAACTTAAGCTTAAGGGGCCCTCTTAAAGATGACATGGAGCTCTCTTCCACATACACATCTAATTAGCTCGTCAACATTAAATGCTGGAGATTCCTCTATTGATTGAAATCCCTCACCGCCGACGATTGATATGGCATCCCTGCCGCCGAATACGTATCCGGTGTAGGTGATTCTGAATTCATCAACTAGATCGTGTTTAATTAAACTCCATATTAACTCACCACCTCCCTCAACTAACACCTTTCTAATTCCTAGGCTGTAAAGCAGTTGAAGCGCTTTCACCATGTTAATCTCGGGCGGCTTATCAGTATCTATCAAGTATACTTCAACTCCTTTAGACGCAAGTCTTTTTACCTTCTCTTGGTCAGCTTTAATTGTAGTGAGCACTATAGTTCTGGCAATTAATTCATTAACTAGTCTTAGATCCTCCCTTATGGAGAGTCTGCCGTCTATGACGATCCTAGTAGGGTTTGGGCCCTCAACGTACTTAAGCCTTAATGATGGGTTATCTATGTTAGCTGTATTAGCCCCTATCATTACAGCGCCTGCTTCTCTTCTGGCTATATGTAGCCTCTTTAGATCTTCAGGGCAACTTAATTTACTATATCTAGTCTTTGATGCGATCTTGCCATCTATAGTTGCTGTAGCGAATACTATCACATAGGGCCTACTCATCAACGCCCCTCACAGCCATACGTATTCGTAATGATTCGTTTAATATCCTTAAATATGCTTAGGTACTTACTGTAGATTAGTGAATACGTATCACACAATACGTTGTCAGGCATTAAAGCCTCATCTAACCTTAGGTCATACTTAAATCTACTTAGATCATTTACATAGCCTAAGGCCTTTAATGCAAGTAATCCAACTCCCCTATTGGCAGCATGTTCCTCAAAGCCACTACTTAATATAGGCATACATAAAACCGCCTTAAGCACCTCACGCCACATCTTCGACCTACATCCACCACCACCGCAAATTACTGCCTTAAAGTTAATACCGTTTTCGCCCAGTGCATCCTTAATAACCCTTAAATTAAGTGATATACCCTCAAGCAATGCTTTAATTATATGTCCTCTACCATGATGTAGCTGAAGCCCTATTAGAACGCCCCTTAAATATGGGTCCCTAAATGGAAATCTTTCACCTGCTAAGAACGGCAAGAAGTAGACGCCCTCAGAACCTGGCCCTATATCCTTAATTAGTAAATCTATATCGTTAGGAGTTAAGCTAAGTATGGATGACAGCCAATCAAGCACCGTACAACCATTATTTGAAGCGCCTCCACATGCCCTCAACCCGTCAGCTACGTAATAAGTGAAGAACCTCATCTCACGCGATTTATCAATTATAGGAGAAGTAGTTAATGTCCTTAGTACTGCAGTAGAACCTAGATTAACCGTAGCTATACTTGAATCTAAAGCACCTAAGCCTATATTCTGAGCACCTCCATCGAAGGTTCCAGCAACTAATGCTACTCTATTATTCATTATCCCTAGCTCATCAAGAGTTGAGGCCCTTACGTAGTCAAGTACCTTACAGCCTTCAACTAATCTAGGTAGCTTACCTTCATCAATGCCTAGCGAACTTAATACTAGGTCATCCCACTTAAGGCTATGGATGTTAAGTAGCTGACTACCCGATGCGACGCCGAAGTCTACATAAGCATCGCCAATTAACTTCTCGACAACGTAGTCCTTAACTAATGAATATCTGCTAACGTTATTTACTAGATGGCTCCTTAGACTCTTAAACCATCTAATCTTCGCTACTGGGTAAACGAAGATTGGAGGGCATCCAGTACGTCTATATACTTCGTACTCATCGACGCCTGGCAGGACCTCATAGCCTGCACTCCTTAAATCCAGATGCGTCATTACATTATTTAATACCTCATTATTAACTCCTAGTACAGCAAGTCCGTGGAGGTACGTACTTAATGATATCGCTACTATATTGCGTTCGAATCCACTTATAACCGATTTAGTTACCTCTAAGCACTTACGGTATATGTCCTTAATATCGTGTTCAGCCCTTCCATCGCTACCTAACGTCAGCTCGTTCTTTATTGATTTATGGATTACTATATTACCTACTTCATCTACGATCGTTGCCTTAATGTTCGTGGTACCTATATCTAGGGTTAGTATGTAATTCATGTTAACTCGCTACACAGTTGTGTGTATATCTTAAGTAAGCTCTTAAACTTAATGTAGAGTTCTTTAGATATGTTAATTAATTCATCCTTAGGTTGAAAGACATCGAATTCCACACCTAACGAGTTAAACGCGTCATTAAGTGATTTAAAGTACCCCAACGCCTTAAATGCTATTAATGCATTTCCTAGTAGGCCTCCCTCTAATAAATTCTTAGGCCTTAATACTTTCGTCCCCAACACATTACTCATCAAATATAAGACGTTATCCGATTCAGCAACGCCGCCGCCAACTCGTATCTCACGTAATTTTATCCCATGAGATTCCACTAAATCTGAGAACCTTCTTAACATGAAGAGAAAGCCTAAAACTAAAGAAGTCGTTAAGACGTTTAAACGATCCTCAAGCTTCATTCCATAACTTAATATCCCTGAACATCTCGTTAACTTAGGGAATCTCTCGGGAGTTAATATCGGAATGGTTAGCGGTAACGAGCTTGACAATGGAGCCATATTATTAAGTAAGATGTTAACTTCCCTTCCAACTAAGCTACTGAGCCAATCTAAGGTCAGCCCAGCATTACCTATAGCGCCACCGGGTATCCACAGCCCCCTACATAGGTAATAGGTATGTAATTCCATGGTATTTAAGTCAATTAGTGGACTATCAGATACGACCCTTAACATAGCGCTAGTCCCGATATGCGATGAACCTACACCTACTTCAAGACCTCCTAATCCTATAATGAATGACGCGCCATCATATAGGCATGGAACTATCGGCACCTCATCATTCAAGCCGAGTTCCAATGCCTTGGCCCTAGGTATATATCCAATAATCTCATCGGCTTCAACTAATCTAGGTAGCTTACCTTCATCAATGCCTAGCGAACTTAATACTAGGTCATCCCACTTAAGGCTATGGATGTTAAGCAATTGTGAGGCTGAAGCCGTTGATAAATCTATATAAGGTTCGTTCATTAACTTGAATAATATGTAGCTTTTAGCGTCTAGTAAGTACCTGGCCTTACTAACCAGGTTAGATGAAGTACTTAACCAGTAGATCTTCGGAGGTACGTACAAGTATAGTGGGGGACATCCGGTGCGTCTGTAAAGTTCGTGGGGATCAATTAATTTACTTAAATTATCCAGTACTTTAACTGGCCTTCTATCAAGCCACGTAATTATGTTGGTTAGCTCATTGCCTCGATCATCAACTAGCAATAGATTACTAATGTATGAGGAGAGAGCTATGGCTTTAATAGCACTCCTATGCTTAGCGGCAAGCGCTTTAATTAGATTTATCACCTCATTAAGTAATTGCCTAGGTTCATGCTCGAATGAGCCTGCATCAGAAGCTAATATCGGTGACTTAGCCTTAATTAAGTCTAAGGTCTTGCCATTTAAGGAGACGACTGCAGCCTTAATGTTCGTGGTACCTATATCTAATGTGAGAATCGATTCCATAGTTCTTGAGGTCAACGCCTTAATCCTCTTTCATATACTTCCCTATTAACTATCCCATCAGGTATATTACCAGTTAGGAAGTCCTTAATTGCCTTGACTACGGCTTCGTCCATGCCTTTAAGCCCCTCATAAGTGAATGCAGCTATATGTGGTGTGATTATGACGTTAGGTAACTTGTATAAGGGATGGTCGGGTGGTAGGGGTTCGGGGTCGGTTACGTCTAGCGCTGCGCCGGCTATCCAGCCGTCCCTCAAGGCCTTAACTAGCGCATCGGTGTCTATCAGACCTCCCCTGGCGGTGTTCACTATTATCGCCGACCTCTTCATCCTCCTCAGCCTATCCTCGTTGATCAGGTGGTAGGTCTCCTTAGTTAGTGGCGCGTGGATGGATATTATGTCCGACTCGCTGATCAACGTATCTAGATCGACCAGCTCAACGCCCAGCTCCCTAGCCCTCTCAGCGCTCACGTAGGGATCGTAGGCAATCACCTTAGCGTTGAATCCCTTGGTGAGTATTTCAGCCACCCTAGAACCTATGTTCCCTATACCTATTAGGCCTACTTTTAGGCTCCTTAATTCGTGGCACACGAACTTACCTCTCTCGCCCCACCTACCCTCAACGACCTTTAAGTGGGCGTTAATTAGGTTCCTTAAGGCTGCTAGGATTAAGGCGACTGCGTGCTCAGCAACAGCCTCGCGCTCAACGTGGCCAGGAACCCTAGTAACAACAACCCCAAATCTGGTGGCAGCATCGACATCAACATTATCAATACCAATACCATGTCTAGCAATCATCCTAACCCTCGAATTGTATCTAAAGAAATCCTCGTCGTAGTATGGTGTCACGCTAGCTATTATCACATCGTAGTCCCTAAGCGCTTCAGCTAGTTTAGAGCCCCTTAGATCCCTAGGGACCTCTATGCGTTCAATGGTTCCTAGTTCCTTAAGTGTTTCAAGAGCGTTCGAATATAGGCCAAAAGACTTACTATTAACTATAGCTATATTCGATTTCATACTTAAGTTACCATTAAATACTTTCAAATCGAAGTATTAATGTGTTAGTGTTGGCTTGGTGCTAAGTACTTCATTAGCTTCTCTACCAGTTCCTTAGGTAGTTCTAGGGACTGGGTTAGTGCTGTATCTGTGCATAATGCTGTATGAGTTAGCTCTGCGCTTATATTACCACTTGTTACATTCCTTACAATACATTTCCACTTAATTGACTTATTAGTTAGTGATTCGATCCATATACGGATTTCGAGGTCGTTATCGAGCCGAGAGGGCCTTAATATCCTGCCATTTATTTCGGTGGTAGGTATGAAAACGCCATATTCATGTATCAACCTGCTGTAGCTGAATCCAAGGCTACTAAGTAACTCAGACCAAGCTCTCTCACAGAACTTAAGGTAATTGCTATAATGTACCACCTGCAGGTAATCGGTATCGGATAACGTAGTTCTCAATTTATAGACATAGGAATTGGGAGGGGCTTTCACCTCCCCCTCATTACCTAAATCCGGTAGTTGGTTACTAACGAAGCTACTTAAAACTCCTTGATAATTACTTAAGTTAATGCCCAAGGAGCTGACCATGTCATTAAACTCCTTAATTGCTTTTTCCCTAGCAGATGCTTCGTCTAATCCCTCGTTAATGTAGTTACTTACCTGTAGTTCGGCTAGTAGTGCCAGGTTATTAAGGAATTCCTCCTCACTTAACTTACCTACTATTAGACCAGCATGTACCATTACATAGTCACCTACGCCCACATCTTCAACGCTTATTATGGCGTCAACTACGGTGCCACCGACATTTACCTTAGCATACATCCCATCAACTTCGATTACCTTGCCTGGAACTCCCCAGCACACCTTAGATACCCTTAATTAATTCTATACCGCCATATAAAGCCCATATTCTACACGTACCCTCCGATGAAACCATGCAGGGGCCGAAGGGCGAGTCAGGCGTGCAAGCTTTCATGAATAATGGGCATTTAATCGGCTTCTCAATGCCTAATATAACTTCACCGCATTTACAGCCGGGTGGTAATTCACTGCCGTACGGATTAGGTGATGCGGTAGTTAGTACATAGTCCTCAGGACGAGGAGCCTTTAACTTAAATTCCTTTACCGCATCGTATTTGCTGAAGACGTCCTTTAGCTCTAAGCCGCTCTTAGGTACGAATCCGATACCTCTCCATGCAGCATTAACGACATCAAATACCTCATTAATTACTTCCTTAGCTACTCGATTACCTTCCCATTTAACTAACCTCTTATACTCAACTTCAACAGAAGGCCTCCCAACAGCTAGCATTTTAAGTATCTTAGCCGTAGCAACTAAGACGTCTAAGGGTTCAAAGCCAGCTACCACGGTTGGGATCCTGAATTCCCTAGGCAGGAATTCCCAAGCCATACCGCCAATGATCGTTGATACATGGCCTGGTGCAATCACGCCCCTTATTGGGAGCAACCCCCTTTCCTTATATAGCTTGATCACGTACCTCATGACTGGCGGCGTAAGCCTTAATGCGCTAAGCAACTTTAAGTTTCTAGGTACCTCACCAGATTTAATCAACAACGCGTAGGAGGGGGCTGTGGTCTCAAACCCTATTCCAAAGAATACAGAGTCTTTTCCATACATCCTTGCATCCTTGACGGCCTCTAAGAAGCTATAGACGACCTTAACGTTTCCACCTAATGCCTGTGCTTCAGCGAGACTTCTAGGCGTTTTCCCTGAAGTACTTACTAACTTAAATGCGTCGCCGAATGTATACACTCTAATTCCATCTAATGCTAGCTTAATTAATTCATCAACGTAGGTTGCTGGGGTAATGCATACAGGGCATCCGGGGCCGGCGACCATCTCAATTTCCTCGGGTAGTAAGGTCCTTAACCCGTAATAAGTTATGGTCCACTCGTGGGTTCCGCAGAAATTCATTATCTTTATGGGTACCTCAATAGAGTTAGTTAAATACTTACAGTATCTTTCAATACTGCCTACTAACGCCTTGCTTAATTCGCGGTTACCTCTAAATACCTTTACAATGGATTTATCGATATCCAACATTCACTCCTTATTTATGATTACTTGGATCCGATCCCCCTTAGTAATCACCTTAACTTTATTTGGATCTACCTTAATTGGTAAATTAATTACCTCCCTATACTCACAGAACCTAACCTCACCTCCCCTACCGCTCCACCTACTTATTGTGAATTCCTCAGTAAGTCTAGCCCTAATAATCATTAAATTATCTTTAAATCTGACATCTATGGTGTTTAAGTCTGCTTTAGGTAGGTCTATGTATATTACGTATGCATTCCCTACATCCTTAATAGTGTATAATGGCCTTAAATGTCCTTCGCAGCTCCATGAGGGATTTAAGAGTGTGTTTATAGAGTAGTATTCCTCTCTGATGTCTTCTAGGGTCTTCCTTATTCCTTCTTCAATATATTCTCTAATCCTCCTTTCAACCCTCCTCATTCTCTTCAAGAACTCATCTAAATCCTCACTCACTTCGATTCCCTCATAGCTGTAGTGGGGGTGAGTACTCAAATCCCTTCTTCATCTGAGCCAAGTTACGTACTACGTCCTTCATTGTGTCCCTAGCCCTAATCCTTATGAGTTCTGCCTGCTCAAGTAGTTCCTTAACATCTATGGGTTTATTAATGACTTTAGATAGTAGCTCTAGGTTCCTCGCTGATGCCTCAGGATCTGGGAATTCAAGGAATGACTCGGTAAGTAGCATTAATGTATCTAATCTAAAGCTCATAGCATCCTTAATGAGTAACGCGTAAGGGCCTACCAAGTACCCATTTTCGAATGGAAGCACCTCAACGCCTTTAACTAGCTCTGAGGCCCTACTTGAGGTAGCCACATAATAGGATCTAAGCCTCTCTACCTCGAATCTATTTTGAATCGGCAGTCCAGACATGAGAAGTAAGTACTCAACACCCTTACGTTCAAAGTATGTAAGGAGTATTCTAGATAATTGTGCCATCCCATGGATGGGTAACGTGAACTCACAATATATAAGTAGTATATCATCGCCAGCAAATATCCTCACTGGCATCCTCAATTCCTTATTACTTACTACTATTGCTGGGGGTAAGTAGCTGTATGAGTCAATGCCTCCAACCTCCTTAAGACCTAAAGCCTTAATTATATGCCACGCAGCGATAACGCCAACTAACCCTGCATCTGGTAATGCTACGACCCCGTAGGAGGGCCTAGTAAGCTTAAATGGCACGTATTCAACGAGCTTGAAATCGCCTAATATCTCCTCCCTATGTACGCTCATTTAACTCCCGTCAATACTTATTTACGGGGAATAAGTATGTTACTGTTGTTTTTAATTTAAACTCTACAGTCTTTTAATGCGGCCTTTAGGCATGTTCGTGATGAGTACCTGACCTCCTCCCTGCTCTAAGGGAGCCCTCGCCCTTTAGGGCGGGGATGAAGGCTTATAAGTCCTTCCAGCTTCTTAATGGCTTGGGGATGCCCTATGGCCTCCGGCGATGAAGGGGTGCTAGCTGCTTCAGTTGTTATGGTGGTTAGTCCTAAGCCGGGGGCCGTAGAGCCCCTCATGAGATATAGGAATGCCTTAAATCACTCCATAAGAGAGATGGTTGAGGACAATACATACTCGATACCTAAGGCACGTAAACTACGGTATGATGAATTGAGAAGATCATTTAACCTACCGCTTAGTATCGCTGCCAACTGCTATAGAGGGGCTTTGACAATAGCTAAGCCATGGCTGACTGTAGGCCCGAAGGGGTGCTGGGAACTCCCTGTCCTCCAGGACCGGGGGAAGATCATATTCTAATGGGGTAAGCGATGATAGCTATATCTACGATGGTATACTCGAACTTAAGACCTGCAGAGGCGTTATTAAGGCTTAGTAGGTTGGGCATACCTTACGTTGAGTTAAGCTATGATAATTTTTCAACGTTGAGAAAGTCCGGCATAGACTTTACCACATTAGTTAATGAGGTAATGAATATACACTCCAGCATCAGTTCCAAGGTATTAATCGGCCATCTTCCATACGGGGAGTTAATTAATAAGGCTGTAGTTGTAAGTGAACAGGATAAAGTTATTAGGGAACTACGTAGATGGGTGGAGTTCTACTCCAACGTAGGTATTAAGGTAGCGGCAATACATATCCCTTATCAGTTGGCAGGACCATCCGATACCTCGATAACTTTCCCTCAAAAGATTAGGGATTCATGTATACTATTCTTTAAATCCCTAGTTAAATTAGGGAGGGAGTATAGCCTAGTGCTAGCAGTTGAGAACAGATTCGAAAGGGGGATATTTGGATACCTACCATACGATTTACTTGACATCATTAACTCCGTAGGTGATGATTACCTAAGGCTCTGCCTAGATGTGGGTCACGCACACATAAATGGAATAAGCCCTAAGGAGTACTACAAGATATTACATCCCAATGTAGTACTAATACATCTACATGATAATGATGGATCCAAGGACCTCCACCTACCACCATATCTAGGAGGTATTGACTGGGATGGATTCCTAAGCACCTTAAAACAGCTTGGATACAACGGTAATTATGTACTTGAAGTTCTCTGCAATGATAATATACAGAGATGCGATAATATCGTAAACCTACTTAAAATCCTAAGTAATTACCTAATCAATAGTCTCCCCTAAATAATCAACTAAAACCAATTCCCATATACTTCTTTAAATCATACGCGGCTTCTTCAGGAGCGGTGGTAACAACGTGTAATCCGTACCCCTTCTCAAGTCCTCCCCACATAGGGGTTGCTGGCATTAATTCTAAGTGCCAGTGATAGAACTCGCTACAGCAGTCCTTAGGTCGCATATGAATCCAGAAATTAAAGTCTATATCCGGTAGGATAGCAAGGTAAGCCCTTAAAACCCTTGAAAGCGCATCACCTAGCTTAACCAAATAGGTAAATTCGGCCATCGGCATGGATTCGTGTTTTAGCGGATATATGCAAACCTCGTATGACTGTCTTGGGGCGTAAGCTGCTAGTACTACAAACGCGTCATTTGAGTAAATATACCTAGGTGAGTTGATTTCGGAGGAGATAATGCTGCAGTATGGGCATTCGCCATAGTTCCTGTACTTTATAGATGAATATCTAATCTCCTCTAATATAAGCGGCGGGATTATCGAGGTACCCATAATCTGCATATGAGTGTGTTCTAAACTGGCTCCACCCCCGCCACCATAATTCTTTATTAGCACTGCATGCCTTATCCTCGAATCGCTTAGGAATTCCTCTACTCTTTTAAATGCGGCAGCAAATGCTAGGCCCCATTCCTCAGGGGTTAAGTCGTGCGGCCTAGTTCTATGCTTAGGAGTCTCTACAACTACTTCATGGTAACCAAAGCCGCCTCCGGCAGCGTCAAGCGAGAATACTGGATACTTATTAGGGAATATCCTAACAATCCAGTCACTACATCTATAGCCATCCGACTCCCTACATAATTCTAACCTCCCATCAACTAGCCTTAATGCCAATGAAGCAGGTGGTGTTAGATCTTCATTACCAGGGCAAAAAGGACACTTAACGGAGTAATTGCTTACCTCGTGCTTAATTGATGTAACTTCCTTAGGCCTATATCTGCGGATAGTGGATATTATAGTGACTCTTGAAGGTATTATAGGATCGACTCTAACCTCCAAACTCATATCACCCACATTATGACCTCGTAGCAAGTTGTTTAAAATAATGTAGCTTCACTCAATACCATATATCCAATCCTAAAGCACACTAATCTAACGAGGTCTTTGGCGTTAAGTCAAGGTCTAAGCAACGACATTATTCATCACTTAATTCGTACGTCCCTACGTATTAAGTGTTCTGCCTTAACCGCCTCCTAAAGGCAACATTATATCTACTACAGAGTCATTACCCAATGAGATGTTTAAATCGTAAGTCCTCCTACCATTAACTAATACTATTAGATACTTCTCATACTTTTCTAGCACCGCCTTGATGTTATCCGGTAGCCTCGAAAGCGCTTCAGCCAGCTGAGTGATATTAACATCAACATGGTCTAATCCGATCTCATCCTTTAATGCGCCATGGAACCTAACTTTAACCATCGAATGACCTCGGCAATTTGTATCTCTTCTTAAGTTCTATTGCAACGTAATCAAGCCCTAATCGAATTAATGTATCTTCATATGGGAGCCCGGTAGCGTAATCCCATCCTCTATACTCATAGTACTCCCTTAGCATGGGATCCAAATTACACGTGTGTCCCTTGGAGGGGCCTGTAGGCATAGGCTCATCAGTGAATCGGCTGGGCAACGTCTCAGATTCCCTCCCAACACCTTCCCTCAAATTAAAACATCTCTTAAGGTTGGCTATCCTCTCAGCAGTAAGTCTTAAGTATTTCACGTCCCCGAATTCCTTAATACCTGTTAACGGCGGCAAGATCTTGGCTATGAAGTCGAAATAATACATAGGCGGCCACATTGTACCATACTTACATAGAATTAGCGAGTCAACCAAAGCAAATAAGTCCTCCTGATCCTTAACTATCAGTCCCTTATACTTTTCTGTAAGCCTATCACATACATCATTAACTTTATCAGCCCCGAATCTCTCAGCAGCGATCTCCCTATAACCTAGTTCATCAACCGTAGTTAGGGATCTTAAGTGATCCGCTCCTCTAACCGATATAGCCCAAGTACATCCAACTGATTTATGTGCTCTAGGATCCTGAGCGGAGACCTCGAGCCCCTTAACATGTAAAGCATACTTCCAGCTATCTCTACCTATTGCCTCAGCAGCCTTCCTTACCCCCTCAGCAAGTATGTCGCCGATACCCCTTCTCTCAGCAATCATCTTAATTAACTCTATAGCTGCTTCCTCATTGCCCCACAGGGCTTCTAATCCGCCTAATTCGTCCTTAGTAACTAAACCCTTCTCATAGCATTCAAAAATAAATGAGATAACCTTACCGGTCGAGATGGTGTCTAAACCGTACAAATTACATAGACTATTCATGTATATTATTGCCTCTATATTCGATATAAGTAGGTTAGAGCCTAAAGCAACTACGGATTCGTATTCAGGTCCGCCGGAGATGGCCCCCTCGTACTTACCGCTATCCACCTTAGTGACGTGTTTACACATGATCATGCATGAGAAGCATGATCCACGTGCGACCCTATATCTAAGCAGTGCTTCCCCGCTTATCTTATCCGCCTCCTCCCAGAAACCGGTCCAGTGATTCTTAGTTGGTAATCTTCCAATCGCATTCATCGCTGTAACTAGGCAAGGGGTCCCATACCTACCTAGGCTTAACTGCGCAGGTAATGCCCAAGGTCCTTCCTTATTAATCCACAGTATCTCATCAAGTATTTCAACGTATTTACCTGGATCGTATACTTCAACGTCCTTAGTACCCCTAATAGCTACCGCCTTCAACCTCTTAGACCCCATAACAGCTCCTAAGCCAGTCCTACCAAAGGCCCTATAATAATCAACCATGACTGATGAAAACTTAACTAATCTCTCACCAGCAGGACCTATACACATGACATGATAGTCCTTCCCTAATCTACCCTTAATTTCATTTACCGTATCCCTAGTATTTAGCCCCCATAGTGATGTCGAATCATAGAACTGCACATCATCATCATCTATAATTATTGAGACTGGTTTATCTGACCTGCCGGTAATTACTAATACATCATAGCCGGCATACTTTAGCTGAGGGCCTAGGAATCCTCCAGCATGACTTTCAGCCCAAATACCTGTTAGGGGGGACTTAGATACTAAGGTGAACCTGCCTGATGAAGGAGCTAGGGTTCCAGTGGTGGGTCCTGTGGCTACTATTAATGGATTCTCCGGGCTTAGTGGATGCGTAGACTCATTTACTAGGTTCCATAGTAAGTAGGCAGCTAATCCACTACCCCCTACATAAGCCTTAATTAAGTCCTCCCTTATGTTCTGAGTCCAGTACTTGCCCCTACTTAAGTCTACGTAGAGGATCTTACCTGCATAACCCTTAAACGACATTTATTGCACCTCTAACACAGTACTTTACGCATAGGGGGGTACCACCACACAAATCGCATTTATATGGTTTATTATCGACCACGTATATTGAGCCTGTGGGACATCTGCTAACGCATGCTAAGCACCCAACACATTTATCATAGTCTATTATCACTATACCGTCTATCTTACTAATAGCGCCTACCGGACATGAAGTAACACACGTACCGCATTGACTACATACATTAAATCCCTCTAAGCGACTTAATTCATAATTAAACTCTATCCTTAACGCGGACTTAAGCGGATTGAATTTCCTGAGCTTACTGAAGCTACATATTAGCTCACATATTAGGCATCCTGTACAGAGGTTTGGATCGATCGTTAAGCGTTTACCCTGTACGCCCACTTAACAATCCTCCTCTCAATGATCCCTAACATCTTAGATATGATGAGGGTTATAAGAGCCAATAAAATGAGGCATGAGAACGCTAGTGGGGTATCTAGCCTCGATGTAGATGATAGTATCACGTAGCCGAGGCCCTTATCTGAGGCCACCATCTCAGCAATTACCGTCCCTACGAATGCGCTTGTAAGCCCCATATGAAGCGAGCTCAGGAAGTAAGGCATTGCCCTAGGTAGGGCAACCTTGAGTAGTATTTGAGATTTAGTTGCCCCAAACGACTGAAGTAGCTCCCATAATTCCTTCTCTAACGTCACCATAGCCGTAAGCGTAGGTACTAGTATTGGGAAGAAAGCTATTAGGAAGGCAGTTAGCACTTTAGGGACGCTGCCTAATCCGAACCAGAGAGCGAGGAGAGGTACTAAGGCTGCTCTAGGTATAGCGTTAAATCCTGTTATTAAGGGGTAGACCGCATCTCTAATTCCTTCGCTATATGCTAGTGGGATACTTAATAGTAGTGAGAACGCTGCAGCAATAGAGAGGCCGATAAGTGAGTGAGTTAGTGTGTCAAGTAGATTGATAAGCAGGTATTGAGGGTACCTAGTGGTAGCTAGGACTATGGATGAAGGGGATGGCAGTATATAGTAGGGTATGCTTAATGTCAGGCTAGCTAATTCCCAGGCAATGAATACTACGGCAAGAACTATTAAAGTATTAATGATCCTTGATCTAGCATTAACTGCCATAGCTAACCACTTATTAATTCCTTGATGGTTGAGACGTACTCATTAAATTCCTTGCTGTACTGGAGCCTAATATCCCTAGGTCTATTAAACGGTATATTGACTTCTGCTTTAATAGTCCCCGGCTTACCTCCCATCACCACCACCCTATCAGATAGGAACACCGCCTCACGGACATCATGAGTCACTAAAATTGTGGTACATCCTTCATGCACTATTATCTCCTGAAGTAATTTCCACATGTCCTCCCTAGTTATAGCGTCTAACGCACTGAAGGGTTCATCTAGTAGTAGGAGCAATGGCTTATGTATGAGGGCTCTACATAACGCCACCCTCTGTTGCATACCTCCGGATAGCTCCCACGGATAGCTGTTCTCGAATCCTTTAAGACCTACCCTCTCTACTAGCTCTAAGGCTCTACCTACGTACTTATTAACGTCCTCACCAGCTATCTCAATAGGTAGTAATATATTCCTAAGAACAGTTCTCCAAGGAAGTAGTAGGGGGGACTGAAAAAGCATTCCAACCCTCCTATGAGATCCATCGAATTCGTCTCCATTAAAAATTACCTCACCCTCGACAGGTTTAATTAAGCCAGCTATGACCTTCAGCAGTGTGGTCTTACCACAACCGCTCTTACCTACTATTCCAACTACCTGCCCGGGCATTATATCGAGGCTAACTTTAGATATCGCTACTAGACCTCCATGCCTTCCATTACCATACCTTACAGTTACATTCCTTAACCTTAATATGCTCTTCACGGTGATCACTACGGCAGTCTATATCCCAATGGTGGTAAGTAACTAAAGTCAGCTATATCGGATAGTGATGGCCTCCTCTCTAGGCCGAAGTATTTGACTATTAAGTCGATGTTTTTCTCAAGTACTGATGGATCTACATAACCGATTCCATACTTATCGGTTATTCCCTCGACATTTATTATCTCTAGAGCCATTAGTAATCTCCTCTTCTCTACGTCCTTATTTAACGTTGGATCCCTCTGCAGCAATATATCTATAGCTTCATCAACATTCCGAATGCTATATTTGATTCCCCTTATTACTGCCCTTAAGAACTTCTTAACCGCATCGGGGTTCTTCCTCATGAAATCCTCATTAACAACTATTCCATTGCCGACCAACGGCAGGTAATCGCTGTACTTAAATACCTTAATATCCTTCTCTGATACGTTCAAATTTAGCAAGTTAATGATGACGGTATAGTAGAAGCCAGATACCGCATCCACATCGCCTCTCACTAACATCGGCTCCCTTAAGGGGACGTCCATGGTTACCCAAGTAACCTTATTTACGTCCACCCCTACTGCTGCCGCATATGCTGGAAATATTCTCCTAGCCGCATCGCCAGCAGGAGCGCCCAACTTCTTACCTTCAAGGTCCTTCGGACCCTCTATCCCCCTACCAGCCAATGTAACTATGCTCAATGGAGAACGTACATGAATAACCGCCACCAACTTAACTTTTGCATCTGGATACCTCGACTTAAACTCTATGAGCGAGTTTATATCGCCGAAGCCTATATCAAATAGACCAGCTGCCACATCACTTATCACCTTAGCTGATCCATAACCCCTATCTATGGTAACCGATAACCCCTCATCAGCGAAAAACCCCTTATAAAGCGCAACTAAAAACGGTGCCTGAGGCCCTTGATAAGCCCAATCAAGCGTGAATTTAACCTGAGTAACCGTAGGTGATGGCATAGGCCTTACGTACCAACCAATTACGAATCCGAGTACTAACCCAACTACTAAGCCTAATGCCAGAAGTTTTATTGATGACACGCCTAACTTCATATAGCTCATCACTATTCTAGCATATTTATGTGAATTTATAAATTTACCTGACTAGGATAAGAAGGCAGTAATATTACATAATTATGTAAATTTGCAACACGCTCAGAACGCTTATATCACAATGATATATCCGACACGATTATAACGTAAATCGGTGTTAATACGGAAATCAGTGTATTCCGACATAGGCGGCTTTCCAGGCATTACAGCCAATCACCTTATAACCGGGTTTGCATTTTTGAGTTCTCGGTGATTAAAATTGAAGGAAATCGTCTATAGTGAAAATGCACCAAAGCCTGTAGGTCCTTATTCACAGGGAGTTAAGGTAGGTCCATGGCTATTCATCTCAGGTCAAATACCTCTAGATCCTAATACTAATCAACTAGTTGAGGGCGATCTGGCTATTCAAACGCGTAGGGTTCTCGAGAATATTAAGGCGATTTTAGATTCAGCCGGCTATAAGTTAGAGGACGTCATTAAGGTGACTATATATCTGACCGACTTAAGCGAGTTCCATAAATTTAATGAGGTCTATAGTCAGTACTTCAAGGAATGGCGTCCAGCTAGGACAACTGTGCAGGTAGATGCGTTGCCACGTGGAGCCCTAGTAGAAGTAGATGTAGTAGCTTATCGCGATTCTAGTGAGCAAAGTTAATAGAATTGATATTTTAATTGAAGCCATTTAAGTTTAACCTCTAGTAATCATTGATAGGAATTCGGTGAAGCTGCTTAGAAGCGATTTAGCTTCATCCTCCTTATGTATAAGTGACGGTAGGAAATGTATATTACGCTCACTCATGTATAATATGCCCTTTAACCTCATGAATAAGTGATGCGCATATACTACCTCTTCGCTCCACCTAAGTTCGTAGACCTCCCTTACATTCCTCGGTCTAACCCTAGTGAAGTGAATACCGCTCATATTGCCTACGCCGACCACCCAGCATATTCTGTCGTTTTCCTCACAGACCTTATCAATGTCCCTCCTCACGCCTTCCCATAGATTATTTGCCTGATCATATAGTTCCCTATGCTCTGAGAGGTACTTAATTAATGCGTATCCAGCGATCATATTAATTGGATTACCAGTAAATGTACCTCCATGGAATGCCCTCATCGACGGATCAGGGTACTTTATGTGATCATATAGCTCCATGATCTCAGCTATACCGGCTACTGCTCCGGACCCTGGGAACCCCCCTCCAACCGCCTTCCCGTAGACCACTAAATCACCCTTAACTTTAAAGAATTCCTGAGCACCTCCAGGTGCTAATCTGAATCCAGTTATGACTTCATCAAGTATTAATAGGCTGCCGTATTGATATGCTAACTCCCTAAGACCCTTAAGGTAGTCCCTTTCAGCTGGTAAACAACCGCCTACACCAGTCACAGGTTCAATCAGTATCGCCGCCACCGGATACCTTTTAAGAGCTGCCTCAGCCTCGTTGAGGTCATTATAAGGTACGACAATAGTGTATTTAGTGAACTCCTCTGGAAGCCCTGCTGACTCAACTCCACGGAAGTTATTTACAGCTATATGGAGTTGATCAAGTCCTCCATGCCATCCGCCTTCAACCTTTACTACGTACTTCCTCCTAGTAAAAGCCCTAGCAAGCCTTAATGCATACATATTTGCCTCAGTACCGCTAATGCAGTGCCTAACCATATCCATGCCAGTTACCTTTGAAATCAATTCAGCCCATAGAATTGCATAGGGGTTTTCATAGCCTAAATGCCAACTGCCCGGTTTATTAGACAGCAAGTCAATTACGGCCTCCTTAACCACCTTAGGTGAGTGGCCTAATACGTGCGCTCCATGACCCATCCATAAATCTATGTATTCGTTACTGTCAACATCCCAGGCACGCGTACCCTCCGCCCGATCTATATAGAGTGGGTAGGGCCTCATATACCTTATAGAGTAAGTGACACCAGCCGGCATTAAATTCCTAGCCCTCTCATATAACTCCTTACTCCTCCTAGTTCTATCAACGTATGCTGACTCCCATTCACGGATTAATGAATTAATCCTCGACTTCACTTTATCATATACAGTTGACATAGCTTTATCAACTACATCAATAATTAAATTCACCTTTTTAAATTAATTACATTGAGAGGGTTTAGTTGATTGAAGTATACGTGGGTACGTCTGGCTGGCTGTATGATTGGAACTTAGGAATGTCGCTTGAGTGGTACGTCAGGAACTCAGGGCTAAATGCGATAGAGTTAAACGCGTCTTTCTACAGATTCCCGTTTAAGAACCAAATAAATGCGTGGAGCAGGAAAGGAAGGAACCTTAGGTGGTCAATTAAGGTACACAGATACATTACACATGTATGTAGATTAAGTGATAAGAGCTTAGACGCCTGGAATAAATTAAGGGAATTATTTAAACCTATGGATGGTCTAATAGATTTCTACTTAATACAGCTACCGCCAACATATACTTACTCAGATAACTACTTGAGTAGGCTTAAGGAGTTCATAAGGAATTCAGGAATGCCTAGCAAATTAGCTATAGAATTCAGGCACCAATCATGGTTTAATTACAGTGATAAGCTGTGTAAAGATTTAGATGAGGCCGTAATCGTCTCAGTGGATTCCCCTCAACTAACTCAACTCATTAAATGCAAGGACGTTATTTACCTAAGACTCCACGGGAGGAGTAGCTGGTACAGCCATAATTACTCCGATACCGAAATAAATGGGCTAGTTAATGAAATCCGTAATTTAATGCCAAGGAGGGTATACGTGTTCTTTAATAATGATCACTGGATGCTGGAAAATGCTAGAAAGATGCTAACTAAGTTGAGGGAGGTCTTGCTGTGAGGTTGAAGACGTCGATTTAACCATTAGGGTATATGACGGATTTAGTTTCGGGGACAGCATGATTAGAATACCTCGAAATAGAATCACATATAAGTTCGCAGTCAAATGACATGTGAGGACAGGCCTCTCGAGGCTATAGGCGTATCTAAGCAGTATCCCCACCGGACCTCTGTACGTGGAGGAGGTTGAGCCTGGAGATGCTTTAGTAGTTGATATACTCGACATTAGGATAGAAGATAGAGGGCAGATACGCGTATTCCCATGGCGAAGCTCTATATGATAAGGAGTTTGAACCTAAAATCAGGGTGGTAATAAGCATTAGGGACGGCGTTATGATAGAAATGCCTAAAAACTTCGTTAGGTTAGTTGATTTCCCGCATTAATTGTATTATGCTTTAAAGATGGCCCTAAATCCCGAATGAATTTTGATAAAACCTTCATTAAATGCATCACTTAATAGTTTCTCAGCCTTAAGTCCAGTACAGTGCCCTGTATACACCTTACCTACGCCTAACTCCTTTAACGCGTTTATGGAGTCTCTTAAGTCCTCATCATCGTATTTCATCATGTGGAAGCCGCCTACAACGGCGTATACGTTCTCCTTAAGCAATTCCGAGGCGTGTCTAACTATATTCACTATCCCACTATGGCTACATCCGGCAACCACTACCAGCCCTAATCCCTCAACATCAATAGCTAGCCCAGTATCGTCAGGCAGTTCATCAGGTACTAGCTCACCGTCATCTAATACTGTGTGAAATTCGCTCTTATATTTAGAAACATCTACATACCTACCTATCTCACCTAGGTAGAAAGCTGAGTTAGCGATCCTTAACGGGTTCCTAGTAAGTATCAAATTTGCATTAGCCCTAATGAATTCCTCACTATACGGTAGGCCTTTATCGAATTCCTGCTTGCTATGACTTAATACTATGCTTGGCTTAAAGATCCATGGATGTGCGATGATCGTAGGCCTTCCCCCTAGCTCCCTAAATACTTTCATAACGTACTTTAAGCCTCCTGTGTGATCGTAGTGTCTATGACTTAATATTACGGCCTTAACGCTACTTAAGTCTATGCTTAACTTCATTGAATTATGCTTCAATATGTAGTTACTTGGACCTACATCGAACAGCACGTCCTCATATCCATTATCCGAGTACATCCTTAAGTAAATTGATAACCCATGGGATGATAGCAGCCTTGTGAACCCGGAGTAGTCATCGTTTAAAATTACTAAATCAACTCTATATATAGACAATTAATCACCTATATTAAGTTACGAGCGAAGTAAATAAATTTATAGAGTCGTTTAGTAACTGTTAATGGTGATGTCGTATGGTGGACTACGTTAAGGTGATGCACGATGATCTGAGGAGGTTTACAGCCGAGTGCTTCATTAAATTTGGAGTTCCTAAAGATGACGCTGAAGTAATTGCCGATCATCTAGTACTGGCTAATTTAAGAGGTGTTGACTCACACGGAGTCGTTAGGATACCCCATTATATAGAGGGCATTAAGAAGGGATTCGTCAACGCTACCTCTAATACCAAGGTCGTTAAGGAAAGCCAAGCCATAACAATAATTGATGGAGGTAATGGATTAGGTATACCTATAGCTAATAAAGCAACAGACATAGTCATCAGCAAATGTAAGGCTGTGGGGATAGCCGCGGTAGGTGTTAGGAACTTAGGTCACGTTGGAATGCTTGCATACTATACTATGAAAATGACTAAAAGCAACTTAATTGGATTAGCGGTAGTTAACGCTCCCTCACGTGTTGCCCCATGGGGAGGCGGTGAACCTGTATTCGGCACTAACCCGATAAGCATCGCGTTTCCAACTAGAGGTAAGCCCATAGTAATTGATATGGCAACGAGTGCCATCGCGGCCTTTAAGATAAGGCTTGCTGCAATGAAGGGAGAGAAGATACCTGAAGGAATAGCTCTAACTAAGGATGGAAGGCCTACTACGGATCCCAAGGAAGCATACGAAGGAGTCTTACTCCCATTCGGCGGTTATAAGGGGTACGCATTATCACTAGCTATTGAAGTCCTAGCTGGGATACTCCCTGGAGGGCTATTAAGTAGGTACGTAATTAGCCATGCATCAACGCAGGGAGGGTTTTTTGCATTAGCAATAGATCCAGTTGCCTTTAGGGACTATAGTGAGTACTTAAACGACATTGATAAGTTAATCAGTGTATTAAAGACCTGCAAACCGGCCCAAGGATTTAAGGAGGTACTACTCCCTGGGGAACCAGAGGATAGAACCTACGAGGATAGAATTCGGAACGGCATTCCCATAGACTTAAGTACATGGAAATTACTTACTGATGTCGCTAACGAGTTAAATGTAAAATTACCTAAGGTCATATAGCCTAATTACTTCAAATTCTTAATCATAATCATTAACTACCATATAAGATAAAGTTTTTAAATAAAACCCTTAACTCATTAGAGGGTATGTATTGAGTCGGCCTCAAATCACCTATTTTGGCAAATTACCGGTAGGAGTGGTTGAATCAATACCAACCCCTGAGGAGGTATTCAACATCCCTAAGTTAGATCCGAAGAACCTGATACTTAAGGTCCTTGGGCCAAGTGTGATAGCAGTGGGGGTAGCCATAGGCGGTGGTGAATGGCTATTAGGGCCGGCCACCGCTGTAAGATACGGCCTAGGTATGACGTGGATAGTATTACTATCAGCATTACTCCAAACAATATATAACGTAAGCCTAACTAGGATAATCATATACATAGGTGAGTCACCAATAGTCTACCTCAGAAGGGTGCCACCAGGCCCCATCTTCTGGACCATAGCGATCCCTGTAATGATTATTGTGTGGGGTTCGTGGGGATTAGCAGGTATTGCTGGGTCAGCGGCTACTGCATTAGGTTCCATCATATTAGGAAGGCTCCCTACAGCTGAGGATGCCTGGTTAGTAAGGTACTTAACGGTCATCATCATAGCGTTATGCGTATTAGCGGTCTTATTTGGATCTAAGATCGAGAGGACATTAGAATTAGTTAACTGGTTCTTCGCGTCAGCTATACTTTTAACTTTACTATTCATAGTGGCCCCCCTTACCGTTAAAGCCGATGTAGTTGTCGAAGCATTGATGGGGAGCTTTAACTTCGGCTACATACCTCCAGGAGCTGATATGAGCTTAATATCTGCTTGGTGGGCATATACTGGACTAGCAGCAGGACTTAACTTTATGTTCATGAACTGGTATCGGGATAAAGGCTATGGTATGGGTGCCGTAGTCGGGTACATACCAGCATTAATAGGGGGTAAAAAGGTAGCTTTATCACCCGTCGGAAAAGTCTTCGCTATTAGTAATGAAAATGTGCGTAGATTTAAGGCTTGGATGAGGGTATTGAACTACGATCAATGGCTTATATTCTTCCCTGGAGCAGTCCTAGGAATGTACCTACCATCATTAGTTGCGGCCTCATTACTGCCTAGGGGCCGATCGCTTCCAGCGTGGGGCGTAGCCGCACATATAGCTAACGAGTTCGCCGCTATTGTCGGCAGATGGGGTTATTACCTGATAGGATTTATAGGGTTCATAGTCTTATTTAGCTCAGCCCTAGGGGCTTACGTTGATTGCGTTCCTAGGAACTTAACTGACATCCTATGGACTTCAAGTAAGGTTAGGATGTGGGTTAAAGATGATGTCAGGGTAGTTTACTACACGATATTAGCTCTATATGTGGCATTCACCTTATGGGCGCTTTACCAGACGCAGCCATTAATACTCGTTATAATAGCTGCAAATATAGCCAACTTCATCGGCATATTAATAATCCCGGCAATAATGTATCTAACAAGTAAGTTACCTAAGGAATTAAGGCCTAGCATATGGGAGTACGTACTCCTCACAGCATTCCTAGCGCTATCAGCATTCTTCTTCGTAACAGCCGTGCTATTGATTATTCAGCATTAAATATAGTGAGGTGGGACGCCGTGGGCAGGGGATTTAACTATTAACTGCTTATGAGAGGGTTTTTATGTTAAACAACGCTGCAAATCATCCATTATTTTACATGTTAATGCTTCACAGCAGCTAATAGGGGATAATACCACTAAGTTTCAGCAATCACTTTGCTCTAATAAGCATAATCCTAATTAAAGGGCCCCATATAAAAATAATTAAGGTGGTCGTACGTCAATAACTAATCCATTAGTGATTAAGGGTTACTGTTTAAGGAATAGAGTTGTTCTACCGCCCATGGCTTCTGAGCTAGCCAATGATGATGGAGGCGTTAGCGAGAAATTAATATCGCACTATAGTGCGAGGTCTAAGTGCAATGGTTTAGTGATTGTGGAGCACTCCTACATATCTCCTGAGGGTAAGGCCAGCCCCAGGCAGTTAGGTATTTGGAGCGACAGCCTAATTGCCGGATTAAGTTCATTAGCTAACGTAATTAAAGGTAATGGAGCTATAGTTGTAATTCAGTTAAATCATGCCGGTGGTAGGGCTGACCCTAGGTCATGCAAGTGTAAGCCTATAGCTCCTTCAGCTGTACTCGTGCCCCAGGGCTACGAATTACCCAACGAGATGGATTTAAATGATATTGAAAGGGTTTTAAAAGCGTTTACAAAGGCTGCAGAGAGAGCTGTTAAGGCCGGCTTCGATGGAGTTGAAATCCACGGAGCTCATGGATTCCTACTCAATCAATTCCTCTCACCAATAACTAACAGAAGATTAGATGACTTCGGGGGCAGTTTAGAGAATAGGATGAGGTTTCCATTAACGGTGGTCGAGGAAGTTAGGAAGGTTACTAGGGGGAAGCTACTACTCTATAGATTAGGCGCTGATGACCTAATGCATGGGGGCTTTGCGATTAACGATGCATTAAAGGTAGCAGTTAAACTGGTTGATTACGGCGTTGATGTAATAGATGTATCTGGAGGGTTATGTGGTTCTAGACCTCAGCACCTTCAAGGCATTCAAGGATACTTCATACCGTTAGCTGAGAAGATAAGGAAGTACGTTGAAGTACCAGTAATCGGTGTAGGAGGTATTAGGGACCCGTGTATCGCTAATAGATTCGTTAGGGAGGGAAAAGTTGATTTGGTAGCCATAGGTAGAGCCCAACTAAGCGATCCCGAATGGGCTTGTAAGGCAGTTAATGAAGTGGGTAAATGTATCGATCAATCTTAGCGAGGTTTGCCCCTTAAACCACTTACGTTGTGTATATGCACGTGCTCGCCTTTTCTTATGTACCTAGTAGCTATCCCTATTACCTCTCCATACTTAACTATGTATTCACCTTCCTTTATATCCCTTATGGAGAACTTATGACCGAATGGTATGTTATCAATTAGCTCTACGTTAACTACTTCATTACCTATAGTTAATTCGATGTGCTCGCCGCTTTTTAAGTCGCTAATAGCTACGGCTACATTATCTTTGGGGTTTAAGACTATTGCTTTCCTTTCATTAATCTCCACACGTATTCCCATGATCATTTAAGTTAAGTGTATATTAAAATAATTACTTAAATTCTCTTTCAATGTAATCTACATCGGACTCGCTCAACCTCCAACCTAATGCACCCCTAAACTCATCCACTCTTTCAACCTTTTCGGTCTTAGGTATGGCGACGACGTAGGGTCTACATATGAGGAAGTTTAAGGCTACTTGAACTGCTGTCTTACCATACTTGCTTCCTATGCTAGCTAATTTAGCGTCATTAGCTACTGAGCCGCTCTCTAAGGGAGTATATGCCTGGATCGCTATGCCCTCACGTATTGCGTATGGGAGTAGATCCCTCTCTATCACTCTATGGTATACGTTATACTTTACTTGATCAACCACTATGTCATACTTGCTCGTCGAGCTCAACGCCTCAATTAACTCACTTAGATTAAAGTTAGATACGCCTATATATCTGCATAATCCCTCCGCAGCGATGGCCTCAAGGGCCTTAACCTGAGTGCTAATAGGTACTGAAGGATTAGGCCAGTGAATTAGTATTAAATCAACGGATTCTAATCCAAGCCTACGTAAGCTCATCCTAGCTGCCTTAATGGCTGAATCACGTGATGTAAAGTGTTGAGGTAATAGCTTAGTAGTTATAAATACATCACCGCCAACTAGCTTAGCTACCCTGCCGACTAATTCTTCAGCCCGCCCTGAGCCATACATCTCAGCAGTATCTATCAAGTTAAGTCCTACTTCAATTGCGTGGATTAAAGCCCTCTCAGCATTTCTATAATCACGTATGCCCCAAGTACCTAATCCAATCGCAGATACGAGCTCGCCGCTCCTACCTAGCAACTTCCTATCGCTGAAGTCTATAGGGAATGCAGGCATTAAAACACCTAATTTAATATCTTTAATAAATCCGTTTAAACTTAACACCATAGCTAGCTTGATTCCATCAGTTTAGCGCTTCCTACATAATGCTGGAGCCCCTGGAGCGCCAGCGCACTACCACACCCTTCTGTACGTCGTTGCTGACAGTATCCGGCTGCGGTAGCGCCAATCGCAGATCACCCAAGCTCACCGGTGTCATCACAAAGCTGTTGGGTAGCCTCTCTCCATATGATTGCATCTAAGATGTTATAACTGCTTGAAGCCTACGTGGATAGTAGCTTCACCCCCTGTTCAGGGATTATCCTGGCCTCGACGGCCCCGCAGTGCAGGAATGAAGACTCAACCTAAGCGGGGAACCCAAGGTACTTGCTCCTGAACATCTTAACCTTCGAAATGCGCTTTGGAGAAACCTAACATGATTATGTGTGAAGTATATTAGGAGAGACTGTGATTTAAATTCTGGTATAGTTTATGAAGGTATACAATGTAAGAGGAGTTGAAGTAGTACTGCTTCAAGGCGATATAACTGATGTTGAAGCAGATGCTATCGTTAACGCAGCTAATCAGTATCTAGAGCACGGAGGTGGCGTAGCTAGGGCTATAGTGAGGAAGGGCGGCGAAGCAATTCAGCTAGAGAGTAGGGAGTGGGTTAGGAGGTATGGCCCCGTGCCGGTAGGCGGAGTCGCTGTAACTACCGCAGGTAGGTTAAAGGCTAAATATGTAATACATGCTGTAGGCCCTATCTACGGTGATCCAGAGGGAGATGTTAAGTTAGCCTCAGCAGTTAAGAATAGTCTAGCTAAGGCTGAGGAACTTAACTTGGAATCCATAGCGTTACCGGCCATATCAACCGGTATCTTCGGATATCCGCTGGATAGGGCGGCTTATATAATGGCTAATGTAATTAAGAACTACGAGTACAAGAAGCTTAAGAGAGTATTAGTAGTGCTATATACTGACGACGCCTACAACGTCTTCGTTGAAGTATTTAATAAAGTGCTCCTCTAGTAGAGGACTGTCTCATAGGTAAAGATTTTTAAGCTAGTTTAGCTGCTAGAGTTACTAGA
>JAGDWE010000022.1 GCA_023255965.1 Desulfurococcales archaeon | reverse complement strand
GGGGTTGCGAAGCAAAGTAAACGAGCCCAATGATCATGAATTACGTTACAGCCCTGAGTAGGCGGAGTAAGCGCATTAATACTCCACTTATTGGCTGGCAGCGATTAGGTGATTAAAAGGCCGCGGCTCAGGCCCAAAAGCCCTCATCATCTAGGGCCTGTAGCTCTTAGCCACTTAATTAACTAGTGCTTACTCGGTCTCCCCGAGCTTCCTCCGTGCCGAGAACATGGTTACAAAGCCGTGTATTGAAAGCCCAAGCCCTACGACTGATGTGAAGTAGCTGAGTACTGAGAGAGGTATGTCGGGCACGATAATTCTTATCGTCATCAAAAAAGCCAGGATCCAGCCCGTAAAGAGTAGTAGCCCGCCAACGACTATCTCTACTAGCTCTTGCCTCCCGTAGATAGCCCTTGGGCTAGGCATAGAGCCAACACCTCACTTGCCTTCCATCCGATAGCTCAATGAGCGGCAGCTCCTCCCTCCTGCACTTCTCCATGGCGTATGGGCACCTTGGATGTAGCCTGCAGCCTGGCGGCGGTCTAATTAAGTTCGGCGGCTCGCCAGGCAATATCTTCTTAACCGTAAATCTGTTGCCAGGGTCGGGATCTGGCAGGACGTTTATTAAGGCCTCCGTGTATGGGTGCTTCGGCTTGTTTATGAGATCCCTAGAGGGTCCTGCCTCGACTATTTGGCCAGCGTACATCACAAATATCCTGTCTGAGAAGTACTTTGCTGTTGCGAAGTCGTGGGTAATGTAGAGGACTGATGTCTTGTACTTCTCCTGAAGCCCCCTGAACATCATCAATACCTCAATCCTTACTGAGGCATCGAGCATGGAGACCGGCTCATCTGCTACAATGAGCTTCGGCTTTAGCGCGAGTGCCCTAGCTATAGCGACTCTCTGCAGCTGCCCGCCGCTCAGCATGTGCGGGTACTTATGGAGGAAGTCCTCAGGTGGCGTTAGCCCTGTTTCTTCTAGTAGCTGGCGCACTCTCCTCTCCCTCTCCTCCTTCGGCACTTTATGTATGATCATGGGTTCTTCAATGATTTTCTTAATGGTCATAAAAGGCGGCATCGCTCCGTAGGGGTCTTGCTGTACAAGCCCTACTTGCGCTGAGTACCACCTCCTTATCGTGGGCTTAGGTAGCTTTGTTATGTCAACGCCCTCGAAGAATATGCTGCCGCTGTAAGCCGGGATCAAGCCCATTATCGCCCTAGCAAGCGTTGTCTTGCCGCAACCGGACTCGCCAACTATTGCCACTATTTCACCTTGCTTTACGCTCAGCGAAACGCCGTCTACCGCCCTCACATAGCCAGCTACTGTGAGGAACTTCCTAATTGGGTGCCACACCCTTAGATCCTTCACGACTAAGAGGTCCTGTTGCCCGCTCACGCGGACCACCTCACTTCCCCGCGTAGAGCCAGCACCTCACGTACTCGCCTTGACCGGTCTTAACTACTGGGGGTTCTTGCTCGCACATGGGCATTGCATACTTGCACCTCGGCCTAAATCTACAACCCTTTGGTGGGTTGATGAGGCTCGGCGGCGTTCCCGGTATGAATGTCACCGGCGTATTGCCTTTCAGGCGCGGCACGCTTCCAAGCAACCCCTTGCTGTATGGGTGCATCGGGTCAACATACACTTTCTCTGCAGGCCCTAGCTCAACTATCCAGCCAGCGTACATCACGGCGACTTTATCGGCTAGCTCGCTTGACACAGCGATATCGTGCGTTATGAATATGTAAGAGAGCTTCGATTCATCCTTGAGCTCTTTGAGCATGTTAAGTATGTTTGCTTGGGTCATGACGTCTAGGGCTGATGTGGGCTCGTCTAGTATCACTACCCGTGGGTTCGTTATGAGCGATAATGCTATTACCACCCTCTGCTTCATGCCGCCACTGAGCTCGAATGGGTAGCGCCAGAGGAAGTCCTCAGGTATCCCAACCCTCTTTATTATCTCAGCAGCCTTTGCTACGGCGTCCTTCTTCGGCGTCTTGAAGTGTATGACCAGGGGCTCTATTAAATGGTCCACAACCTTTATTACTGGGTTGAGGGAGTTTATTGCCGCCTGAGACACGTAGGTTATCTTCCTCCACCTGATCTTCTCGTCGAACTCTGCGTCACTCATGTTTATCGTCTCAATGCCATCAATTACTACGCTACCGGAAAGCTCGGCGACGTTCCTCGGCAAGAACCTAATTAATGCCCTTGCCAGCGACGTCTTACCACAGCCGGACTCCCCAATAAGTGCTATGGTCTCTTCCTCATTTAACGTGAAGGTGGCGCCTTCTACTGCCTTGACAACGCCGCTCATAGTGCTGTAGTAGAGCTTTAGATCTGATACCTTTAGCACCTCACTCATACCGGTTCGCCTTATTTAGGCTATATCTCCCTCAGCCTCGGGTTGAACACCCTATCCAGCGTGAACCCTATCATCGCAAAGCCTATACCCATTAGGAATAGCATTATCGATGGCGCTAATATCCAATGGTAGTACCCTTGGAGCAGCGCTCCGTGGGTATATGCTTCTTGCAGGACCTTGCCCCACGTTATGGTCCTGGGGTCGGCTATTCCGAGCATAGCAAGCGCTGCCTCCAAGAACACGAAGCTTGGGATAGCGGTCACTATGTTTGGTATAATGACTGGTATTACCCTGGGAATCATGTAGAGCATTACTATCCTAAAGTTGCTTGAGCCATAGGCCTTTGCGGCCTCTATGTAGGGCATTTCCTTTATCTGCAGGAACATGGCGCGTGAGGTCTTAATGCCACTGCCCCACGTATTGAACAGTATTATAACCCACAGCAGGGTCCAGAGGTCGAAGCCGTAGAACATCCAGAGCATGACTATTGTCGGCAAGAAGGGCAGTACCATGAAGATCTCATTGATCCTCTGCACCACTACGTCGACCACGCCTGAGAACCAGGCACTAATAGCTGCAATAGCTATTTGGAGTAGTGCTGAGAGTAGGGATGCTGTTAAGCCGAATGCCATCGCGATCGGCGCGCCCCACGCTAGTGCCATGAATAAGTCTCTGCCGAGGAAGTCCGTTCCAGCGAGCCCGTAGATCGTTCCCTGAATTACTAGCCTCAAGTCTACTGTTGAATTTATGTCTGAGCTGAAGGTCTCAACTCCGACCTGGTAGCTGCCCTTCAGAACTCTCAGCGCACCGGTCTTTGCGAGGTACTCGTCGTCGCAGAACAGCAGGTAGGTTGGATTCAGGTTGCTGATGTTCACTCTCACTCCATATACTTTCTCAACAATCTCCACGTACCTCAATGCGAACTCCGGTACTTCACCTGGCTTAGGCTCCAGGCTCCTAATGAGTTCTCCCGACGTGAAGAAGTTCTTCTCTATTATTATTTCAATGCCGCTTGGCTTCCTCCAAGTCATGTTGACGAAGACTCTGTCTGTGGTGTTTACAGGCACTACGTAGACAAGCCTCGCTGGGAATGCATCATAGTCGTACGTGAACCCAATGCTTATTCGCTCTATGGTTGCGAAGGGCTTGCCAAACCTCTCCAGCACTTGCCTGAGCTTTACAACGTTCTTTGCTTCGAGCCTAGTATCGATTATCAGTGAGCCCTCAAGCTCTCTCACGCCAGTAAATAGCGTTATCCAGCTCGGCTTAGCGTGCTTAGGGTAGTCTAACCACACTGCCGGGTTATTCCACTTCGCAACTGCCTCACTGTAGGGCCACGTTACCATCGCATAGATTGATAAGCCGACGAAAAACGTCAGTATTACCATGCCTGCTACGAAGGACTTATAATGTACTAGCCTCTTGAGCTGGGCCTTTAATCTATTGGGAATCCCGGCTACTTTCACTCACCTCCAACTCGAACTCTCGGGTCTAGAATCCCGTAGACGAGGTCTAGGGCTATGACCGTTGCTGCCAGTAGGTAGGCGTATATGGCTATTATGCCAATGACGACTGGGGCGTCCGAGAAGTTGATAGCTTCGTAGAACTTCATCCCCAGGCCCGGCCACTGAAACACCGTCTCGGTTATTATAGCGCCCATCCAAGACCCTATTAGCATTAACGCGAAGGACGTTATGATTGGTGGGAGGGTGGGCCTCAGGATGTACCTCCTCTCAATGACCCTGCTTGGCACCCCCCTAGCCTTCGCGTACTCTACGTATTCCTCAGTTGAGAACAGCAGGAAGAAGGTCCTGTAGTAGTAGACCCCTATTGGCACGTACGCTATAATCCATGAAATTATCGGCAGAACCATGTGCCACAGGACATCTAAGGCATATAGCCATGGGTCTTCAGGCGGTGGAGCGCTGACCATGCCTCTGCTTGGGAATAGCTTCAGCCAGAACGCGAATGTCAAGATCATGAACAAGCCGTAGAACCAGCCAGGCATTGACGAGAGCGGTGCTAGTGTTACAGCCAGCTTGTCGAATATGCTACCATACTTCCTCGAGAGCGCCAGTCCAATGAAGAGCTCCATGAAGAAGATTACTACGTTGGCGGTAGTGAACAGCAGGATTGTCTGAGGGAGCCTCTCTGATATTATTGCCCACACTTCCCTTGAGCCAGTGTCGCTATATATCCTCTGGGCCCTCCCGAGACTCAACGTTAATGCATCTCTCAAGTAGTAAAGGGCCCTGAGGACAAATGGCTGGTCTAAGCCATAGGTCCTCATTAAGATCCTCGTTCGCTCATCAACCCAGCTTTGCATGCACTGAGCCACGCATTGCTTGAGCACGCCCTCCTCCATTACGCCCATGCCTTTGCACATTGTCTCACATGAGTATCCTAGCTGGCTCTTGAACCTAGGATCTTGAAGCTGCATATTAACGGTTAGCCTAATCTCTTGCTCTATTATCTCGTCTATTTTACCACCAAGGTTTGCCACTATGATCACAAGGAATATCGCTATGACCAGCGAGGCCCCCACTGAGGCTGTTCTAATAGACAAAAACCTGGCTAGCCTCCTCAAGCCTCGCATTCGCGTTGCAGCCCGCCCACCCGACACTGCTCAGCACCATGGAGCTTATTCTGGCGAGATAGCCTTTATTATCAAGGATTGTAAGGATTATAAGTCTTTAGTGGGGCTTAGCGGGAGTAATTTAGAAGCTAAGGAACGTTAGGTACTTGATGTTAAAAATTGTTGGTTTAAGGGTTTAAAAGGCCTAAGTTGGCTTACCCCTTCTCGCGAGGACGAAGGCGATGATTGCGGCTATTATCGCTAAGACTGCTACCGTTATTGATGCCGTGACCATCGTCCTCAGAGATTCGACCTCACTTCTCAACCTCTCGACTTCTCCAGGCTTTATCATCCCCTTTACCTCGTTAATTTGAGCCTGGAGATCCTTCTTGACTCCCTCTATATCTAGCTTTACCTTGCCAATCATTTCTGCGATGTACTCTGTTACCGGCGCTATCGTTATGTAGTCCTTTTTAATCGTTGGTATGCCAACTAGCCTTGAGACTGCTATGAGGGTGAGTTCTGCCGGCCCTGCAGGTAGAGATGCCGTGGTCTCCGGGCTTAGGACTATTCTGTAGTACCCGTCCCTAACGGGTTCTGCGAGGCCTGTCAACTTGCCGCCTGGATATACTATTACGTACCTGATGAACTCCACGTACGTGGGCTTGTATGGCTCACCAGTTGGCGTTGTAACTCTGACCCCGATCTCAGCTTCAAAACCTGGCACTACCCTAGGTGGAGCCTCGACGGCGACTACAGGCGATGGAGGTGTTGCAAGCCCTGCGTACCTATCGGCCGTGTCAATGAATTCTCTGTTGGCTCTAATAGTCACGGTCTTTGCCGCGTAGTCAACCTTGTACAGGTAGAATGGCCCATTGCCAACCATGAAGTGGCCATACCTGTCGTACCAGCTCTTGAGGTTCTTCCACCTCGCTAGCGCCTCATCTTCACTTATGTACTTCCCTAGAACCTCTTTATACGGCACGTACTTGTTCGCAATAGCCCGGTCGAGGTAATCTGAGAGTATCTTCAGCGAAGTGCCACCGATCAAGTTGACTTGGTCAACCTTTAGCTCTTCGGCCTTGCTTGCGCTGAACGCTAGCTTTGCATCCCTCTCAGCCATCGCGCCTAGCTCGACTACGTGCCACGCCCCTGGACCATAAGTGTAGTACGGCCATATTACTCTAGATCCAGCGGCGTCTGCGACTATCCACTCAGCGTCTAAGTACCAGATGTCGGTGTAGTACTCTACTACTAGCGGGCTAGTGCTCACTATCTTAATGCCCTTGAACGTTGGGAACCAGGCCGTGAAGTCTGGGACATATCCTTTATCATATAGTAGACTACCACTACACGCCCTGTCGAAGGTCATTATGAATGCGTAGATCATGTCTGCTAAGCCAAATGGGCTACCATCATGCCACTTATATTCGCCAGTTAGTATTCTGGGGTCGTAGTACACGACCACCTTGGTAGTAGCGTTCTCAAGCGTCTTCGGGTCATAGCCTTCGATGCCGAATAGGTCTTTAACTAGCGTAGCATTTGCTTTGACTTCTCCTACGGTGCGGATTTTCTTGGCCTGGCAGTCGTAGAGCAGTAGCGCGTCCTCTGGAACCTTTACCCCATCTACGAAGCGCAGGTCAACCCAGTCAAGGGTCTTAGTCACTGGCAGGCCCTTCTTCACGTAGACTTCTGCCTTCTGCACCCTGTGAGGTAGGTAGAGGCCGGAGTACGGGTCTGGCATAACGGCTGGCTCGCCAAGAGCCCTAATAATCGTCTGGTCGAAGATCCAGTTTGACCCGCCAACAGGGTTCCATGGCTCAACTAAGATGTTTCTCATCGAGGCCCTCAACGTGCCGCCAACTTTGTCCTTGATTTTAATGGTGTACGACCACAGCCAAGCCCCTGATATTCCACCAGCTAAGTCTGATGCGACTTCTACATAGGGCCTCTTCGGGAATATCCCTACCCTATTCACTAGGAATATCCTTTGGTTCTCCTCCTTCATCGATAGCAATAGGGCCCTCTTCATCAGCTCGTTCCTCTCCTCTATCGTGCTGAACTTGAGGTAGTAGAGCCTTTCAGCCGCTTCGTAGAACCCGGGAGTGTTTATGTAAGACTGCCATAGCGGACGGGCCATTCCAAGCTTCGTGTAGAAGAAGCCGAAGTTGCTGCCCTCGTCTCTTGCAACCGCAGTTGTGATCCAGCCGCCGGTGTATATGTGGAATGGGCCGTCCGCTGGGTCAGACAATATCCAATATCTTGCTAAGGTTCTTGCATCGCCGTAGAACCTTATCACCGTGAACCCGAGTTGCTCTAGCTGAGATGCGACATAGTCACCGATCTGCTTTCTAAAGTCCTCCGTTCTAATTAAGAAGATTATGTAGACAGGCTCGCCCTTGTACTTCCACACGCCTGCCTCTAGCGTTGCTCCAAGCCTCAACATCTCTTCGAAGATCACCGACCTAGCCTTCTCGAAGTTGTACTTGTATTGCTCCTCGATCTCCATTATCACGTCGTAGAACCTGCCGTAGTCTGGGAAGCTGGGTGTGAGAGCTGTGTACCTAGGGACTGCTAGCCCGCTGAGGATTTGCTCAGCGATGAACTCTCTATTTACGAGCCAGTTCATGGCCTCTCTAATTCTCTTATTGCAGAACGGATTGAAGAGTATTTTATTGTTCACCCTTGGATCAGGGTTGATGCTAGGCCTCGGGAATACCGGTGCTATTATCTCGCCGGTTTCGGTCGTATTGCAAACGGTGTTGAAGGTTAGTTCGTAGTACAGGCCGTAAGATAGGGTATAAGGCAGTCCAGCACCTTGTATTCTCTTGAAGTGCTCTGGGCTCTCGATAGTGTCATGCCACCAATCAATCTCGCCCGCAATCAACCTCTCAACGCCTATGCCCGGGGAGTCCATTTGAAAGGTTATTTCATCGACCCACGGGCCCTTAGGTACCTGTTGAGCAGTTACCGCTGGGGCTAGTGCTACGAGCAAGCTTAGCATTATGAGAACGCCGAGTAATGCCCCAATAACCCTACCCAACTAACACCCCTCAATATTTGAGAGGGTCCGGAACTTATAAGTATTAAAGCTATTAGGGAACTTGTTAAGACTTAAAATTACAGAATCGACTTAAGCTCCTGCGGGGTTGCCTTGCCAACACGTAAAAAAGCTCCGCGGAGAAAGCCACGCTTACCACTAATGCGCATTGTACTTATATTACTCATCGTTGCTGTCGGGGCTTCAGTAGCTTACTGGGTCTCGACCAAGTCAAGCAGTAAAGGGTCTGAGAGCTCTTGGGGCTCGGGGCACGTGGCTTCTCCAGGAGAAGTCGTTATACTCGGTGCTTACATCTCCTGCTACCACTACGAGGAGCGCAATGGCACTCTACTTGCGCTAGGCGGCTGCGAGCTGGTAATTGACGTGCTGAACACCGGTACGCGCGAATTGTTCGTCTACGGCATCCTCTTACCCGGCGCGGGAATAAGCGTACCAATAAATAGGAGCATTCAGCCCGGTAAGGGAGAAAGGCTTGTGGAGCACTTCAACCTCACAAATGCAACGCCAATAGAATTGGTGGGCCTTGGCTACCTAGTGACTTCGGCTGGAAGAGCGGGGGTGGAGTTCACTATCGCAGTATAGGGGATGCTCTAGGTGAGTTTGATATCCCTTGAAATGTTAAAAAATATAATTTTATTAGATCGCTTCGTCAGGTCATTGATGTCTATGGCGCTCTCTGAACTCTACTGCCTCCTCTAACTCATTACTTAAGAACATCTTTACAGCATCATCAAGCGTTACTAGGCTACTTCCTAATTTCTCTGGTATATAGTACACTTTAATCCTACGATCAGCAAGCATTGTAAATGCCCTATAGCCTATGCCATAGACGATAACTGCCTCAACCGCCTTAGAGGTCATCAGCTCTACTACCGCTCTGCCCCCGCCATGTTCATGCTGTATATGAGGATTTTCAACCACCTCTAATACCTTATGCCCGCCCTCACCTACTTCGATAAAGGCGTAGTACGACGCCCTCCCGAAGTGCGGGCTTACGTAGTATGTCTCGTTCTGCTTGAGTACCGGTACAGCTATTATCATCAGTCCCTACTCCTTCTTCTTCAATTCATCAAGCCTTCTATCAATCTCCTTGAGGACTACGTCCATGAGGTACTTCCTGAGGTCTTCAAGGTACCTACGCTCAGCCTCCGGATCCATGTATGGCGGGTACGGAGCACCGTACAACCACCACCAACCTCTACACCACCAGCCAGGCCTTAGAGGCGGTGGTAGGTGGCTCCAAGGACCCCTACCTGGATACGGACCCCAAGCACTTCTCCACCAACCCATACATATTACCATTATTGAAATATGTTTCAATAGTTTATAAAGCTTTCTGCTGCAACTAAAACATAGCAATGGAAGATAATTCAAAAGAACCCTCACTTACCTCATTGATGCCCTTATGAATATTAGCTTCCTTCTAGGCGAATCTGACATTAAGCCGAATAGGGCTGAAGGCCTTGCCTTTAAAGGTTGGTATGCGTCAGCGGGTCACGGAGATTGCCGTTCACCCAGGAGCGGTTGTTGATTAGCTTTATGTTCATTGATCACGTCCTCAGGTCATCACAGCCCTGGGTGTCCGGGAGAAGGGCTCCCGTAGCCGCCCAGGGCCCATCAAGGGCGACTTACAAGTCTCTTCTCCTCATGGGCCTAGGATGAGCTGAGCTCGTAGCACTAAAAGGAGCCGCCAAGCAAAAGAAGCCCAGCAATCACGAAGTTGGTTGCAGCCCAAACAATGCTGCGTGGGCACATATAACCACGCTCTGATGCCTCAAAGACCGGACGCTAGGCTGGGCTAATGGGACGCAACATTAAACCTCCCTCTTCAAGGCAGGGGAATTCAGTTATTATCCGGTTCGTTGTTTGCTTGAAATAACCTTCATGGGCTTACATCCAACTACGGCCTCAGCCAGCTTAAATCTGCATTGCTCAAGCACTCTCCAGAAGGAGGCCTTAGATAGATTCATCCTGGCAGCTGCCTCCTCAATGCTTAAGCCATCAATGTGGATGAGCTTTAACGCCTCAACTTCATAATCATATAGTTCAACATATTCCTTAACCTCAACGCCTGAGGCAGGCTTTACTGGAATGAATATTACGTCCTCAACGCTTAAGCTACTTTTCAGTGGTATGTTAACCCTACACCAACTCCTACCGCGTCGGCACCATCTAGGCATAGATACCTAAGAAGATAAGTACATTAAGGAATTATTAACTGTTAGCAAAAACGTTGCGGATGCTTAACTCGGGGTGAGCGTGTTGAACGTGGTTTGTTTAAGCGTTCCCGTCTGGGGAAAGTTATGAACGCTGATCTGAATGGGGCGATAAATATCCTATACATTCTATCATCTTTAATTTATATATCCCCGAGTCCCTGGGAGCTGGGAGAAGGGCTCCTCCCAGCTAGGGATGGGGGTAATTGGCCGGAGGCCCGGCTCGCGGTCTACTGCTGGACGAACGGAGCGGGGTGGGTAATCCCCGCCAGCAATGAAGATGAAGGCGATAAGCCACAAACCAACGAATCGCCCTAGGGAACCCTCGCCCTTCAGGGCGGAGAGGAGGTCAGCACTAACCAGACTTCCGGCTAATTATCCCCTGCCACTTAGGGAGTTGGTCGAGGATATAGGCTAACACACTAATCATCGCCTCGAAGGCGTAGGCGCACGTCCCCACGTACCAGCTGGACATAGCTTGAGGATAGCCGATTCCCTAAAGCGTTCTCACCATAGAGGATGACTCTGGAGGAGGGAAGAAGGGCGTATGAAGAAAGCATTCAAATATCTGTAGGTAACTACAAGCAAACTCTAAACTCGAACCCCATTTATAAGCTCTGCCACATCCGTCTTCAGTGATAGTCTCAACGTCCTTGAGCATTAAGTCCTTAATTATTTTAAAACATCCTTAGTTAAGTTAAATCATAGGTGATCTTATACCCAAACTAGTTATAGGAATTAGTGGCGCTAGTGGAGTTATATATGGATTAAGGCTCATTGACTACCTTAGTGGTTTAGAGGGTTATGAGCTATATACGATAATAACTAAGAGCGCCATTAAGGTAGCTGAGAAAGAATGCTGCAGCTCTAATGCATTCATTAATATTGTTAGGGCACGAAGTAAGGAGGTTTTCTTTAACCATGACTTAACATCTATGCTCGCAAGTACTTCAGCAATTCATGACTTCAACTCTATGGTAATTATACCGTGCTCGCTTAAGACCCTAGCGTTAATTGCGAACTCTATACAAAGCAACCTACTAACCCGCACTGCATTAAATTTCCTTAGATTAAGGAAACCTTTGATTCTAGTTATTAGGGAAACCCCCATTACCACATTAGACCTCCTTAATATGCTTAAGGCGTCAGTAGCAGGGAGTATAATATTTCCAGCGAGCCCCGCATTCTACAATGACCCGAAGAATGTAAGAGACGTGGTGGACTACGTGGTTGGCAAGATACTTGACCTATTAAACATAAGAAATAACCTATATAGAAGGTGGGATAACGCTGAACCTACTCGAGGTAGATATCTTTGCGCCCAATTTTTCGGCCAAGAATGTCTTTAACCCTTCCCTCCTTACCTATATCTGCTTTCTCAACCTCCTTAAAGAACTCATCACTACTCTCAGTAAATCTAATAGCAAACGCACAAGTACCATTCGGTAATAACGCCTTTCGTTCGCAAAATGCAAATTGGCACTTAAACCCCAGACATTGATCACCTATCCACCTACACATTGCTGCCTTCTGTACGTGGCCTTTAATAACTTTATTAGTGTATACCAAGGCGACCTTAGAACATTTAAAATAAGGGCATAGCTGATTACATGATTTACCTATAGGTAAAGGCTTAAACTCCTTAGAGGCATCTTGAGGTTTGTCTGACCTCTGATGGAAGCCCTCTTGCCTCAAACGATTCACCGCATACCTAAGATATAACTATGGTTTAAACCATTTAAACATTATGTAGTTAACCTCTTTGCCGGGGTATATGATTGCAAGAATTAGCTTCTTCCTAACACTATGCGATAATCTGCCCCAACCAACTAAGTCCCCTGGATCTATCTCCTTATTAAATAATATGACTTTAACTAGGTAGGGCGCGTGTTCTAAGCCAGGCCTCAACCTATATACGGCAAAATCAGAACCGTATTTAAGGCCTGATCTAACTATAAATCCAGCATCCCTCAATTCCTTATAAACTATATAGAGGTTAGTGAATTCCTCAATCTTCTTCTTGGCGATTTCAGCAAACTCGCTAATGCCTAAAGTTTTACCTCTAAACCCCACCGTAATTATGCCTCTCTCAAGTAAATACATTCCCTCAATTAATGAAAGCTCGAGCGGTGATGATATATCAGTTCCCTTAGGCTTCTTAACACCCAACGGCTTACCGAAGAACCCTTCGGCAAATATCTTCCTAGCGTCATCCACATTAAATACTATTAATTTAGAGCCTACTAATTCAGCCCTTGCCATTTTAAATCCTATGTAGCGATATGTACTTTAAATTGGTTGCTACATCCTTTAACCTATCAGCTGAGTCCTCCAACTTATCTATTAACTCCTTCAATAGCACTAAACCGCCTACATTATAGCCCTTAGACTTAACTAGCTCAAGTAATGCATGCCTGTAGAAGTTATCTATAGTATCCTCAAGCTTAACGACGTCTATGTATATATCACCTACCTTTTTGGGATTAACAGATAATAGGTTAAGCATGTTATCTAGCGCATCAACCATACTTATGCTGTTCTTAACTATCGACTCTATAAGCGCGTATAGCATGTCGTCAAGTCCTGAAAACTCGCTACTAGATAGCGCTAAGGCCCTATACGATGCTGCCTCACAACTCTCAACAGACTTCAACATATTCTCAATCATAGATACGTATATGTCCTTAAGCACTAAGGCAGGAGCAGTCCTCACTATATACTCCATAGTCGTTATTAAAGCACCCTCAACGGAGTTCTTAAATCCTCTAATCCTCTCATGACGAACCTTAACTAATTCGTTCTTGCCCTCACTTAAGTCCTTAATCTGGCTTAGAACCTCCCTAAAGGCTTGTGAGGCAGTCCTAATAACCCCCCTAATCTGCTCAATAATACTATATTCAGCTATACTCTCCTTGCTACCAATACTAGTATCAATCCTAAGTATCTCATCGCTCATCAATATACCCATTAAATGAGTTAATTAAGGGTATATATGTGTATTACATTATTAACCGCCCCCTATAGAACCTAAAGAAACTGCTCTAAGACAGCTAAATACTACTTACCACCGAGTCCGGCAAGTATTATGCCTAAAAGCTTAAACCATGATGCCCGGATGCATGCAAACTACTTAGAATTATCTAGTAGTGAATAACTCAAGCCTGCTTATCCCTGCGATATCGTCCCAACTTATCCCGAATGGCGTGAGTACCTGCTCTAGAATCGATTTAGCGTATTCCAGGTATGCTTCAGCATCAACGTCATCTACCCTAGCTAGCTGTATTGCCTTAACTTTATCCTTCGACTTAACTTTAACGTAGAATATTATATCGCCTCTAGCTACGTTTACGCCGTTATTAATTAACTGTCTTGCTGCCTTAACATGTGGCGGGGTCGTCTTAACGTATTCGGAGGGAGATTTACTAAGCATAGTTCTATAGGCTACTTCATCTAGCGTGAAAGTCTTCTCCTTAAACTTCAGGTAAAGTTCCTGGATCTTCTTCTTTAAGTAATCCTTTACAGCTTCTAGGCTTTCCTGCGTATTACTCACCTTAGATATCATGCCAACTACATCAATGAAGGCATCTTGAAGCAGCTTCGGGACATTTCTTTTCTTACCCATCAACCCCTTTACATCAACTCTCCCATTATCTAGAACTCCTAGGTAATTCTTTTTAAGAGCGAAGGCTACGAATTTATACACCTTATCTATCTCGAGATCTAATCCATAAGTAGTTAACACCCACTCCCTAAGCTTCTCTAGCTCGCTCTCACTTGGATTCCATATAAATAACGAGTCGGTATCGCCATAAAGTACTTTAAGGCCTAATTCGTTGGCCTTAGCTATAGTTGATGAAATTACATATCTACCTAAAGCGGTAACCGATTCTGCTGCCGAGGGGGTGTAGAATGGGAAGTTCGAGTGTCCAAAGACGCCGTAGCTTGCATTTATAAATACCTTCATAGCTCTTTGAACAACTTCATACCAACTCTTAAGTTCATGGGGGATGTTAGGCGATTTAGATACCCTCTTATATATTTTAACTCTAAGATCCCTTAAGACTCCTACAATCTGTGATGTTATTCCAGGTACGTCGCTACATACCTTATGTACTATGCTTCCCTTTTCATCCCTTATATCAATTATCTTCCTGCAGTTATTGTCAGTTGGATCTATAGTCTCATAGCTTATATTCCATTGTTTAATGATGCTTGGATACAGCGATGCGAAGTCGACTACAACGACATTGAAGTACACTCCGGGGATAGGATCTATAACTATCGCACCAGCATATTTCTTACCATCTATCTTAGCGGACGTTACTACTTTCCCTTTAATGTTTAGGAGGTCCTCTTGATTAGGTATTAAATAACCTCTATTCCTGTGCTCCCAGAACATTAGATTCTTAATCCATGCCGACACCTTCCTCCTTGTAACATCCTCTAAATTCATTTTAGATAAACGCATGATTAATACAATTAATTTCCAAACGAGTTCGTTATCAAATAATGTTAAATTTAATGCTAGCCATGCATCTCTGTAGTTATAGTTGACTAACTCAGTCAATGACGAATCGCTTATGAAGGTATCCAGCTTAACCTTAGAAACGCCTAAAAGCGCGTCAGCTATGGCCTCTAATGTTTTCTCCTTATATCTGCCCTCAAATGCGTAGTTTTGAATAGCCTCAATGCTGAAGAACTTATATAGGTCTACATGGAAGCCATGCTTAACGCCTATGAAATCCCTAGTTACCTCAAATGGTATATGCTCCTCACTAATCCCTAACAACGTAGCTCTATTCATGATGTACTGTAAGTCGAAGTTATCTCCATTGAATGAAATTATCAGTACATAGTCATTGATTACCCTGAACAACTCCTTAATTAGTGCTTCCTCACTATCGAATATCTCAACGTCGACGTCGTTTGGTAATGTATTTATATCCCCTAATCCTAAATTAGGTCTCCATAATGTTAAGACCTTACGGAGACCGTCATTAGAGACTACTGCTGCACTTATTATAGGGTATGGCGCCTCCTCGGGGTTTGGAACCCTACCTTTATAAGGCGTAAATACCTCAATATCTATTGCTAATCTCCTAATCTTAGGAGGTCTAACTTCATATAATTGGATCATAGATAAAGCTAATCTCTGGGTTTCAGGGTCCTCATCCTTAAATATCCTCTTTATGTTGTCTATCACCTCAATACTTAAGTCATGGACTACCTGCATCAACTTACCATTTCGCAGCGAGTATTGGATTCCTGGAACCAAGCCTAAGTCGTATATGTAGTTATCGTGGTACTTTATATTCGCTTCCCAAGCCTTCGGTACTAAACCCCTTAACCTAGGCACCGCTAGGGGGTCTTTAACAACAACCTTAGAGAGAACTACCTTCCTACCGTTAAGTAAGTCATACCGCTCTACCACTTCAACGCCGTGAAATGATTCGTCAGATACTATCTTCTTAATGTTGCTTACCTTATCTGGGGGCAGGTCTGTGAGGAAGTACGGCTTATGGCCCGTGGTATCAAACCATATATAAACTTTATCATTATTGTCATCATAAAATTTAAGATATACCTTACCTAAATCTCCCGAGTAATAAGAGCCCATAAGGAACGCCTCATTAAACTCCCTTACCTGCTCGGCCTTATTAGAACGTAGGTAAACCCTTACAACATCCTTTACCAGCTTATGGATCTTAACACTCACTCCATTAATATTTAACCTTACTACAACTCCCTCAAAACTATTGCTGCAATTACTTAGGGCAGCGTACTGCATCAAACTCCTATACCTACCCCTACTCGTTAACATCCCACAAACTCCAGATAAATACTCTAAGATAATACCTTATTAACACCTATGTATAATTAGACTTGATCAATGCGACCTGGGCCCGTGGCCTAGCCAGGAAAAGGCACCGGCCTGCGGAGCCGGAGATCCCGGGTTCAAATCCCGGCGGGCCCGCTATGCATGCCAGGCTCCTCATGCACTGCTCCTAGAGTCCTTTACTTGAACTTTTAAGCCAAGTTCGCACACGCTATCATTTCGCCAATGCTTGAGCTCGTAAGGTAGTCGACGTCGTAACAGACGTGGCGAGCGAGCTGAAGGGGAAGAGGGGTGGTCTGTTCAATATTCGACCTCGCTGAAGCCGGGTAAGTAGATGTGATTGTAGTAGGGTTCAGGGATAGGGGTTCTGGTCCCATAGTGGCTTGTGTTGGTTGGTGTCGCCGCCCGCCCCCTCGGCGGACCAGCCGTCTCGCAGGCCCCTCCCCCTAGCAACTGCCCACAGGGTTCATCGCGGGGTGTACCATCAATACATTAACTTAAATTTTAATAAGCCTAGATTATTTTATAATTTAGGGTCATTATGAGCCTAAGATTCGAGGTAGTAGACATCCCAGTACCTGAAGGAACTAATGTAATAATAGGGCACTCGCATTTCATAAAAACCGTTGAGGATCTATATGAGGCTCTAATAACCTCGGTGCCTACAATAAAGTTTGGGGTAGCATTCTGTGAAGCTAGTGGTAAGAGGTTAGTGAGAAGTGATGGTAATGATCCAGAATTAATTAAATTAGCCGAGGAGGTAGCACTTAAGATTGGCGCCGGTCATACATTCGTAGTTTACATAAAGAATGCATGGCCTATTAATGTATTAAATTCTATAAAGCACGTTCACGAGGTGACCACAGTATATGCAGCGACCGCCAACCCTCTTCAAGTAATAATAGCCGAGACGAGTCAGGGAAGGGCAGTGTTAGGCGTCGTTGATGGGTTTAAGACTTTAGGTATTGAGGGGAATGAAGATAAGAATGAGAGAAAAGAGCTACTTAGGAGAATAGGGTATAAGAGGTAGCAGCAATGTTAATGTAAGATGCAGGCATCTTGCTAATTCAAGGGAACTAGCGAGCAAACCCGAATTATTGGATAAATAGGACATAATTCACGTTTAGGGGGTGAATAATAATAGCATTAATTAGGTGCTTTAAAGTAGTACGGCAGGAGGTTGGAGATCTAAATCTAAGCGTACTAAAGTTGGCTGGGGATGATGTAAGTGGTGAATTAGACTCGTATTTGATGTCTAATGAAGTACTAAATGGTATGCCAGGGGATTTAATTAAAAAGAATAGGGAATCATGTGACTACCTCCTTGTTAGTTCCTGTGATAGGTCTCCATGTACTGAAGTACTTGAGCACGTAAGTAAGGGTACGTATAGGTACCTAATCTCACCTAAGCTAAGTAAGCTGATTCGTATAGGGGTACTCCATAGGAGCAATGATGGTAAGGAGGTTGATAAGTTCTTCGAATCTCAGCTAGGTGTTAAGTGGGCCGAAGTGCCGGAAGATCTATACGTGTTTGAGGGTGAACTCGATATTAGCGGATGTAGCGACTGTCTGGGCTTGGTCTTAGTCACGGACAGCGGTAGCAGGATATTGCTGTTAGACGAGGTTTGCAGCACATCTAAGAAGGTAAGGACGTCAAATATTAAGAGGAAGAGGAGAAAGAAAAGAAGGGCTAAGAAGAAGTTAAAGAAGAAGGGCTAATACGGCTTTCTGAACGTGTAATCTATTCTCAGCCTGATCCCAAACCACTGACCACTTCCCATCTATTACTTCATTATCTACTTCCTCACCTCTCCTAGCTGGCAGACAATGCATGAATATGACGTCGCCCTTGGCTAACTTGATCAGGTCTAAGCTAACTCTGTATCTACTTAAATCCCTAATCCTTTTCTCTCTTTCAACTTCTTGACCCATGCTAACCCATACATCAGTATATATTACATCAGCCGCCTTAACAGCATTTTCAGGGTCTCTAATAATATCTATAGTTGACCCAGACCTAATTGCTGACTCTTCGGCGGATTTTAAGATTTCAGGTCTTGGTTCATAACCGGGCGGCGTGGCTATGACTACGTTGATGCCCAATTTGCTACAGGCTAGAAGAAGCGAGTGCAACACGTTATCAGAGCCATCACCAATGAAAGCTATTTTAATTCCCTCATACTTACCTTTCTTCTCCCATATCGTGAATACATCAGCTAAAGCTTGGCATGGATGTTCTAAGTCGCTTAATGCATTTATTACTGGGATTGACGCATATTGCGCTAACTCAACTAAATCCAAGTGCCTTAAGACTCTTGCAGTTATCCCATTAACATACCTACTTAAGGTTCTAGCCGTATCAGCGATGGTTTCACCTCTACCTAGCTGTAGATCGTTCCAGTTAAGGTATAGTGCGTGGCCCCCCAATTCGTACATGGCCACCTCAAAGCTAACCCTAGTCCTGGTGCTTGGCTTCTGGAATATCATGGCTAGGGACTTACCCTTAAGTACTGGAATGATCTTCTCACCGGCGTAGTACCTAGTCTTAAATAATCTAGCTACCTCGAGAATGTGGATTATTTCATCCCTTGTTAAATCAGAGATCGATAGTAGATCCCTACCCTTTAAGCTTCTCAATCAATATCACCTAAATATTTTATAGAGATCTGAATTTAAAGTCATTAATAATGGCATTGTATATAGCTATATGTGCCTTTCTTAAAAAATACAGTTGTTGGTTAAGGTCTAGTGGTGCTCTTATCAGCTAAAACATCATAATATTTTTAAGAGCTGTAGATAGATCTTGTTTACGGTAAGTCCTCGCATTGGAGTCAGGTAAATATTTATTTGAGGATGCTATTAGAATTCTAAATAACATAGCTGGATGTAGACGTGGTGTAAGACCTGGCTTCAACAAATACCATGTTTATTTAGCATTAACGCTATTAAGTAGCGGTAAGCCCATAGGCAGGAAGGCGCTATCTAGAGCATTAGGTATGGGTGAGGGGAGTGTCAGGACCTTAGTAAGGAGGTTAAGGGAGTTAGGCCTCGTTAGAGTAGATCCGGTGGCTGGTATATTGATAACTGACCTAGGTACTAAAGTAGTTAATGTATTAGGAAATAAGCTGGTAATTGTTGGAAGTGTTGACTTAACTTTTAGTGATATATGTGGTGAATGTAGGATTTCTACCCTATTACTAAGGGATGGCATTGATGTTGTTAAGAAGGTAGGCGTATTGCGTGTTAGGGATCTAATAGTTAAGAAGGGGGGTGATGGTGGTTTAATAATTTACTATTTAGACAACGGATTTAAACTACCAAATTCTAAGCATCTATACGTACTAGAGAATCCAAGCTTCTGGTATAATCTACTATCTGAGCGAGGCATTGATATACGTGGCGGTGATTGCTTAATTTCAGCTATATGTAGGAAAAATGATGGTAATTGTCTCATGTACGTAGTCGAGGCGATTTTAGAGATCTTAGAGGTATATGATGATTGGCTACGCAGCGATACTCTATAGTGGGGGTAAGGACTCCCATTATGCCTTAATTAAGGCGCTGGAAGAAGGCTATAATGTAAAGAAATTGGTCGTAGCTTCCCCCTCAAGGGAGGATTCATGGATGTTTCATACAGTTAATGTCAAATGGACTGCGTTACATGCCGATCTCCTTAACATCGAATACTACGTATTCAGATGCAGTGGAATTAAGGATCTAGAGGTCGATGAATTAAAAAACGAATTAATGAGGCTACGTGATGAAGGACTTAAGTATGTAATAACGGGAGTCGTAAATTCTAATTACCAGAAGGCCGTAATTGATGATATATGTATGGAGTTGGGTTTAACTCATATAACCCCTTTATGGGGCTTAAATCCATATGAGCTGCTTAAGCTGGAGGTTAATCTTCTTGGATTTATAATAACAGCTATACAATCCTATGGGTTAAGTCCGAGGTGGTTAGGTGTTAAATTAGATAAGAACTCGATAGATGAGTTCTTAGATAACTGCATCAGATACGATATAAGCCCTGTAGGTGAGGGTGGCGAGTATGAGACATTTGTTACGGAATCCCCCTTATTTAATGGTAGAAAAGTATGCATAACTAGTTCAAGGAGTGTTTGGAACGAATATCATTGGGTTGGTTACCTATTCATAGATAATGCTGTAGTATGCTAAGGAGCTGCTAAGACTTGAACCAAGCATCGAGGCCTCTAATCTCTGACTTTATGGTCTCCCTATAGGCCTTCCTCAACCTCTCTATAGCTGATATAACTCTATATTCAGAGAAATCGTATTGACCCACCAACAAATCCTTAATCAATCTCTCGTCTGGCTCGGACCAAGTTAAGGTGACCTCGGTCATCACGGGCGGGTTTAGAAAGAATTCCTTAATCTTCAACGGATCTGTAGGGAAGTACGCATCCTTAAGTACCTTAAGTGCATTTTCTAATGAACCATAACTTTTAATTAGTCTTAATGCGGTCTTAGGCCCAACACCTTTAACACCATCAGGATTATAATCGGTGCCTAATAATATGGCTATATCTATTAGTTGCTCTCTAGTTATGCCCAAGGTATTAAGCAAGGCATTTAAATCTATTATTTCAGGCTTAATCTCGATATAAACTTCCTTCCTAGGCAATTTACGCTTGCCTGATATAGTTAGGTTCCTGATCAATCTAGGTGATCCAAAAAGTAGAGAGTCGTAGTCCTGGCTGGCGACAGCCCAGACGACATTTCTAGAAGCCATGTACGCCGCTTGCGCTTCTCCTTCAGAAGGAGCTTGAACTACTGGAATACCCATAGCTCTTAATAGCTTTTTAGCTTCATCAACCATGTCATTGGTTAACTTAGATGCCATTTGAGCGTATTTACGGGCGCTCTCTATATCCCCACTAGCAAGCGCTTCTTCGTATTTGGATAATGCCTCAGCCTTAATGCTACTCCTCATAGCTATCTCCTTGGACTTTAGCTCCGGAGGTCTGCCATCGAATACGTAGACAGGCTTAATTCCGGATTCCATTAAATTTATTGTTCTATAGAAGAGACCGCTTAGATGGCTAGTAATTCTACCCTTAGAATCCATTAAAGGAGTTCCATCGGGCTGCCTAATAGCAGCGAGGAATTGATATAACGCGTTATATGCATCTATTGCTATGCTTTTTCCGCGTAGTTCCCTTAGGTCAATGATTACCTTAAGTGCTTTATCAGGTATCAAGTCTCTTAGATCAACTCCCACCTGTAGTTCAACCCTTATAATTAATTCCTAGAAAGTTTTTAAGGAGTATATTAGCATGATATCTTATAAGGTCTGGAATTACTAGAAAACGGTTGTAATGATGTCGTTGGAGGCTCAATTAAGTAGTAAAGGTCCGGCAATAGTGGACGCATCCAACCCTCCAATATGTAGTAGTTGTGGTAAGCTAGTAGCGCCCTTAGAGAAGGGAGTCAAATTCCCATGTCCAAACTGCGGGTCAGTAACTTTATGGCGTTGTAAGGACTGCAGGAGTTTAGGAGTTAGGTATGTATGTCCTAAGTGTGGATTTGAAGGCCCTTAATGGTGGTTCCATTGGCCAAGATCATGGCGGTACTTAAAATATATCCTAAAGATGTAGATGTAGACTTAGATAAGGTTATCACCGATATAAACAGTAGGTTGCCAGCGAAGTATAGTTTAGTTAGGAGCGAGAAAGAGTATGTCGCGTTTGGATTATACTTATTAAGGATTTATGTTATCATGCCCGAGGAGACGGAGGGAGGTACTGAGGAACTTGAGGACTTAATAAGAGGCGTGGATGGAGTTGAAAATACCGAAACAGAGGTAGTCACTAGAATATCGGACTAGCATGTGGAAACGCCATGCATTCGAATGGAATCTAGAGCTTGCTATGGTTAATAACTCTCTAACTTGACTTCTGAATATATCCAGCCCTCATTGGTTGTTTAAAATCGTTGCTGCATACTTTAATTGATCTTTTGAACTGCTTTAGCTACTTATCTCCCTACCTTAAAGGACAGAGGCTCTCTAAATAATGACTAAACTTTAAACTTTATATATCTCGGTACTATATGGTAGTGTTAGCACATACTGCGGTGGTACTATAAAATGCCTGAAGCAGTATTTAAACATATAGTTAGAATAGCTGGAACAGATATTGATGGTAACCTTACCTTGGTATACGGCCTATCAAAGATCAAGGGCGTCGGCTATCAGCTAGCTGCCGCTATATCCAGGGTCTTAAATCTCGATCGTGACTTAAGGATTGGTTATTTATCTGAGTCCGATGTAAGGAATATTGAAAACGTTTTATCAAACCCTCTTTCCTATGGAATACCTTCATGGTTGTTGAATAGGAGAAGAGATTACTCAGATGGTAGGGACAAGCATTTAATAGGATCCGACCTGATTTACGTTGTTAGGGAGGATATAGAAAGGGAGAAGAGGATTAAGTCATGGAGAGGTATAAGACATGCCTTAGGACTTAAAGTAAGGGGTCAGAGAACGCATACCACTGGTAGGTTAGGTCCCACGGTAGGTGTCACTAAGAGGGCGCCCCAGCAAGGGTGAATGATTTATGGGCGATCCTAAGAAATCGCGTAAGAAGTGGGAGCGGCCAGGCCATCCATGGATTAAGGAGAGATTGAAGCAGGAATTAGAACTCGTTGGTAGGTATGGTCTTAGAAATAAAAGGGAATTATGGATTGCCCAGACGATACTTAGAGATATTAGGAGTAAGGCTAAGAAGCTACTTTCACTTCCACTAGAGGTCAGGCGTGTTAAGGAGAGAGGGCTAGTAGCAAGGTTGTACAGGGCGGGTATACTTAACAGCGAGAGTGCTGCCCTAGAGGACATTCTAGGTTTAGATGTTGAGTCGGTGCTTGAGCGACGGCTACAAACAATAGTCTTTAGGAAGGGGCTAGCTAAAAGTATACATCATGCAAGGCAACTTATAGTTCACGGCCATATAGCCATAGGGTTAAGAAGGATTAGATCGCCTGGTTATCTGGTCTCTAGGGATGAGGAGAATTTGATAGGCTATGCACCTTCTTCACCTTATGCTAAAAACACGGTAAGTGGGTGATGGCACATATTCGCAGCAAGGGAAATCAAATGGGGAGTAGTTCACATATTTAGCTCATTTAATAATACAATAGTTCATATAACGGATTTGAGCGGTGCCGAAACGATAGCTAGGACGTCCGGGGGAATGGTGGTTAAGGCAGATAGGGAGAAGCCATCACCGTACACAGCTATGATGATAGCGTATAAAGCGGCGCAGGAGGCTATGGATAAAGGTATAGGGGCAGTCCATATTAAGGTGAGGGGGCCTGGCGGCCATGGTCCTAAGATCCCAGGACCCGGCGCTCAAGCAGCGATAAGAGCGTTGGCTAGGGCTGGCTTTATAATAGGTAGAATAGAGGATGTAACGCCTATACCGCATGACACCACCAGAAGGCCTGGCGGTAGACGTGGACGTAGAGTTTAAGGGATTATCAATGGGTCCTGGCATTAAAGTCCTCGAAAAAGGTGACAACTACATAAAGCTGTTATTTGAGAACGTTCCATTACAGCTAGTTAATGCTATTAGAAGGGTTGCGATGACCGAGGTACCATGTATGGCCATAGATGAAGTCGTATTTATCGATAACACATCAGTTCTCTATGATGAAATTATAGCTCATAGGTTAGGCTTAATACCTCTAACATCAGATGAAGCTTTAAGCAAATATAAATCACCTGATGAATGCGTTGAATGTAGTAGTGTTGAGGAGTGTGAGGGATGTTATGTCGTATTAAGTCTTGATGTAACATCGAGGAATGAAGTCATAACGGTGTATTCACGTGATCTAGTTTCTCAAGATCCTAATGTAGTGCCTGTAAGCCCTGATATACCTATAGTTGTGTTGGCGCCTGGTCATAGGTTGGCTTTAGAAGCTAGGGCTAGGCTGGGTAGGGGCAGGGATCATATAAAATGGTGTCCAGTCACTGTTGCTACTGTTACGTACTTAGCGAGGGTAAATGTAGATTTAAATAAATGTACATTATGCGGTAAGTGTGTTGACGCGTGTCCTAAGAACGTTTTCAGTACAACTTCAACTGGGTTGGTAGTTGATGAAAGCAAATGCACTCTATGTAAGTACTGCATTAAAGTATGTGATAATGAAGCTATAGAGCTGGATTCATATAAGGATAAGTACATACTTTATATTGAAGGAACCGGCGCATTAAGGCCTGAGAGAATATTTTTGGAATCTTTAAAGATCATTATTAATAAGCTTCAAAATCTTTTTAATGAGGTCAATAGTTTGGGAGGTGGCAGCTCTTGAGGAGGACAGGGCCAACTAATATAGTGCTAAGGAAGTTAATTAGTGAGTTAAGGAAAAGCGCTAGGAGGTATAATGCACCAATATGGAACTACGTTGCAGAATTACTTATGAGGCCTAGCAGAAGGCGTGTGGTGGTAAACTTAGGGCGGCTCAATAGATACGTGAATGATGGCGATGTAGTGGTCGTGCCTGGGAAGATATTAGGAGCAGGTTCCCTCAATAAGAGGATAACGATAGCTGCATATTCGTGTTCACTAAGTGCCTTAGAAAAGATCAAGTCCTCCGGAAGTAGGTTAATAACTATTAAGGATTTAATCAAGGAGTTTCCTAAAGGTAGCGGTGTTAAGGTGATAATATGAGTGATAACGTATTGGTGGTTGATGCTGAAGGAGCTGTATTAGGTAGGTTATCTACTTATGTAGCTAAAGCTCTGTTAAGTGGATATAAGGTGTATGTGGTTAACGCTGAGAAGGCGGTGGTTAGTGGTAACAGGTTGATGGTCATCAATTCATATAGGGTATGGTTAAGTATTAAAACCCTAAGGAATCCATATAAATGGTCCCCTAAGAGACCTAGGAATCCAGTAGCTATAGTTAAGAAAGCTGTAAAGGGGATGCTCCCGAAGGATAATTGGAGGGGCTCCTTAGTTCTTAAGAACCTAAAGGTATATGTGGGTTTCCCAGAAAACCTGAAAAACTTCAAGGCGATTAAGTTAGCTGAAGCCGATGCCTCTAAACTAAGTAGGGGGTATGTGAGCGTAGGTGAAATAGCGAAGGCTCTTGGGTGGAAAGGATGAGCGCTCAGCAAACAACTAGGGTCGTGATTGCATCAAGTAAGAGAAAGACAGCTGTAGCTAGAGCTATAGTTAAGCCCGGTAGTGGTAGGGTGCGTATTAACGGCACGCCAGTCGAGATATATCCGATCGAGATGGCCCGCCTAAAGATGATGGAACCGCTGCTCTTAGCTGGGGAAGGGATTTGGAAATCGGTTGATATCGAGGTAAATGTTAGGGGAGGCGGCGTAATGGCTCAAGCAGACGCCGTTAGAACAGCTATTGCTAGAGCTTTAGTATTGTATACTGGAAGTGATGAGCTAAAACGGCGCTTCAAGGAATATAGTAGGAGCATGTTATCAGGTGACCACAGGCAAACAGAGCCTGAGAAGTGGATGAGATACAGCGCTAGGAGATGGAGGCAGAAGTCGTATAGGTGATGATCTATGGTAATAATCCCAGTTAGATGTTTCACCTGCGGTGCAGTTATAGGTGATAAGTGGGAGAAGTTCATTTCCAGAGTTAAAAACGGTGAGGACCCCAGTAAAGTATTAGACGATCTAAATGTTAAAAGGTATTGCTGTAGAAGGATGTTGCTTTCCCATGTCGATTTAATAAATGAGCTTATAATGTACTCGAGGAGGGTTTAACTAATGTCATATAGCTCTGAAGAAAGGAAGGAGTTTGAGAAGACATTAATTAGTGAGAAGGGCGCTATAGAGCTTCTGGCGCCGTTGGATGTATATTTAGCTGCGGGCGTTCATATAGGCACCCATATATGTACTAAACATATGGAGAGGTTCGTATATAAGTTAAGACCTGACGGTCTTTACATATTAAATGTTAGATTAATAGATGAACGTATCAGGGTGGCAGCAAAGTTTATATCAAGATTTAACCCAGAATCAGTTCTAGCTGTTTCAGCACGTCAGTACGGATTTAAACCTGTTGAAATGTTTGCCCGGCTAACTAATGGCAAGCATGTTATAGGTAGGTTTGTTCCTGGCACGTTAACTAATCCTAGGATTAAGTCGTACGTTGAAAGCGATGTAGTAATAATTACTGATCCAAGAACGGACGTTCAAGTACTTGTTGAGGCATCTAAAATAGGCATCCCAGTAGTAGCTATTGCTAGTACGGATAGTAGATTAGCTAATATAGACTTAGTCATACCTGGCAATAATAAAGGTAGGAAATCCCTAGCTGTCATTTACTGGTTATTAGCTAGGCAGGTACTAAGGGAGAGAGGAGTCATACCGCCAAACGGTGATCTGTCAGTAGGGATTGAGGAATTCGAGACTAAGGTGGGTTGATGAGCATAAGAAGGTACCCCGCGGTTGCTGGTACTTTCTATGAATCGAGACGTGAAGCACTAGTAAATAGGATTGAATGGTGTTTTAATCATCGATTAGGGCCTGGCAATTTACCTAAAGTCAGTATTCAGAGACGTAAGGAGAGCATAGGATTTATAGTACCACATGCTGGTTACATGTATAGCGGCCCTATCGCAGCCCATGCTTACTATAGACTTGCATTAGAAGGTAGGCCCGATGTATTCGTAATTATAGGCCCTAATCACACAGGCATAGGGACAGCGGTTTCGATTTATGATAAAGGTGTATGGGTGACTCCACTAGGTGAAGTTAGGGTGGACTCTGAGTTTGCCTTAGAGATCTTAAAGAATTCTAATTATATAGATATAAACTATCCAGCACATACCTATGAACACTCTATAGAGGTTCAATTACCATTTCTTCAATACTTATTTAACGAGTTCCCATTCGTACCAGTAACCATGGGTTATCAAACACCTGAAATAGCTAAAGATGTGGCAAACGCCATTGTTAATGCTTCAAGGAAATTAGGAAAGAATGTAGTGATTCTAGCATCAACTGACTTCACTCACTATGAACCACATGATGTAGCATATAAGAAGGATGAGGAAGCCATACAATCAATTATTAGGTTAGACCCAGAACTCCTATATGAGGTTGTTACGTCCAAGGACATCAGCATGTGTGGCGTAGGGCCTGTAATGACTTTAATGTATGCGGCGATTAATTCTGGCGGTAGATCCGGCGAATTACTTAAATACGCTACTTCAGGCGACGTAACAGGGGAGTTAGAGGCAGTTGTCGGCTACGCATCAATTAGAATTTACTAGGAGATTATGAGACCTTCAGCTGTAGTTAACGAATTACATGTTAAGGCCTCCGAGTACGTACCTCTTTTCTGTCTACCCCTACCCAATAAGCATAATCCTGTAATTGTTTTGCCGTTAGGAAATAGCGTTGTAAGTTTATGCATACAGCTAAAATCCCTGGATTACGGGTTAGAGGTGGTAGGAGTTATTGATGAGACATTAATTAAATTATTATTTGATTTCTACGAATTCCTAAGAGATGAATTAGGTGTTAATTATGGAATTAGGGTACACGTCGATTCGAGTTATGTCCATGAAGGCTTTCTCTACGTGCTTATAACTAACAATATAATTAAGTCGTTAAGCGGTATTCTAGGTATCAATGAAGTTGAATCGCTAACTATAATAGATGGTAGGCTAGGCTTAAACGAGTGCATCAGTGGTCTCAGAACTTTTGAATTAGCTAATGGACCTTACATATGGAGGTATCGTAGCGAGGTTATCAAGATGGATAATGATGTAAGGTTATATATAAGTAAAATCCAAAGTACATATAAATTAAGCCTTAGCGCCATCGTCTATGATGAAGGCTTACTCAATACATTAACGCATTTAGCAGGATTACTAACGATCAAAGTATTTGATATACTAAAGAAGAATGATATATCTAGCCTAAGAGCATACATTAAGTTATATAATGCATTATTAATGGGCTTAATCGATGATGATAGCCAACTAAATACCCATAGATTTCTCCCCAATAATGACATATTTACATATATCGTAGATCTAAATAGGGTGTTAGGAGTTCATGGCCGCTTTAAAGCTTAAGTTAATTAAGTTAGGTGGAAGCGTATTAACATTTAAGGAGAAACCATTACTCGTTAGAAGGGAGGTCCTTAGCTCCTTAGTTGCTGAAATACGTGATGTATTATTAGAGAATAATGATATGAGATTAGTGCTAGTTCATGGCGGTGGCAGCTTCGGGCATTATATAGTTCGTAAGTGCTTAAATATTGTTGGACGAATAGATGATAGATGCTTCTCCGAGGCAGCATTTTACATGTCCATACTAAATAACGTTGTGGTTAGGGAGTTACTGAGCAGCAATTTAATGCCGATTACCATACCACCTCATGCGATCTTTAAATTTACTTCTGACGGATCGCTTCAATACGACCTTAAAATTATTAAGGATTTCATGGAAAAGGGCTTCATCCCAATATTATATGGGGATGTAGTATTATGCAGCGACGGCTATAAGGTACTTTCGGGCGATACCATAGCATGGGTTATAGCTAAGGAGTTAAACGTTAAGGAGATAGTTTTCGTAACTGATGTTGATGGCATCTATAATAAGGATCCAAAGAAATACGAGGATGCGATACTTTTAGAGCGTGTTAAGGCGTATGAGTTGATGAAGTTAGACTTACGGTCCTCGAATAGATACGACGTAACGGGCTCGATGGAATTTAAATTATTAGAGGGTGTGAAGTTAGGTGTAAACGGAGTTATTGTTAAGGTGATAAACGGGTTAATTAAGGGGAACCTATTTAAGGCATTAAATGATGAGGACTTCGTAGGTACGGTGGTAGAGTATTGAATTGCAGTAATGCGGATAGAAAACTAGAGCATATCGAAATATCCTTGAAGGAGGATGTTGAAGGACCTTTAACTACGTGGTTGGAGTGCGTACATTTAATTCATAATGCGGTACCCGAGTTAAATATCAGCGAAGTAGATACGTCAGTAACGTTTCTTGGTAAGAAATTATCTGCGCCATTAATAATTAGCGGTATGACTGGAGGCGCTCCAAGCACCGAGAAAATAAATGCTGAGTTAGCCAAGGTCGTTGAAGCCCTAGGCCTAGGGCTAGGAGTCGGTAGTCAAAGATCAGCGATCGAATGCGAACACTTAAAGCACACATTTAATGTGGTCAGGTCTTACGCGCCTAAATCTCTAGTAATTGCTAATATAGGTATCTACGAATTCATCAAGTACGATTTGGGGATGATCGAGAAGGTAGTTAATATGGTTGAGGCTGACGCTCTAGCCGTACACTTAAATGTGGTGCAGGAATTAACCCAGCCTGAGGGCTCACACGATTTTAGGGGATTTCTTAATAAGCTTAAGGAGGTTTCACGTGTTTTACCGGTTCCAATAATCATTAAGGAGGTTGGATTCGGTCTTTCTAAGGATGTAGCTAGTGTAATTGGTGGTGCCGGAGTTAATTACTTCGATGTTGCTGGTGCTGGAGGAACTAATTGGGCCAAAATAGAACTATTGAGGGCTAGACGTAAGGGGGATAGAATTAAGGAGTACATGGCCTTAGAGCTCCTTAGATGGGGGATCCCTACGGCGGCGTCGATAGTTGAGGTTAGGACAGCACTACCTAGCGCAGGTATAATAGCTAGTGGCGGTATTAGAGGAGCTCTAGATGTCGTGAAGTCCATTAGATTAGGAGCTGATGTCGCTGGGATGGCATTACCGATCCTAAAGGCATATTATAGAGGTGAGTTGATGGAGTACTTACGTGGTTTAATAAATTCTATAAAGGCGATTTTGCTTCTTACTGGTTCAAGGAACGTAAATGAGCTGAAGACTAAGCCTGTGGTCATTTACGACCCATTAAGAACTTGGATTATTCAACGTAATTTAAAAGTAATTATGTAGTTCTTTTAAAAGGTGTCGATCTATGTCTGAAGCTCTATTAGCATATGCTAACAGCTTAGCTGGTAAGATCGATGCTATAATAAATGACGTTGTTAGGGGTGATGAGAGGAGCCTGTATGATGCATCAATGCATTTAATTAGGGCTGGGGGTAAGAGATTAAGGCCTTTATTGGTCGTTCTGTCTGCAAGGATTTTCGGATTAGGGGAGGAATTGGCGTTGTATCCTGCTGCCTCCGTAGAGATACTTCATAACTTTACATTAATTCACGATGACATAATGGATAGGGATGAGTTTAGGAGAGGCGTTCCTACAGTCCATAAGGTGTACGGGGAAGCCATGGCAATACTAGCCGGGGATCTGCTTTTCGCTAAATCCTATGAGGCACTATTGAAATTAGCTGATTACGGGATCCCATCAGATCGTCTAATCAAGGCCTTAAAGGAGTTAACATGGGCAGCTATAACTGTCGCTGAGGGTCAGGCGCTCGATATGGAGTTCGAGCGTAGAACTGACGTTACTATCGATGAGTACCTCAGGATGGTATTTAAGAAGACAGCTGCCTTATTTAAGGCTTCAGCATACATCGGGGCTGTCATAGCTGGAGCTGATGAGGGGTCTCTAGAGCGTATTAGTAATTTCGCTAAATACATTGGTATAGCATTTCAAATTAGAGACGATGAGCTAGGGTTGGTTGGCGATGAGAAAGTCTTAGGTAAGCCTATATATAGTGATTTAAGGGAGGGTAAGAAGACATTACCAGTTATATATGCATTAAATAATACTAGTGAACAATCCAAGAAATTCATACTTAACGTCTTAGGCAATAGAAATGCATGTGTAGATGATTTAAGGAGGGCAGCTGAGTTAATAATTGAGTCAGGCGCGTTGGAGTATAGTAATAAAGTGGCTGAAGAATTCCTTTCAAAAGGTTTAGCATTAATCGAGGATATCAAGACTAACGATATTAAAGCTAAGGAGATGATTAAGGACTTCGCATTGTTTTTGACTAGGAGGTATTACTAATTGAGCATTTCATCAAGATTAAATAAGCGCTTAAATAACCTACGTAGGTATTATTTAGGTGTTCACTATTATATGGTAGACCCTGAATACGATGCCTTAAGGTCTTTAGATGTTATGGAAGTTAAGAGGTTGATAGATAATGAGCTTCTTACGGAGGATTTAATGCTATGTAATGACAGGCTACGTAAATGCGTGAAGATTAGTAGAGGGGCTAAGGTATGTAAATTTGAGGTCTCAGGCCATGATGTAATACTTAAGGTAGATGAGCTATTAAATGTTGATATCGATGATTTAATAGCACATATAATTACTAGCAAGGGTGAGACCAGGAAGGTGTACTCTCCCTGTAAAGGCTATATACTAATTATTGAAGAATTACCTGAAAGACCTGAGAAATATTCTATTTATGTTGTTGGTGATGAGTATGTCAGTGAGCTCGAGTTTAGAACTACGTGAGATAATATTTAAGTTAGCCCTAAAGAACGCTATAGAGCATTCAGGTAGAGCGCTACCTCAACCGGTCATTAGCAAGCTGCTAGGTTTAATGCCTGAATTAAGGTCCAATGTTAGAGAATTATCCTCATTAGTTTCTGAAATAATTAGTGAAGTCAATAAGCTAAGTCTAGAAGATCAAATTAAATTAGCTAAAGAGAGGTACCCCGAGATCTTTGAGAGAAAAGAGATTGCGAAAAGTAGGGGTCTACCTCCATTACCTAATGTTGAGCTGTATAAGGAGATACGAACAAGATTCGCCCCTAATCCAGACTTCCTTATACATTTAGGGAATGCTAGACCTGCTATACTTAGCTATGAGTACGCTAAGATGTATGATGGTAAGTTCATATTAAGGTTTGAGGATACCGATCCTAAGACTAAGAAACCGTTGCCTGATGCTTACAGTCTCATAAAGGATGACCTAAGATGGCTAGGTGTGATATGGGACGAAGAATACATACAGTCATTAAGGATGGAAGTGTATTATGAATTAGCTAAGGAGCTAATAAATGTGGGAGGAGCATATGTTGATTTATGTAGCAGGGATGAGTATCGTAAGTATAAACTCGATATGAAGCCATGTCCTCACAGAGGCTTGGATGTAGATAAGAATTTAGAGCTATGGGACAGGATGCTATCTAATCACTTTAGCGAGGGGGAGGCGGTTCTAAGGGTAAAGACAGATACGACCCATCCAGATCCATCGGTGAGGGATTGGGTGGCATTTAGAATAATTGATACGGACAGGAATCCACACCCTATAACTGGCTCTAAATACAATGTATGGCCGACATATAATTACGCAGCCGGTGTAGATGACCATCTCATGAATGTAACCCATATACTCCGTGGTAAAGAGCACATGGTTAATACCATTAAGCAGAGATACCTATATGGGTATTTTAAGTGGAGGTATCCTGAGGTGATTAACGTAGGAAGGTTGAGACTAGAGGGGTTGATACTTAGTAAGTCTAAAATTAAGGACCTGCTGTTCAAATATCCTAACGTATTTAAAGAGATAGACGATATTAGATTTGGAACCATAGCATCACTAAGGAGGAGGGGTATACTCCCGGAGGTCATTAGGAAATTGATCATGGAGGTAGGTATTAAGGACACCGATGCAGTAATTAGCTGGGATAATATCGCGGCAACAAATAGAAAGCTTATTGATGCTTCATCTAAGAGGTTGATGTTTGTACCTCAGCCCGGCGTTAATGTAATAATTAAAGGCGTGCCTAAGGAGTTAAATAAGGTTTCAATACCTTTACACCCTACAAATAAGGATCTAGGTAGTAGAAGCATCGAAGTAAATTTAATTGATGATAAGTTAATGGTATTGATAAGTAGTGATGACTCCCTTAAGTTTAGGGAATTAGGCTACGTTAGATTGATGGAATACATGAACATTAAGTACGTTGGCGAGCTCCGTGATGGTATTTTAGCTGAGTTCTTTAGTATCGAGTTAAGCGATGCTAGGAAATTAAATGCTCCAATAATTCAGTGGGTACCCTATCATAACCATGTTAGAGTGATGGTAATGAAGCCCGAGGGGCTTAGGATATCAAGGATTAGAGGTTATGGCGAGCCGTTTATGATGAATTTAAAAGTGAATGAAGTGGTACAGTTGGTCAGATTCGGCTTCATTAAGGTAGATAAGGTCAGGCATAATGTTATTATAGCTATATACCTACATGACTGACATCCTTAGAGTTTGTACTTAAACCTAATTCGGCATTAATTATTGGATGGTTATGTAATTCGCTTAATGAGTTAACTTGATGGCGATATACAGTACCTTCTATGTGCTCTTCAATAATCATTGATGGAATTAATATGTTTGTTAATATATCATCATCTATTGAGGGTATATATATGATGTTTGTATCTAGAAACGTTATTTTATCGTAGAGGCGTATTTTCCTTAGGAGCTCATAACTTTTACTATCGTATCCTACATAAATGAGGAGTTTCATACCCATCGTAGCTGCCTATATTCAGGGTAGTTATTCGAATTATTTAAAAAATGATGGGCTACTTAACATTTGATCGTGGATCATAATCGAGTAGCACCCATGAAGGAGTGTAACCCTCGAGACCTCGGGGGAAGCCCTCGCCCTTCAGGGCGGGGAGGAGGTCAGCTAGAGTAAGATTTAAAAGTAGTCATATATTTTAAGACCTGTATGGTGAGTGATATTTAGTGAATATCAAATAAGTAGGGATAAGCTAAGAGTTATCATTAGGGAGTTAAAGCGATGGAAGTCGCATGCCACGACATTGCTTTCCCTTTATATACCTCCTGGGAGACCTATTAGCGACGTAGTTAATATGTTAAGACAGGAATTGGCCATCACGGACAATATTAAGCTTAAGAGAACTAAAGATAGAGTTCAAAGGGCATTAAGTGTTGCCATAGATAGATTAAGTGATATTTCTAAGATTCCACCTAACGGCCTAGTAATATTCTCTGGCGAGGATGAGGATAGCGGTGAATTCATGTGCATGGTGTTTTCACCGCCGGATCCTATAACAATCTATTTTTATAGAACTGATAAGTACTTCCATACAGAGTTCCTTGAAGTAATGGTTGAGGAAAGCGATGTCTACGGCCTAGTAATTATTGAAAGAGACGAAGCTACTATAGGTCTATTGAAAGGGGCATCATTAATTGTTCTTGAGGAATTAGAGGGGTATATTCCAGGGAAGCATAGTAAGGGCGGTCAGTCTCAGAGACGCTATGATAGGATAATTGAGGAATTAGTTGATGAGTTCTATAAAAGGGTAGGTGAGGCGGTAAATAGTAATCTTCTACCGTATCTTGAAAGCGGGAAACTAAAAGGTATTTTAGTAGGCGGTCCTGGATATGCGAAGAACGACTTTGTCAAAGGTGATTATATAGACTATAGGCTTAAAGAGAGAATACTTAATCCGTTAATAGATGTTAGCGCTCAAGGTGAGCCAGGACTTAAGGAGTTAGTTATGAAGGCATACGATATAATTAAGGGACATAGGTATGTGGAGACTGTTAATGCTATTGAGGAGTTCAAATATCACTTAGCTAAGGATGACGGTTTAGCGCTCTATGGGTTAAATGATATTCTGAAGGCACTTGAGTTTGGAGCTGTGAAGGCATTAATAGTGATCGAAAACCATCAAAACATTGATGAGTTGCTCGAGGAAGCCAAGAAGTATGGAGCAACGGTCTACGTGGTGCCTGAGTCGATACCTGAATATGTGTGGATTGAGAAAACATTTAATGGGATTGTAGCGATTTTAAGGTATAGATTAACATAATCTATAAGGTATGTTAAAATGAGTAGTGAAAGGAGGTTAAGGCAACCCATAGTTGTTGTATTAGGTCATGTCGATCACGGTAAGACGACATTATTAGATAAGATTAGGGGTACTGCAGTTGCTAAGAAGGAGCCAGGCGAAATAACCCAACATATAGGAGCTAGTTTAGTACCTGCGTCGGTGATCAATGATTTGACCAAGCCGTTAAGGGAGTTCTTCAATATACAGCTTAAGATCCCGGGACTACTTTTTATAGATACCCCTGGACATGAAGTATTTAGTAATTTAAGGAGGAGAGGTGGCAATATAGCAGATTTCTCAATACTTGTTATAGATATTAATGAGGGAATTAAGAAACAGACTATCGAGTGTATTGAGATATTAAGAAGTAGGAGGGTTCCTTTCGTGGTAGCCGCCAATAAGATCGATAAAATCCCTGGATGGAGGCCTAACATGGATGAGCCGTTTCTCATAACGATAAGAAAGCAGTCGAAAAATGTTGTTGATGAGCTTGATAGAAGAATATATAGCTTAGTTGGTGAATTGAGTGGTTTAGGTTTTAATGCCGATAGATTTGATAGAATTAAGGACTTTACAAGGACCTTAGCGATAGTCCCCGTCTCTGCCCGGACTGGTGAGGGCATAGCTGAATTACTCGCAGTCCTTGCAGGACTTACTCAGAGGTATCTAACGAATCAATTAATGTTTACTGAAGGTCCGGCCAAGGGTGTTGTACTTGAAGTCAAGGAGTTAAGTGGTTTAGGTACATGTATTGATGTAATTATATACGATGGAGTATTGAGAAGAGGCGATGAGATAGTCGTCGGTGGCATTAATAGGCCTATAGTGACTAAGGTGAGGGCATTGTTAATGCCTAAACCACTAACTGAGATGCGGGCCTCTGATGCGGGCTTCGCAACTGTTGAGGAAGTATCTGCTGCCAGTGGTGTCAGAATTAGTGCGCCAGGCCTTGAGGAGGCGATAGCTGGTGCACCTGTATACGTTATACCCAAAGGCGCCTCGATAGATGAATACGTTAATAAGGTCTCTGAGGAGGTCTCTCAAGTGAGGTTTAGGAGAGACATTGATGGCCTCATCATTAAGGCTGATGCTTTAGGTACGTTAGAAGCTATAGTAAGTATACTTGAAGGTAAGGGATTTCCGGTTAGGATAGCTGATGTCGGCCCACTATCTAAAAGAGAAGTTATGGAGGCATCTATAGTGCATAGGAAGAATAAATACCTTGGCGTGATATTGTTATTTAATGTTAAGGCATTACCTGATGCTGAGGAATTAGCCGTCAGGGAAGGTATTAAAATATTAAGTGACAATGTGATATACAGGCTTATAGAGAGTTATGAGAAATTCGTAGATGAACTGAAGACTGAGGAAAGAAGACAGGAAATCATGAAGACGGTATTCCCAGCTAAATTTAGGGTTTTACCCGGCTATGTATTCAGGAGGAGCGACCCTGTAATAGTAGGTGTTGAGGTGATTGAAGGGATTTTAAGGCCAGGTTATCCAGTCATGAGGGATGATGGAAAGGAACTAGGTGTTATTATGCAGATCCAAGATAGAGGTAAGAGCTTATCTGAGGCTAGGAAAGGTTCTGCAGTAGCGGTTTCGATAAGAGGTAATATAATGGTCGGTAGGCATTTAGATGAGGGTGACATACTCTATACGAGCCCTAACGAAGAAGACTTAAGGAAGGTATTAACAAAATTTAAGGACGTATTAAGTGAGGATGACATTAGGCTTATCAAGGAAATAATTAAGATCAAGCAGAGAGCTGATACAACATATGGTTTATCCTTAATTCCTCTTCTGAGAGAAAGATAAAACGCTCATGTACGTGATCTGCAGAATGTTTATCTATATAAAATCTGATTATGGATTAAAGGTAAAGAGGTATGGAGAGCATCAGTAAGGGGTTAGGAGATTAATTGAATCACTTACGAACAATTAGTTTTCTAGCCTCCCTCTCAGTTTCCCTTAAAATCACTATATCACCTACTCTCACAGGCCCCTTAATATTCCTAGTTATTATCCTCCCCTTGTCCCTGCCCTCAAGAATCCTCACCCTCACTTGAGTTATCTCACCCGTTACTCCGGTACGTCCTATTATCTGTATGACTTCTGCTGGAAATCCGAATTCCTCAACCACATTAACATCTGGCTGATTTATTACCACCTTTTTCTCATCACTCACCTCTGATACCCTAACATTATGCATTACTCGGGTTATAAAAATTCTTTTGAACATATAGATGGACCTATAAGGGGTTCGGGTTTCATTGGACTTGACATTGTTTGATGTCAAGCCCTCTACCCTTGGCTTCATCGCCCTCAGGGCCCCCTTCATCGGGCCAATATCGTTGGGCCCCGCCCGGGGCGACCAAGCCCGCAGCTCCTCCGTCGGAGCCTCAGGATCATCGCCGTGGGGAGACCTCTGCACCTCGGACTTCCTGCTTCAGGTGAGGGATTCGATATTAACGCTTATAGACCTTTTATGAAACTTAAAGCAGCCAACAAAGGCATGAGGCATCAGTATACTTAATAACCATCAAGATGTAAGGAAAACCAGTAAATATAAAGGTAATAACAACAGCCAAAAAGAAGGCAAGCCGCACAATCATTAATTTAAATTTTTAAATTGCAATCTTTAGAATGTAGGTAGGTGTATAATGTGCCTAAGATATCTAGATGCTCGTTTTGCGGAGGGGATATTGAAGTGGGTAGCGGTTTAATGTACGTAATGAATGATGGCACCATACTAAGGTTCTGTTCAAGTAAATGTTTTAAGAATTTCAAGTTAGGTAGGGATCCTAAGAAATTACCCTGGACCCTTAGATATCTACGTAAATAGCTAAATTTAAATCCAGCCCCCTACGGGCCTAAAGGGCGGGGATCCCAACACCCAGTTTGAAGGGCGGTTAGGGCCAGAGCTCGACCTAGGCTACTAGCTGGGGATCGATTCCCTAAGGCAAACCACCACCAAATACTTTAGAGGGCGTTTATCTATAGGCACTTACGCCTCAAGGAGGTAGGGCTTTCAAGCACAAGCATTTTAAACTTAAGTCTACATCTAGGAATAAGGAATAATGGGTGCCTATATGGTTGAGAGGACCATAGTTATAATTAAGCCTGACGGAGTTAAGAGAGGCTTAATAGGCGAAATAATTTCCAGATTTGAGAGAAAGGGATTTAAAATAAAAGCTCTGAAGATGACTAAATTAAGCCTCGAACAGGCGGAAAAACTATATGACATACATAAAGGAAAGCATTTCTATGATGAGCTAGTTAATTACATCACTTCAGGGCCTGTTGTTGCTATGATTCTTGAGGGCAGCGATGCTGTTAATGTGGTTAGATTGATGATAGGGGCTACTGATGGTAGGAAAGCTGCACCTGGTACTATAAGGGGTGATTACTCATTGTCAATATCAGAAAATGTTATTCACGCTGCTGATAGTCCTGAAAGAGCTGAATACGAAATTAGTGTGTTATTTAGACCTGAGGAACTGCTCTAAAGATGGACTGATATATAGTTGATTTAAGTACTTTTTAAGTCCTATTAGTCTTACTTCCTACTTGCTTTAGCCTTAAGTTCCTGATACGCCTTAGCTAATTCCTCAACCAAGTCTTTAGCACCGCCGGGCTCTATAATAGCAGCACTAGCGGCAGCTACCTCGATACCCGCGCTTTCACCTAACCTTTTTTTGCTGGGTACGTAAATGTATGGAACTTTCTTCTCTTCACATAATAATGGCAAATGCATAACTACTTCTGGGGGGTCTACGTCCTCGGCGATCAATACAAGTTTAGCTAACCCCCTCTCCACAGCCTTAGTTGTTTCGTTGGTCCCCTTCTTTATCTTGCCACCAGATTCCCTAGCCCTCCTTAGAGCTTCATATGCTTTCTCGGCTATTTCAGGAGGGACTTCAAACCTTACGTATTCAGGTTTGCTCATTCTCATCTCACCAGTCGTCAGTGAATAACTGTAATACATGAGTTTAAAAACTTATCTCAGCAATGGATGCGTGGTAGTCGTTGACTCATCGTATGTTCTCTTTTAAGCGTAATATCATCTTACTCCTATTAGCCGGAAAACGACAACATGCTTTATCGGCGCCGTTCCCCGCTTACGGTCGTTTTAGGTTTCCGTAAGCGGTTCCTCGCGGTTTCCCCGAGCCCCCTTGCCGCCCTTCTGGAGCGGGTAGCGGAAGCCCGGGGTCACCGACGTATCTATAGGGGGTTTATAGGCCTAGGAGTTAAGGCTAGACAAGTGCACAGCCTCAGCGTACCTAATGCCACTAAAACACCTACAAAAACCGTGAAAGATCTTAATCCTAAAACTGCTACCAACCCTATCAACTAAAGTGGTTCACGCTCTAAGGGATAATAAAAAGTTTAGGCTGTCCCTGATTAAGCAGTAATGCCGTTGATTACTTGATGGGGGATGTGTGG